>NZ_JARWNW010000118.1 GCF_029868325.1 Nocardia carnea
GGGTAGCGCGGCCGGGGGGGGGGGGGGGGGGGGGCGGGGGGGCGGCGCGGGGCCCGGCGCGCGCGGGGCGCCGCCCGCGCGCCCGCCCCCCCCCCCCGCCCCCCGGCAGCCGCCGGCCGGGCGGGCCGCCGGGGGGCCCCCCCCCCCCCGCGCCCCGCCCCCCCGCCCCCCCCCCCCCCCCCCGGGCCGCGCTACCCCGCACTAGACCAGGTCTATCCGCCGCCAAGGGCTGGTCGGGCGTAGCCATAGTCGTAACAATTCGAGTCGGCGGTCCACCCCGCCGTCCTTGAGTTCGGCCAGGTCTTCACAGGCCTGCCAGTAGGTCCAGCCGGTGAGGTAGGCGTCACCGAACTGCCGCCAGTTGCGGTATTTGCGCTGGGCCAGCGGTAGCGCGCGGGCCAGATAGTCCCAGGCGACATCCGCTTCGATATAGCCGGCGGTATAGGCCATCCGGGCCACCGCGACCACCCGCGCCAGATCCCAGGCGTGGATATCGGCGGGCAGGGGGCGGGACAGATGATCGGTGAAACCGATTTTGATCGCTTGGGACCAGATGTCGTAGTCGCGGACCAGGGCTTCGGAATTGTCGATACCGCGGAACGAGGCGACCTGCCGGAGGAAGGCGCGGTGCCGGTCGGCGCGCTCACCGAACCGGTCCCGTTCGCTGGCGTTCAACGAGGCGGTCACCAGCGGGTGGACCAGGGCGTAGAGCGGGGCGTGCATACCTTCGAGGAGTTGTTCCATCGAGGCGCGGGCCTCGGTACCGTCGGTGATTCCCCAGGCTCCGGTGAGCGTGTCGATGGCCAGTTCGCGGCGGTCACCCAGCGGATGGTCACGTTCGGGGCCGAGCAGCAATTCGTCGTGGAACGCGTCCCAGCGCGCCGAGTAGAAGGCGCCCAGCGACAATGCCCGCAAGCGGCCATCGTCGATCTGCGCGCCGGACCAATGGTCCTCCTCGCGCTTGTCGAGCTCCGGATAGGGGAAGGGGGTCGGCGTGGGCAATCCGGCAGCAGCCATACCGTGAGTGTAGGACCCCCGTCCGACCCCGGGCCGGTCAATGTGTTTTCACATTTTCGGCTTGTCCTGTCACGGCACCGGTTCCGGCGCTAATGTGCATTCATGTGTAGAAACATCACCGTCTTGCGAGGTCTGGAACCCGCCGCCACCGAGGAGGAGATCTACGCCGCCGCACAGCAGTATGTGCGCAAGGTCGGTGGCCTGTCCGGACTGAGTTCGGCCACCAAACCCGCGGTGGACAAGGCAGTGGCCGCGGTCGCCGAGGCAACCACCACTCTGTTGACAGAATTGCCCGACCGGCGAGTTCCGCCCAGCTCCGAACCGCCACTGCGCCGGCTGGCTCGGGAAAACCTGTAACCACGCATTACCGGGACGCCGCGACCGGGCGCGGTGGCCCCAGAGAAGCTGCCCCGCATCTGTGAGATGCTGAGGCAGTTACCGATGAATTGTGTCACGATCGGTGCTGTGCGCTGATCCACTGTGATCGGCCACCAGCAGTTCCAGCACGATGCAGTGGGAGAACAGCAGTGACCGATACCGAATCGGAACGACCCGATACCGAGCCCGCCACGGGCCGGCCCCCGGACACGGATATCCGAGTCCTCAACCCCGCCACCGGCGAAATCGTCGGCAGCGTCCCCGATACTCCGGCCGAGCAGGTCACGGCGCGAATCGCCGAACTACGCGAGCACCAGCGCGAATGGGCGGCCATCGGCGCGAACGGGCGCAAAGAATGGCTGCTGAAACTGCAGGACTGGATCATCGACAACACCGAATCCCTCGCCGATGTTCTCCAGTCCGAAACCGGTAAACCCCGGGTGGATTCCCTCATCGACCCGATCTTCGGCAGCGATCTGATCGGCTACTACGCCCGGCGCGCACCCAAATTCCTGGCCGACGAGCATCCGGCCCCACACAGCCCGCTGGCCCGGGTGAAACGGCTGACCACGGTATTCGAACCGTATCCGGTGGTCGGCGTGATCACGCCGTGGAATTTCCCGCTGGCCATGCCGATCCTCGATGTGATCCCGGCCCTGGCGGCCGGGGCCGCAGTGATCTTGAAGCCGTCCGAGGTCACCCCGCTGTCGGCCCTCGAACTGGCCCGCGGCTGGTCCGAGATCGGCGCGCCCCCGGTGTTCTCCGTCGTCACCGGAGCCGGCGCGACCGGCGCCGCAGTGGTGGACAACGCCGATTACATCCAGTTCACCGGCTCCACCGCCACCGGCCGCCGGATCGCCGCCGCCTGCGCCGCCCGCATGATTCCCTACAGCCTGGAGCTAGGCGGTAAGGATCCGGCGATCGTGCTCGCCGATGCCGATCTCGATCGCGCCGCACACGGTATCGCGTTCGGCGGCATGTTCAACTCCGGTCAGGTCTGCATCTCGGTGGAACGGGTCTATGTCGAGGCCCCGGTCTACGACGAATTCGTCGCCAAACTGACCGCGAATGTGAAAGCCCTGCGCCAAGGTCGCGACGATCGCGTCCCCCGCAACGATGTCGGCGCCATGGCGAACGAGAGTCAGGTCGCGATCGTGTCCCGGCATGTCGAGGAAGCGGTGGCCGCGGGTGCGAAAGTACTGACCGGCGGTAAACGGACCGGTGAAGGCACATTCTTCGAACCGACGGTCCTGGTCGATGTCGACCACAGCATGTCCTGTATCACCGAGGAGACCTTCGGCCCGACCCTGCCGGTGATGAAGGTCGCCGACGAGGCCGAGGCCGTCCGCCTGGCCAACGATTCGGTGTACGGCCTGTCCGCCTCGGTATGGACCGGCGACAAGGCCCGAGGCGAACGGGTGGCGCGTGCGTTGAACGCCGGCGCGGTGAACATCAACGATATTTTCGCCAACCTGTTCAACTTCGCGCTGCCGATGGGCGGCTGGGGCGATTCCGGTGTCGGCGCCCGCTGGGGCGGTGCTCAGGGCGTGCGCAAGTACTGCAGGGCGAAGGCGATCACCACACCGCTGCTGCCGACGCAGGAACGCGAGCTGACCTGGATGCCCTACGACCTGAACAAGATCCTGATCGGACTGGGCGCCATGCGGGCGGCCGGTGCGCGCGGTATGCGCCGGATCGACCTTCCCGCCCTGCTCCGACTCAAGGGAGACAAACGATGACCGGCACCGTTTCCATCCGCGGTAAGGTTGTCGTGATCACCGGTGGCGCACGCGGAATCGGCCTGGCCACCGCCGTGGCGCTGGCGAAACTGGGCGCGAAGATCGCGATCGGCGATATCGACGAGAAGACGGTCAAGGAATCGGGTACCGATTACGATTTCGACCACTACGGCCGGCTCGATGTCACCGATCAGCAGTCGTTCAGCACTTTCCTCGACGATGTCGAGCGCGAGCTCGGACCGATCGACGTACTGATCAACAATGCGGGGATCATGCCGACCGGGCGGCTGGTCGACGAATCCGATCAGATCACCCGCCGGATCCTGGACATCAACGTCTACGGCGTAATCCTCGGTTCGAAGATCGCGCTGGCCCGGATGCTCGAACGCAGGCGCGGGCACATCATCAATATCGCCTCGCTGGCCGGTGAGACCCACATTCCGGGGCTGGCCACCTACAACGCCTCCAAACATGCGGTCTTGGGTTTCACCGACACCCTGCGCGAGGAGTACCGCGGGACCGGCGTCGAATTCTCCTCGGTCCTGCCGACCCTGACCAGGACCGAACTCGGGTCCGGCGTCGCGGCGCCCAAGGGTCTGCCGGCCGCGGAGCCGGAGGATATCGCCGCCGCTGTGGTCCGGCTGATCGCCAAACCCAAGGCGAAGGCCCGGGTGACGCGGGCTGCGGGCGCCATGTCGGTTTTCGTGAACCTGCTACCGCAGTCGGTGGGCGATGCGCTGGGCCGCTCGATGGGGTCGGCGCAGACCTTCCTCGACGATGTGGACAGCGAACAGCGCAAGGCCTACGAGGAACGTATCCGCAACGACTGAGACGCCGATCTTCGATCGGCCGATACACGCCGCGGCCCGCTACCGGCGGGCCCCGGCGTTGTGGGACCCCCCCTCCTGCCCGAGCTCCCCACGCCCCCCTCCCTCCGCCCCGCCCGGCGCCGGCCGGCGCCCCCGGCGGCGGCGGGCGCCCGGGCCCCCCGGCGGCGTTGTCGTCCGCACCATCGAACGCCCATCGAAACACTATTGTGATCAATGTCACTTGACGTGCATAGTCGGGTAGAGGCTGCACGAAATCCGCCGCCGCGGCCGCAACCCCGACAGTCCCGTGGCTTCATCACCCGAGGTGGGCACCGCATATCCCATGAAGAGCTCTACCACCGGAAACGCCCGGCGTTTTACGTCGTATCGCCCGCGGTCGTCACACAGACCGCGCGGCGCGAAACCGATGATGCACATCACCGTGATACCGAATAAGCTGTCACTAACAAACCTGCCGACTGTTTCCGGGCTGCTATGCGGACCTTCCGAACATATTAGGGCTGGAAATTCAGCAACGATTCTGATAGCAAGGTGCTATGGACCCGCATTTGCGCGATCTGCGGTATTTCGTCGCCGTCGCCGAGGAACTGCACTTCACCAACGCCGCCCAGCGGCTGCACATCGCTCAACCGACACTGTCGCGTCAAATCCGGCAGCTGGAACGTCAGCTCGATGTGGTCCTGTTCGACCGCAACCAGCGCAGCGTCGCACTCACGGTGGCAGGTAAGGAACTGCTGGGCGGTGCCCGCAAGATCCTGGAACTCTGGGAAACCACCAACGGCTCACTGCAGGAAGCGGGCGAAGTACTACGCGTCGGCCTGCAATCGAACCTGGGCCGCGGCCTGCTCAACGATCTGGAAAGCGCCAGCGGCCACCGGCTCGCATTGCACCAGGCCTCCTGGACCGATCCGTCCAGCGGTCTGTCGGGCCGCCAAGCCGATCTGGCCCTGGTCTGGCTCCCGCTACCCGACCCCAACCGCTACCGCTGGCAGGTGCTGCGCACCGAGCGACGCTGGGTCCTGCTCCCGGAAAACCACCCACGGGCAGGTCAGGAAATGATCGACTTCGCCGACCTGATCGACGAACCGTTCATCGCACTCCCCGCCGAAGCCGGTGCGGTCCGCGATTTCTGGCTGGGTAACGATGCCCGCAACGGCCGGGCGGCGAAGATCGGCGCAGAAGCCGCCACCCCGGAAGACCGGCTGGAAGCCGTCGGACTGGGACTGGGTCTGTGCATGCTGGCCGAGAACAACGTGCCGATGTACCGCTGGCCCGGCCTGACCGCGCGCCCCCTCACCGGGATCGCGCCGTGCGAACTCGCGGTCGCCTGGCGTGCCGACGACACCCGGCCGACCATTCTGGAATTCGGCCAGCGGGCCGTCGCCGGAGGTTTCGCGGAACCCCCCGCAATCCCGGCGTGAGTTTTCTGCGGCGCCTGCGGCGCCGCGGGGGTTGGGCCCCCTTTGGGGGGGGGGCGACCCAGTTGGGGCGGGGCGCGCACGGGACCACAAGTGGGGCGCGGGGGGGGAGGGGGAC
>NZ_JARWNW010000119.1 GCF_029868325.1 Nocardia carnea
ACCACGCCACCTAAATGAAAATGGTTATCATTTGCTTGTGACTCGTTCTGCGCTTCTCCGCCCGCTGCCTGGCCACTTTGGGGGCTAAACCGGGGGGCGCGGTGGGCGCCGCCAATAGATACAGCGGCCGAAACCCGCGGCGCCGCAGGCGCCGCAAAATAAACATAGACTCGGGTCATGGCTGATGTCGTCGTGGTGGGGGCCGGACCCAACGGGCTTGCGGCGGCGGTGATCCTGGCCGGCGCCGGGCTCGACGTCGAGGTGCACGAGGCGGGGGAGACCGTCGGGGGCGGTTGCCGGACCGCTGAGGTCACCCTGCCCGGCTTCCGGCACGATATCTGCGCCGGCGCGCACCCCATGGCGTATGCGTCGCCGTTCTTCCGGGCCTTCGATCTGGCCGCGCACGGAGTGGAACTGCTCACCCCGGCCGCCTCGTATGCCCATCCGCTCGATTCGGGGGTCGCCGGGGTGGCCTGGCGGGATCTGGACCGCACCGTGGACGAACTGGGGCGTGACGGAAAAGCCTGGAAGGGACTGTTCGGACCACTGGTAGAGAACTGGCCGGCCGTGGTGGATACCGCGATGTCGAATATGCGGCGGGTACCGCTGTCTCCGGCGGCGGTCCGGTTCGGTCTGCGCATGTTCGAGCAGGGGTCGCCGTTCTGGAACACCCGATTCGCCGGGCAGATCGCGCCGGCGCTGTTCACCGGGGTCGCCGCGCATGCGGTCCGGCCGCCGCGGGCGCTTCCGGCCGTCGGCGCCGGGCTGCTGCTGGCGACCCTGGCGCATGTCGGCGGCTGGCCTGTACCGCGCGGCGGCAGCCAGGCGATCGTGGACGCGCTCGCTGCGGAACTGCGCCGCCGCGGCGGCCGGGTGATCACCGGCCATCGAGTGGATTCGCTGGCGGAATTCGGTTCGGCCCGGGCAGTCCTGTGCGATACCTCGCCGGCCGAACTCGCGCGTATCGGCGGTGACCGGCTGCCCGCCGGCTACCGCCGCCTGCTCGGCAACGTGCGCTACGGCCCGGGCTCCTGCAAGGTCGATTTCGCCCTGTCCGGTCCGGTGCCGTGGCAGGCGGCGGAGTGCGCCGAAGCGGGCACCCTGCACCTGGTGGGCAGCCGGGCCGAGGCCATGGCCGCCGAACACGCGGTCGCCGCCGGTATGCACACCGACCGGCCGTACACGCTGGTCATCCAGCCCGGTGTCGTGGACGCCGGGCGGGCCCCGGCGGGACAGCACACCCTGTACGCCTACGCGCACGTTCCGAACGGATCGGATCGCGATATCAGCGAGCAGATCATCGGCCAGATCGAGCGGTTCGCCCCCGGCTTCCGGGATGTGATCCTGGCGAAACACGTCTACACGGCCGCCGAACTGCCCGTATACAACGCCAACTATGTGGGCGGTGATATCGGTGCCGGCGCGATGACCCTCATGCAGACGGTGTTCCGCCCGGTACCCCGCTGGAATCCGCACACCACGGGGCTGCCCGGTGTCTACCTGTGCTCGTCGGCCACCCCGCCAGGCGGCGGAGTACACGGAATGGCCGGTACACATGCCGCCGCGCATGCGTTGCGCACCGTTTTCGGCATCGGCACCGACCCGCTGCAGCTGGCCGGTGCCAACGCGGCAACCACTCCGGGCAGCTAGGCCTTACCGGCGGGCTCCCGGTACAGATCGGGCTCCAGGTAGATGATCCGCGCCGTCGGCACCGCGGCCCGGATCCGGCTCTCGGCCTCGTCGATACCCGCCGCGATCTGCGCGATATCCAGTCCGGGCGCCACCGCCACCTTGGCCGCCACCAGCAACTCTTCCGGGCCGATGTACTGGGTCTTCATATGGATGAGCCGATCGATCGTCGTACCGTCGGCGATGCTGTCGCGGATCGCGCGATCCTCGGCGGCCGTCGCACCCTCACCGATCAGCAGGCTGTGCATCTCGATGATCAGGATGATCGCGATAATTCCCAGCAGCGCGCCGATGCACAGGGTTCCGACACCGTCCCAGACCGGATCGCCCGTCAGCATGGTCAGCCCGACACCGCCCAGCGCCAGCACCAGGCCGATCAGCGCGCCGGTATCCTCCAGCAGCACCACCGGTAGTTCCGGGCTGCGCGAATTACGGATGAACTGCCACCAGCTCGCCCGGCCCTTGAGTGGTGTGGATTCCCGGACCGCGGTCGTGAAACTGTAGACCTCCAGCCCGATGGCGATCACCAGGATCACCACGGCCACTATGGGCGAGCTGAGTTCCTCGGGATGCTGGATCTTGTGAACACCCTCGTACAGGGCGTACACCGAACCCAGCGTGAACAAGACCAGGGCCACCACGAACGAATAGAAATAGCGACTGCGCCCGTACCCGAACGGATGCAGCTCGTCGGCCTCCTGCTGCGCCCGGTTCTGCCCGAACAGCAGCAGCCCCTGGTTCGCGGTATCGGCCACCGAGTGCACACCCTCGGCCAGCATCGACGCCGACCCGGTGATCCCCGCACCTACGAACTTGGCCGCCGCGATCCCGGCATTCGCCGTCAACGCCGCCAGAATCGCCTTCTTACTTCCACCAGCCGACATCCGCCACCTGTGATTTCTTGCGGCGCCGGCGGGGCCGCGGGGGTGTGGGGTTGAGGGGGTGGGGGGGGGGGTTTTATAAATGGGGTATGGGGGGGGGTTGAGGGCGATAAGCGGGAGGCGGCGGCCCAGAGGGATGGGGGGGGGGGGACCCGGGGGG
>NZ_JARWNW010000120.1 GCF_029868325.1 Nocardia carnea
TGCACGGTGAGGGTCGCGGGGGGGGGGGGGGGGGGGGGGGGGCGGGCGCCGGGAAACGGGGGCGGGCCCCCCCCCCCGCCGGGGGGGGGGGGGGGGGGCGGCGCCCGCCCGCGGGGGGCGGGGGGCCCCCCCCCCGCCGCGGCGGCACCCGCATTACCCGCCGACCCGGTAGGTGCCCTGCTCAACGGCGCCGCCCTGCCGGCGCTGCCGGGAATCGACGTTCTTTTCGCGCCCATCCGGGATCTGCTGAGCAGCTTCGGGACCGGTGTCATCGGCGCGCTGGACCCCACCGCCATCCTCAGCCAGGCCTCCCAGGTCATCGAGGTGGCGATGGGGGTGGGTAAGAGCAGCCTGTCCGCCATGGGCGAGTCGTGGGAGAGCGGGGCGGCCCAGACCGCTCAGACGGCCGGGCAGGAAGCCAACAATTCCGGTGTGCAGACCAGTCAGCGCGGATTCGATATCTCGGCCATGACGCAAGCTGCCGCCGCAGTGGTGCAGCAGGGTAACGCGCAGCTCACCACCATTGCCGCCTCCTTCCTCACCCAGGCCACGGCCCTCGCGCCGGTGGTGATGACCCCGCCCGCGCAGACCGCGCTCATCGCCTCGGCCACCGAACATCTGGGCCAGGCGGTAACGGTCACCAATATCACCCGCGGGGACCTCGCGGGCAGGACCGCCGAACTGAGCGGTGTGGTGCAGCAGATGCTCGGTGTGGACGGGCAGCAGGCGGCTCAGGCCGCCCAGCAAGTGGCGCAGAGCGTCGGTGAACCGATCTTGCAACAGGCGCAGAGCCTCGCGTCGGATCCGTCGGGCCTGGAATCCGTGCTGGGCTCGGCCACCGGTGAGCCGGCGGCGACCACCGCGGCCGGGCTGAGTACCGGTAGCCCGGGCATGCCGGGTAGCCCCGGTATGCCCAGTGGTAGCCCGGGTTTGTCGACCGGTGGTGCGCCGGGCGGTACACCGGGCCTGCCCGGGTCGCCATCGATGCCGGGTGTTCCCGGCGCGACCACGCCGCCGATCGGCAATGTGGTCCGGCCGGGCGCGCTCCCCACCGGTATGGCTCCCGCGGCCACCAGCCCCGCGTCCAGTGGTTTCATGGGTGGCGGTGCGGCGGGTGCGGCCGGTCAGCGCAACAACGAAGAGGAACACGGCCGGACGGTCGAGTCGTATCGCAGCGCGACCGGTAACGACGATCTCACCGGTCCGCTGGGTGAATCGGCACCGGAGGTCATCGGGGCGGTCGATCCCGACGAGGACGCCGGTTACGACAGTCAGTTCTGAACCACCGGTTCAGCGCAGGCCCTCGGGATTGTTCAGATCCGTCGCCGAATAGGTATCGCAGGCCCGCACCTCACCGGTGCGGTAACCCGCGAGGAACCATTTCTGTCGTTGCTCGCCCGCGCCGTGCGTCCACACCTCCGGGTTCACCCGGCCCTGCGCCGACTCCTGGATCCGGTCGTCGCCCACGGCTGCCGCCGCCGACAGGGCATCGCGGATATCGGCATCGTCGAGCGGTTGCAGCAGTGGTGTGTCCGAACCCGGTGCGGGTGTGCGGTCGGCGTAATGCGCCCAGATACCGGCGTAACAGTCGGCCTGCAACTCGGTGCGTACCGCCCCCGATTCCGGGCCCTGCGGATCCTGCTGGGCCCGGCCGATATCGCCGAGCAGAGTTTGGATGTGGTGGCCGAACTCGTGCGCGACGACGTACTCCTGTGCCAGTGGTCCGCCCGCGGCGCCGAAGCGGTCCACGAGTTCCTGAAAGAAGCCGACGTCGAAATATGCGGTCCGGTCGGCCGGGCAGTAGAAGGGGCCGACCGCACTGGTCGCATATCCGCAGCCGGTGGATACCGAACCGGTGAACAGGCGTAACCCGGGTTGTTCGTAGGCGACGCCGGTCTGTTGCGGCAGTTGCTCGTCCCAGACGGCGTCGAGGCTCTGTGCGGTGAGCACCACCCGGCAGTCCACATACGTGTTCGCGTCCGCGCCGGTCCGGCAGTGCTCGGGAGTGCCGGCCGTCACCTCGCGCTGCCCCGTGTCCTGGGTGCCGGTGAACTGGCCGAGCGTCGACCCGGGATCGCCGCCCAGCAGCAGGGCGATGACCAGCACGATCAGCCCACCGGCACCGCCGCCGAGGGCCAGCCTGCCGCCACGGCCGGGGCCGCCACCGGAGGAGGCGCGGCCGGGGTCGATCTGCACGCGTTCGTTGAAGGTCATGCGAGCATCCCGTCTGAGAACGTAGTTGCTGCGACTTTGCTGGTGCTGGCAATATATCCGTTTCAGTCCGCCCGCCGGGGCACACTACGATGGCAACCGCATCCGGTGGCCGTCCCGGTGTGCTCCGAACGTCGAAAGGAATCCCGTGCTGCGCACCCACTTGGCCGGTTCGTTGCGAGCCGAACAGACCGGTCAGACCGTGACCCTCTCCGGTTGGGTGGCGCGGCGGCGTGACCACGGTGGCGTGATCTTCATCGATCTGCGTGATGCCTCCGGTGTGGCGCAGGCGGTGTTCCGGGAAGGTCCGGCGGCCGAGCAGGCGCACCGGCTGCGGGCCGAGTACTGCGTTCGGATCGTCGGTGTGGTCGAACAGCGTCCCGAGGGCAACGAGAACCCCGAACTGCCGACCGGCGCGGTCGAGGTGAACGTCAAAGAGCTCGAGGTGCTCAACGAGAGTGCCCCGCTGCCGTTCCAGCTCGACGAGCAGCCCGGTGAGGAGGCCCGGCTCCGGTACCGCTACCTGGACCTGCGCCGCGAGGCTCCGGCCCATGCCATCCGCCTGCGGTCGCGGGTGAACGCCGCCGCGCGCGCGGTGCTGGCCCGGCACGAATTCGTCGAGGTGGAGACCCCGACGCTGACCCGTTCGACTCCCGAGGGCGCCCGCGATTTCCTGGTCCCGGCGCGGCTGCAGCCCGGAAGTTTCTACGCGCTGCCGCAGAGCCCGCAGCTGTTCAAACAGCTGCTGATGGTGGGCGGTATCGAACGCTACTTCCAGATCGCGCGCTGCTATCGCGACGAGGATTTCCGGGCCGACCGCCAGCCCGAATTCACCCAGCTCGACCTCGAGATGAGCTTTGTCCGCCAGGAGGATGTGATCCTGCTGGCCGAGGACATCCTGGTGGCGCTGTGGGAACTCATCGGCTACCGGATCCCGACCCCGATCCCGCATATGACCTATGCCGAGGCGATGCGCCGGTTCGGCAGCGATAAACCGGATCTGCGGTTCGGCGTGGAGATCACCGAATGCACCGAATACTTCGCCGAAACACCGTTCCGGGTGTTCCAGGCACCCTATGTCGGTGCCGTCGTCATGCCCGGCGGGGCGGGCCAGCCGCGGCGCCAGCTCGACGCCTGGCAGGAATGGGCCAAACAGCGCGGCGCCAAGGGGCTGGCGTATGTGCTGATCGGTGAGGACGGCACGCTCGGCGGTCCGGTCGCCAAAAACCTCAGCGAGGCCGAACGAGAAGGACTGGCCGCGCACGTCGGTGCCCAGCCGGGGGACTGCGTGTTCTTCGCGGCCGGCCCGGCCAAGGCGCAGCGCGCCCTGCTCGGCGCGGCGCGGTCGGAGATCGCGCAGCGGGTCGGGTTGATCGACGAGAACGCGTGGTCGTTCGTCTGGATCGTGGACGCGCCGCTGTTCGAACCGGCCGCCGACGCCACCGCCAGCGGCGATGTGGCGCTGGGACATTCGTCGTGGACGGCGGTGCACCATGCGTTCACCTCGCCGAAACCGGAGTCGATCGACACCTTCGACACCGATCCCGGCTCCGCGCTCGCCTACGCCTACGACATCGTCTGCAACGGTAACGAGATCGGCGGCGGCAGTATCCGCATCCACCGCAAGGATGTGCAGGAACGCGTCTTCCAGGTGATGGGCATCAGCGAGGCCGAGGCGCAGGAGAAATTCGGCTTCCTGCTGGACGCCTTCGCCTTCGGTGCCCCGCCGCACGGCGGTATCGCCTTCGGCTGGGACCGGATCGTCGCGCTGCTCGCCGGTCTCGACTCGATCCGCGAGGTCATCGCCTTCCCCAAGACCGGCGGCGGCGTGGATCCACTCACCGACGCGCCCGCGCCCATCACCGCGCAACAGCGCAAAGAAGCAGGGCTGGATGCCCGGCCGCAGAACAAGGCGAAGGCCGAGACCAACGGCGCGACCGGGGCCGCGGTCACCGAGGCGGGCACCGGCTAGATATCGGGCCCGATCCGGCCGCTGGTGTCAGCGAGCAGCGGGAAACGGTGCGGGCGCGACGTTCCGGGGTCTCCGAGATCCACTGTGGCGGTGGCATCGGCCCAGATATACTCCGGCGTCTGCCCGGCCGAGTACTGTGCGACTCGCCGCTGCCTGCGGAAGCCGAAGTGCCCGGTAGGTCAGACGGGCGATATCGGGCCACCGGTGAGGGTGCGGTACGCGTGGGTGACCGCGATCGCCGCCACCGGGCCGGCCACCAGGAGGCCGAACCCACAGGCGAGCAGGCCGAGGCAGGTGACCACGACGACTGTCAGCGCCAGCAGGAATACCCGCCACGGATCTCGCAGGGCCAGCAGGAAACTGGATTTGATCGCCGCCACCGGCGTCTGGCCCTGGTCGAGAGCGAAATGCAGCGAGAACATGCAGCCGATACCGACCAGCATCCCGGGAATCAGGCACAGCGCGGAGGCGAGAGTGGTGGCCAGGAAGGCAAGTAACGCGGTCAGGAACGCGTTACCGAGATTGCCGATATAGAAATAGGAGCCGAAACCCGGCCGGTAGCCGTCGGTTTCGTAGAGCGCGCCGCGTACGAGAGCGGCCTGGAGTAGCCACAGGCCGGCCATGACGACGGCGAAAAGCACGAGCAACGAGGTCATCGACCGCGGCTCGGTGATCCGTGCCACCAGGTAGAACAGCAGATAGATGATGAAGCCGAGCGAGGTCGCCGCGACCCAGGGCCCGGGATTGAGGCGGAACTTCTCGAATCCGTAGCTGAGCGCGTGCCCGACATCGAGCCGTCCGGGAATTCCGGTGCCGAGAGCCTGGTAGCCGTAAACCGGTGATTCCGGCCCGGGACCCGTACCGGGTGGGCCGTAGACGGGTTGGCCCGCGGCCGGGTCGGGAACGGTGCCGGCCGCCGCGGAGAGCTCTGGTGCGGGCCGTTGTGTGGCGGCCGGCGGTGCGGGTTCATCGGTGACGGTACGTGCGGCAGGGTCGGTGCCGGGGCCGGCGGTGGTGACGGGTTTCTCCATCCCGGGCGAGCCGCTACGGCCCGAGTCGTGGACCACACCGCCCGGGAAATCGGCGGTACGCGGGTTGTCCGCCGCCGGGTCGCCCACCGCCGCGGACCGGGATTCGCCGGATGTGGGCTGCCTGCCTGCCGTGTCCGGGGCGCCGGGGGAGTCGGGGGCGGAACTCGGTGTGTCGGTCACGCTGGGATACCTTTCGGCGGGGCGGGTTTCCGGTGTGGCGCACAGCAGTTCAGATCGAGAAAACCCGACCCGCGCAGCGCTGTCAAGCAGGCCGCAGCTACGCCGGAGAACACGTCTGACACGCCGGGCGACACGGAAAGGTTGTTCAACCGCTCGCTAGAAGTGACCGAATGCGAGTAACTTGAGATGCGATGACTGCACTACTGGCCGAACGAGCCACCGAAGTCGTATCCGCAGCGCAGCAGTTGCTCACAAAGCGAATGGGTGCTCCGGTGAAGCTGAGCGATCCCGCCGAACTCAGTGGCAGTGGACGGACAACCGTCCTACGCGTCCGGGTCGCCGAGAACGCTTTCTCCCTACCACGCACGCTGATCGTCAAGCAGGTCCGCGGCTCCGTCGCCGACCCCAAGAACGTGACGATCATGCCGGGTGTCGCCAGCGTCGATTCGGCCTTCCTCCGGGAAGCGGTGTCCTACCAGTTCACCACCGCGCTGAGCCGGGGTGAACGGCCGGGCGCGTACCTGATCGCGCACAGCCTGCCCGACCGGTTGCTCGTGCTCAGCGATCTGGGCGAGAACACCAAACTCACCGATGTGCTGCGGTCCGGTGCCGAACCGGCCGCTCAGAACGCGATGATGGCGTTCGCGCAGGCACTCGGCCGGATGCATGCCGCCACGGTCGGCCGTGAACTCGATTTCGTCGCCCTGCTCCGCCGGGTCGATGTCCTGCACCGGGTGGACGGTATCGCCCAGCAGGCCGAGGCCGCCGTCACGGAGGTGCCTGCCCTGCTGCGGCGCGAACTCGGTATCGACGTACCCGACGAGGTGGCCGACCAGGTCGCCCACGGGGCCCGGCTGTTCGGTGGTGGCCGGTTCCGGGCGTTCAGCCCCTCGGACCTGTGCCCGGACAATGTGATCATCAACGACGAGGGTGCCCGCATCCTCGACTACGAATGGGGCGGTTTCCGCGACGCCACCCTCGATATCGCCTATGCGCTGGTGTCCTTCCCCGGCTGCCTGTGCGATATCGAACTGTCCCGCGAACTGGCCACCCAGATGGTGGAGGCCTGGCGGGCCGAGGTCGTCGGTGTATGGCCGGCCCTCGCCGACGACGATCTGCTCGCCGAGAAGATTCTCGAGGCGCGGCTGATCTGGGTCTGGCTCAGCACCTACTGGTTTTTGCCCGCGGACCACACCCGGATCGCGGCGGCCCGCGAACACGGGCTGTCGGTGCCGCGTTCGGATGCCCTGCTCAACCGGTGGGCCGGGCTGGCCGAGGATGCGCGGTGCCTCGGCAACGACGCGGTCGGCGATTTCGCCGAGGGCGTCTGCGCGCTCCTCGACGAACACCTGAGCTGACGCCCGGAGTCCACGCCCGACCGGGTGTCGGCGGCGAACGGTACGGTCACAGGCATGAGTGCGTCAGGCCCGGAGGCGGTGGCGAAACGTCACCATGCAGGACTCTCGCTCGCGCCCGCGGGGCCAGGGCATGAGTGACGGTCTGTTCGATATGCCCGGTGGGGGAGCGGGCACGCCCGATTTCGCCGTGCCGGATCAGGCCGCTCGGCTCGGCGATACGCGGGCACCACTGGCCGTGCGGATGCGGCCCGCGTCTCTGGACGAGGTCGTCGGGCAGCAGCATCTCCTCGGCCCCGGCTCGCCGCTGCGCCGTCTGGTCGAAGGCTCGGGCGCGGCATCGGTGCTGCTCTACGGGCCGCCGGGCACCGGGAAGACCACCCTGGCCTCGCTGATCTCCCATGCCACCGGTCGCCGGTTCGAGGCGCTGTCCGCGCTGTCGGCGGGCGTCAAGGAGGTACGCGCGGTGATCGATGTGGCCCGGCGGCGGCTGACCGCGGGGGAGCAGACCGTGCTGTTCATCGACGAGGTCCACCGGTTCTCCAAAACCCAGCAGGATGCGCTGCTCGCCGCGGTCGAGAACCGGATCGTGCTGCTGGTGGGGGGGGGGGGGGGGGGGGGGGGGGGGGGCGCGGGCGGGGGCGGGCGGGGCGCGGCGGGCGCGGGGGCGGGGGGGGGGGGGGGGGGTGTGGGTGGGGGGGGCGTGCGGCGCACCCCCCGCCCCCCC
>NZ_JARWNW010000121.1 GCF_029868325.1 Nocardia carnea
GGGGTGCACCGCGTGGCGATACCCACCACCGTTTCCGCACCGACCCCGGCCTCGATCAACCGGCCCGCCAGGCGGATGACCCCGCCGTCGAATAAAAAGTAGAGCAGCAACGGATGAACCACGCGCACCGCCCCCCCAAACACGGGCCCCGCCCGGTTCCCCATTTGGCCCCCGGGGGCCGTCGCGGAAATATCCGGGGTCAGTGACCGGCAGGTGGGTACTGCTGCGGGCCGTTGTGGGGCGGATTCGGGTTGTTGGGGTCCGACGGATATCCGCCCTGCTGCGGGTAGCCACCTTGCTGCGGGTAACCGCCCTGTTGTGGGTAACCGCCTTGCTGGGGATAGCCGCCCTGCTGTGGGTAACCCCCTTGCGGATAGCCGCCCTGTTGCGGATAACCACCCTGCTGGGGATAACCGCCGCCTTGCGACGGGTATCCGCCGTGCGGCGGCTGCCCCGGGAACTGGCCGCCCGGCGCACCGCCGGAGTTCTTCTTCCGCATCATCACGACGACCGCGACCACGATCGCCACGATGACCAGCAGGCAGATCAGTCCGAAGATCAAACCGCCCCCGCCGCCTTTGCTCTTGCCCCGCCGCCGTGCCTCCAGGTCGACCGCGGAGGCCAGCACATCGGTATCGGCCCAGGCGGAATAGTCCACCTGGCTCGCATGGGAGAGCAGATCCAGATAACTCAAAAGTCAACCCCGTTCGAGATGTTGTCCGGCTCCTCCTCCTGGGACCGGGTCGCTACACGGTACTTCCCCGTTACGCGGCCGGGAAACCACCTGTTCCCGGATCTGGCCGGCGAACTGTCACCGTTGCCGGACCAACGGGAACGTCTGGGTTTCCCGGATCGTCCGTCCGGTGAGCAGCATGAGTACACGCTCGACGCCCAGGCTGAGACCGCCGGTCGGCGGCATACCGTGTTCCAGGGCGGACAGTAATTCCTCGTCCACGCCCGTGATCGCCGGACCGCCGTCGGCGCAACGCGCCTGCGCGGTGAAACGCCGGCGCAGTTCCACCGGATCGGTCAGTTCGCTGCGCCCGGTGCCCAATTCGATCCCACCGGCCACGAGATCCCACCGCTCGGCCACACCGGCCCGGCGCCGATGCGGACGTGCGAGCGGTGCGACGGTACTGGGCAGGTCGGTGTAGAAGGTGGGCTCCTGGGTGGTTTCGGCCACCAGCCGCTGATAGAGCGCATAGACCGTGCGGCCGTGGTCCCAGCCCGGCCGGTAGCTGATATCGGCCTTCTCGCACAGGTCGCGCAGTTCCGGCAGCGCCGTATCGGGTGTGATCTCGGTGCCGGTTTCCTGTCCGAGCGCCTCGTAGAGCGATCGCACCCGCCACTCGCCGGAAAGGTCCAGGGCTTCGAGGGAACCGTCGGGCCGCGGCCGCATGGCGACCATCGAATCGTTGGCGGCCAGCGCGGCCTGCTGCACCAGCTGCCGGCACAGCGTCATCATCCGCTGATGGTCGCTGTGGGCCTCGTAGGCTTCCAGGAGCGTGAATTCGGGCAGGTGCCGGGCACTCGCGCGGGCATTGCGGAAACTGGGCCCGAGCTCGAATATCTTCTCCACACCCCCGACGCACAGGCGTTTCAACGCCGGTTCCGGGCCGAGGCGCAGATGCAGATCGGTGTTGTCGGCGTCGATATGGGTGCGCATACTGCGGGCGGTTCCCGTACCGGGGCCGGGCTGCAGCACCGGTGAACCGACCTCCAGGAAACCGCCGTCGTGCAGGGCGTCCCGGAGTGCACGCAGTACCGCACTGCGGCGGGCCAGCAGTTCACGCGCCTCTCGATCGATTATGAGATCCAGGTAGCCGCGCCGCATCCGCGCCTCGGAGTCGGTGAGGCCGTGCCATTTATCGGGCAGGGGGTGCAGGCATTTGGCCAGCATCCGCCAATCGGCCACCAGCAGCGACAGTTCGCCGCGCCGGCTGTAGCCGAGCTGCCCGCTCACCGAGAGCAGATCACCCAGATCGAAGAGTTCGCCGAATTCGGTGCAGCGCGCCGCGCCGAGGCGTTCCCGGTCGAGCAGGAGCTGGATATCGCTGGTCCAGTCGCGGATCACCGCGAACTGCACACCGCCGCAGTCGCGCAGCCGGAGCAGTCGGCCCGAGATCCGCACGGTGGTGCCGCGCGGAACCCGCCGGGCGGCGGCCACGGTATGGGTCGGCGGGAAGGGCGGGGGATACGGGTCGATATGTATGCCCGCCAGCCGGTCCAGTTTGCCGGTGCGCACCCGGACCTGCTCGGGTCGCAGATCGTGCGCGGGCGCCGGATCGCCCTCCGCCGTCGTGGCGGCCACGGGCGGTGCCACCGCGGTGCGCTCGGGAACGGCGCGATGATGTCCGGTGTGGGTGAATACCCCGGCGGTGCCGGCCGGCCGGGGTAGCAGACCCTCGGCGAAGGCGGCGGCGACGGCGATACGCGGCAGGTCTCGTGGATCGGCGGACATGACGTACCGGGTCGACCAGCGCGGTTGATATCGCATGGCCGACCGGTACAGCTGGTCCAGCTGCCACCAGTGCGAAAACGACAGCGGCAGGCCCCGTATGCCGTCGCGCAATGCGACCGCTGCCGCCCGGATACCGCGGGCCGGCCCCGGCCGGCCCCGGCGGCCCACCGCTTCGAAGACCGACCGGGACACGGTGAAATTCAGCGAAACCTGTTCGATGCCGTGTTGTTCGGCCCGGAGCGCGAATTCCGCGATGAGCAGATCGGTGATGGCCTCGGCGGTGCCCGGTTCGCGGCGCAGCAGTTCCAAGGTTGCGCCGGTCCGGCCCCACGGGACCAGGGAGAGCATGCCCAGCACGCGATCTTCGGCGTCGACCGCTTCGACGAGTAGACAATCACCGTCGCGCCGGTCGCCGAACCGGCCCAGCGGTAGCGGGTAGGCACGTTCGGTCTCGGTACGCCGCCACTGTTCGGCCGTAACCGCCAGGCGCGCGAACTCCGCGGTGCCGAGATCTCGGTGGCGCCGGATCCGCACCGTCATACCCTGTTTGCGCAGCCGGGTGAGCGTGTCACGGACGGGCCGCAGTTCCGGGGTGGTCAGCGCGAAGGTCCGGGTATCCAGCAGCGCTTCAGTACCCGCGGCCACGGCGTCGAGTCCGGCCCGGCGATACACCGGCATCCCGGCGTCCCCGGCCCCGATCACCGCGACCGGCCAGCCGAACTGCCGCGCGTACCGCTGCCAGGCCTCCACCGCCTGTGGCCAGCAGTCACGGGCCCCGAGGGGATCGCCCAGGGCCAGGCAGACACCGGATTCCACCCGGTAGCCGATGGCCGCGCGGCCGTTCGGGCTGAAGACGATCTCGCGGTCGCGGCGGGTCGCCAGGTAATCCGTCGAACCCGTGGGATCCGGGCTGTTCAGCAGTTCGCGCAGCGCTGCCTCGTCGGCTTCGGTGAGTGCGTGTTCGGCGCGCTGTGTCCGCACCAGCACCATGACGGTGGCCGTGAAAACCAGTGCGCCGAACAGGCCGACCAGAAATGCCGCGGGAAACGGTGCGGCACCGGCGAGTTGCGCGGGGCGAACGATCAGGCCGGCGGTGAGCTGGGAGAAGACGAACAGGGCACGCGGCGCCCCCGCGGCCAGTGATCCGGGAAACAGCTGCATCACACACGCACCGGTCACACCGGCCGCCACCAGACCGGCGCCGAATGTGGTCGCCGCGGGGCGCAGTGAACAAGGCCGCAACCTGGCCGTGAACTGTGTGCGCGCGGCGATGAGCAGCGCGAATACGCCGATGTGTACGAGCAGGCCCAGCACGGCGTTCGGGTTCTGCTCGCGCACGATATCGAGCAGATTCACCGGTAACCAGCTCCCCTGGTAGAGCAGCGCAGCCCACCAGGCGACCCGTTTGCGCCGGGAGAGCCCGACGGCGAGCAGGCCGGCCGCGGCCGCCCACAGCAGATTCGTGGCGGGCGCGTACAGGTAGTACTGGTCCAGATGGTCACGCGGGATCCGCAGTGCAGCCGACAACCCCGGCACCACACTCCACACCAGGCAGGCCATCGCGAAAACACCCGATACGAGAGCCAGGACGCGCGGTATCACCGCGAGTCGTCCGGGTGTTCCGTGCCGGCCGGGTACTTCGGGGTCTGGCGGTTCCTGCGTGGACATCACTGTTCCAGTCTGCCGCCCGCCCGCACCGAATCCTTGCTGTGTACCGGCGTGTTAGTGGCAGATCGCCCGAGATCCGCACGTATTGCCCTGTGCGGGGGCGCGGTTGACCGAAATGGGTAATCGGGTTCCGGGCGTGGCGCAGGATATCGGTGAAATGCCGGTTATGCCGGTTTGTTCCGATTGCCGGCCGGATTCGGCCGGGGCGGTCGGAAGGCGCGCTGACCGGGGGAGTAAGCATGAGATCATGCCGGATCCAATCGATGTGCCCATCGACGATGACACCATACGGCTCGGGCAGTTCCTGAAACTGGCCAATCTGATCGAATCGGGGTCGGAGGCCAAGACAGTGATCGCCGCCGGGCTGGTACGGGTCAACGACGAGGTCGAGCTGCGCCGCGGGCGGCAGCTCCAGGTGGGCGATGTGGTGGCCATCGCCGGTCATCAGGCCAGGGTGGGGGCCGGATAACCCGGCCGCCCGGTCAGTCCTCGGCGCGGACCACGACGCCGTCGTGATCGCTGTAGAGCATTTCGCCGGGGCGGAAGGTCACCCCACCGAATTCCACCGGGATATCCTTCTCGCCCGACCCGGTCTGTGTGCTCTTGCGCGGGTTCGTGCCCAGGGCCTTCAGGCCGATATCGAGCGTGCGCAGAATCGCCGAATCCCGGACGGCGCCGTTCACCACGACACCGGCCCAGCCGTTGTCGACCCCGCGGCCGGCGATGATATCGCCCACCAGCGCGGTGTGTACGCTCGCGCCGCCGTCGACCACCAGCACCCCGCCGTTTCCGGGCTCGCTCAGGGTCTGTTTGACCAGCAGGTTGTCCTGGAAACAGCGAATCGTGGTGATTCGCCCGGCGAATACCGGCCGGCCGCCGAACTGGATGAACTGGGTATCACAACTGCGGATATCGGGGCCGATTTCGTCGGCGAGATCCGCGGTGGCCACCTGCTGTTCTGATTCAGTCACCTTTCTGATTGTGCCGTCCGCATCATGGCAGTCCGCATCGGCCCCGCTATCCGGCAACGGCCAGCGAAGCCGCGAGTCCGAATACCGCCGCCATCACGGCGACCTCCAGTACCGCGCGCCGCAGCGATGCGTCGGCGCTCATCCGATGTGCTGCCGCCGCCGCGACCCAGCTCCGCCGCCACCACCAGCCGAGCGCCAGCAGCACGATCAGCAGGACGGATTTGGCCACCATGATCCGGCCGTAACCGGTCGTGAAGAACGGGGTGATCCCGCCCATCCGCACCACACCGTTGATCACTCCGGTGACGGCTACGGCCGCCACCATCGGTACGGCGACCGCGGAGTATCGGGGCAGGGTCTCGGCCCAATCGCGGCGCCCGCGCACCACCAGCGCCAGCGCGAGCAGCAGGCCCAGCCATATCGCCGCGGCCAGCGCGTGCACCCCGGCCAGGACCGATCCGAACACCTGCTGCGACATATGCCCGGTAATGGGGCGCAGAGTCACGGTGACCGCGGCGAACACCAGCACCAGATCCGGGCTGTGTCCGCCCGGTCGCCGGAACGCGAGCACGCTGTAGCCCGCGATAACCGCCGTACCGGCCAAGATGGCCAACCCGATCTGACCGCCGCTGATCCGCACCAGATAGGTGCCGAAATCCGCCGGGGTCAGCGCCGTCACGCCCGACCCGACCACATCGCCTGCGGCGAATACCAGAACCGCGAATTCGAGGCAGCACCAGAGCCCGGCCAGTACCGCAAGCATGCGCCACGGGATGTCGAGCCGGTCGTTCAGCCGCGGCAGGGCGGCCAGGCCGAGCACGGCGGCCCCGGCGAGATCCGCGCACAACCGCATCGTCGCGGCCGCCGGGATATCGCCGAGCGCCCAGGCCACCAGTACCCCGAGCAGGCCCGCCGGAACAGCGAGTCCGAACGCGACCCGGCGGTCGAGCCCGCCCGGGAGACCACTTCTCACCGCTCGTTCTTACCCTTGCCCAGGCTCGAACCGAACAGCGCGAAGGCGAGACCGGCCCCGAACAGCACCACCGCACCGGCGATGTAGACCCACACCGGGACTCCACCCCCCGATTCTTCCCCGGAACGCTGTGCGTCCGCCGCCGGACCGGGAGTGCCCTGGCCCGCGGTGGTCAGCGTGAAGGTCCGTTCGCCGTCGACGACATGGCCGTCTGCCGAGGTGACCCGGAAGGCGACCCGGTACACCCCGGCCGGACCGAGCTCGCCGACCGCCACACTGAGATCGCGGCCCTCGACGACCGGGTCGCCCTTGGACCACAGGTTCCCGTCCGGTCCCACCACGGTCATGGCCGGGAAGTTCGGTTGCAGGGGTTCGTTGAAGCTGACCGTCACCCGCGCCGGTCCGGTATCGACAGTGGCGCCGTCGGCCGGATCGCTGCCAACCACAGTGGAATGTGCGCCGGCCGTACCGGCGATCGGTCCGAGCAGCAGCCACAGCAGTGCGGTGACCAGGGCGATCAGGGAGGTCCGTCGGTTCATCGCCGCCCCCTCACCACTGCGCCGATACCGGCGCCGAGGGCCAGCGCGGCGAGCGCCAGACCCAGGCCGCCGAGCCAGCGGGCAGTGGTATCGGTGCTCTCGTCCGGCTCGGACGCGGCTTGCTCGCCGTGTTCGTGGCCGGCCTGGCTGCCGTTCTCCGCGCCGAGCGTCAGGACGGGTGCCGGATGTTCCGCCGAATCGTGGTCGCCGGTGTCGTCCCAGCGCACCACGGTGCCGTCGCTGTAGGTCTGCTCGGCCGGGAAGCCGATCGAATCGGTTTCGGGCAGCGGGCCCAGCGACAATACGAAACGCTGGAACTCACCCGGCCGGATACCGGGGTCGCCGGGATTCGCGGTCCAGGTGACGGCCACTACCCGGTCTT
The DNA here is from genome assembly GCF_029868325.1 of Nocardia carnea. Lineage (GTDB taxonomy): Bacteria > Actinomycetota > Actinomycetes > Mycobacteriales > Mycobacteriaceae > Nocardia > Nocardia carnea_C. The sequence continues at coordinate 6,995 of NZ_JARWNW010000121.1, forward strand.
CGTCGTCGCGTTCGATTTTCGCGGTCCAGCCGGGGACCGGCTCGGTGCGTGCCGTCGCGATCTCCGGCACGGTGACCCGCAGCGCGGTGGTGGCGGCGGTATCGGATTCGGTGGGCACACTGAACGTCGCGACGGTGGACCGGCCGGGGGTCGCGTTCGGGGCCTCGACGCTGACATGCGCGGCGGCTGTGCCGGTACCGGCCAGCAGGAAACCCGCGGCGACGGCGGCGGTCAGACCGCGGCGCAGGGGTGGGGAAAACCCGTGGGACATGGGCGGAAGACTTTCTCTCCGAAGGATGTGGGAACGTCGGTGATCCCGCGCCGCGGTGGCGCGCGTGGACCGGACGCCCCGTTCGGAGCGTGATTCCGCGGAGCCGCGACGATCGCCGCGATACAGACCCGAGGGGCCGGTGGAAAACGGCGCACAGGCGTGAGCAACACGCGCAACACCGCCGATGCCGCCCGGTACAGCCGTTCGGCCACGGTGATCGTCAGTGTGCACAGCAGCACCGCGAACAGATGGGCGCCGAACATCGCCGCGGAGAGCGGGCCCCCGGTCGGCGATTCACCGACCGCGCTACCCGTACCGGTGTGGTGACCGGTGAGCCCGGTCAGTGCCCAGTGACCGACGAACTGGCCCATCGCCAGTGGCAGGAAGATACTCAGCCCCGGTACGGCGGTCCGATTCGCGAACCGGCCGCGCGCCCCGGAGACAACCGAGCCGGAGACCCACCCGGTGACCAGCGTGGTCAGCAACAGCAGGGCGGTACCGGCCGATGTGGGATACCCACCACCTGCCGCGCCGTGAGCGGCCACGGCCAGTGCCCCGGTCGCCACGCCCACCACGCAGCCCCGCAGCTGTGCGGGGCCGGTGTACAGGTTGCTGGACATCGAGCACTTTCGGGAGGTCGCGGGGGACAGCTGGCCAGCGTCCATCATCGTCGGCGCCCGGTGCGGCCCCGACGCCGCCCCCGCGCTTCGGTGCGCTCGGCGCCCGGGCTCAGGCGACGCCGAGGCGGGCCAGGACGTCGGCCTCGATCTTGGACAGTTCGGTGGCGATCGACGCATGTACCGAACGCCGGCGCGCCGCGGGCATCTGATCGGCGGTGCGGACGGCCGAATCGAGCGCGTCGAGCCGATTGCGGGCACTGGTCAGGAACTGCTGGGTGTCCTTGTCCTTGCCTCCGTCGCCGTTCGCGATCTTGTCGAGTGCGGCTGCGGTATTGGTGATCCGGGCCTGGAGCCGGCCCCCGTGGCCGGCGTAGTCGCCGAGCTGATTCACGCCCACCCCGAGCTGTTTCGCCCGCCGGGCATCCAGCTGCCCGCGCACATAGGTGGCGCCGCGGTAGGCCAGCGGGGCGAGCACCGGAACCAGCACCCGCGCCACCCCGATGTACTTCTTGACCTGCCCCGGGCTGAACGGGTCGCGTTCGGCGCGCGCGGCGGCCTTCTGGGCGGCCTTCTCCTCGGCCTGCAGCGTCGCGATTTGCGCTTTGGCGACCTTGCGCTGGGCGCGGGCCTCGGTGCGTTGCCTTTTGCGCTCGTTCTTGGCGCCGAGTTTGGCCTCCATCGCGGCCTTGTGCTTGAGGGCCTTTGCCTCGGCCCGCCGATTCGGCCGCCGCTTGCGCTTGGTGAACAACCCCATCGAAGGCCCTCCGTCATGCTGGTTCGCTGCGGCGATACGACACGGAAACCGCATCGTCCACCCGTGTCACACGGTTCGCCGACACCCTATCGGGTTCCCTGCCCAACCGGCGAGACACGCACCCGGATCACCGCACAGTGGTGTCGTTCCGGGCGTCGGCGAGGGGGCGAACGGGACTCGATTCGCCGGACTGTCGGGGGTAGAGACCATACTGCTTGCGTGCAACCGGGCAGTATCGACCGCGAAGACCCCGCCGGCGCAGGTGCCGAAACCGGCGCCGGCGCAGGTGCCGAAAGCGACGCCGCCACAGGTGCCGCCGATGCCCGCGCGGGTGCCGGGAACGGCACCGCAACAGGTGCCGACGATGGCATTGCGGCTGCCGGGTTCGGCGTCGACGCGGGTAGCGAAGGCATCGGTCCGGTTGCCGGGGCGAACACTGCCGTCGGGGGAGACGATGCCGGTGTGGCTGCCGGGCGCGGCCGCCCCGTCTTTCTCGATGCCCGCGGGCTGATCGGTTGCCGGCACCGGCTCGGGCTCGACGCCACCTATCCGGAACAACTGGCCGAGGTCCGGGAGGATCCCGGGGTGCAGCAGCGGCGTGCGGCCGCGCAGGCCCATCGCGACCGGGTCCGCGACACTCTCGTCGCCGAGGACCCCGACAGCTGGGTGATCATCGATCCGGCACAGCCCGCCCGGGCCCGCGCCGATGCCACATTGCGGGCGTGCGCGGCGGGGGTGGCCCGGATCTGGGGTGGGCTGCTGCCCCAGGAACCCGATACCGGCCGCCGCGGCGGCGCCGAGATCCTGCTGCGCGACGTGGCCGGCGGCTATATCCCGGTGATCGTGGTCAACCACAAGGTCACCGATCCGCGCCGCCCCGAACCGGCCGAATTCCATCCGCTGACCTCGGATCTGCTGCATTGGCGCCCCGAACCCGACCGCTCCCGCAAACTCCGCCAGCAACCCCGCGACCAGCAACGCCTGGCCCACGTGTACCGGATGCTGCAGCGCCTCGGCCTGGCGACCGCGACCCCGGTCGGCGGTGTTATCGGCTTCCACTTCGACCGGATCCTGGTGCACGATCTGACCGCCGTGCTCACCGATTACGACAACCGCTATGCGGACCGGATCGCGGTACTGCGCGGCGAGGTCGCCACCGTTCCCTCGAAGGTCCCTGAATGCCGCCAGTGCCCGTGGTGGACGCGCGGTGCCGCCGGCGGCTGCCAGGCCTGGCTCAACGAGCACCGCGATGTGAGTGTGGTGGCGCCGGGGTCGCGGGCCGAGGTGCTGCGTGCACACGGTGTGCGCACCATCGACGAACTGGCCGCCTGGGCCGCACCCGAACCGGAGGACTGGCAGCACGGGCCGTTCGAAGAGGCGGTGGTCACCGCGCGGGCCTGGCTGGTGGACGCGCCGCTGGTACGCCGGTCCGACCGGGTGTGGGTGCGCCGCGCCGATGTCGAGGTGGATGTGGATCTGGAGAGCTACCAGGAGGACGGCGCCTACCTGTGGGGCACGCTGCTCGACGGGAAGTACCGGCCGTTCGTCACCTGGGATCCGCTGCCGACCGAGGACGAGGGCCGCTCCTTCGCCGAATTCTGGACCTGGTTGATGGAGATCCGCGAACAGGCCATGGCCGCCGGTAAGACCTTTGCCGCCTACTGCTATTCCCGATCGGCCGAGGACAAATGGCTCTACGAGTCCGCGCGCCGGTTCGCCGGCCGGCCGGGCGTGCCCACCGCAGCGCAGGTGACGCAGTTCGTCGATTCGGCGCAGTGGGTGGATATGTTCCAGGCCGTCACCGACCAGTTCATCTGCCCGAGCGGTAAGGGACTGAAGAAGATCGCGCCCGTCGCCGGATTCGCCTGGCGCGATCCGGAGGCCGGGGGTGAGGCGTCGATGAGCTGGTATCGGCGGGCGGTCGGCTACGACGCCGCACCGGATCTCACCCAGCGCACCCGCTTGTTCGAGTACAACGAAGACGATGTCCGCGCGACCGCCGTCCTGCGCGAATGGATGAACCCCCGCACCCCGACCGAGCATTGCGCTGAACGGGAAGTCCCTGCGCTCGCGGATTTCGCGCAGGCACCGGTTGCTTCGACCGGCCTGAGCCCGAGCCCGGCGCAGGCTTGATTACCATGTGACAGCGTGACAGAGCACGTCGAACAACTCGAGTTTCAGGCCGAGACCCATCAGCTGCTCGAGCTGATGATCCACTCGGTCTACTCCAACAAAGACACGTTCCTGCGGGAGCTGATCTCGAACGCTTCCGACGCGCTGGACAAGCTGCGGCTGGAGTCCTATCGGGACAAGGATCTGCACGTCGACACCGACGACCTGCATATCGAGCTGGAGGTCGACTCCGATCAGCGGATCCTGACGGTCCGGGACAACGGCATCGGCATGTCGCGTGCCGAAGTGGTCGATCTGATCGGGACCCTGGCCAAGTCCGGCACCGCCGAACTGCGCCGCAAACTCAACGAGGCCAAATCCGATGCCGCCGCCGAGGAGCTGATCGGCCAGTTCGGTATCGGCTTCTATTCGACGTTCATGGTGGCCGACAAGGTCGAGCTGACCACCCGCCGCGCGGGTGAGACCACCGCGACCCGCTGGCAGTCCGAGGCCGGCTCCGGTTCCTACACCATCGAAACCCTCGACGAGGCGCCGCAGGGCAGCGCGGTGACGCTGCACCTGAAACCGGCCGACGCCGAGGATCACCTCTTCGACTACACGCAGGAGTACAAGCTCCGCGAGATCGTCAAGAAGTACTCCGATTTCATCGCCTGGCCGATCCGGATGCAGGTCGAGCGGACCGTCACCGAGGGTGAAGGCGAGGACAAACAGGAGAAGACCGTCGTCGAGGAGCAGACGCTCAACTCGATGAAGGCCCTCTGGACCCGCCCCAAGGGCGAGGTTTCCGAGGAGGAGTACCACGAGTTCTACAAGCACGTCAGCCACGCCTGGGACGAGCCGCTGGAGACCATCCCGCTCAAGGCCGAGGGCACCTTCGAATATCAGGCGCTGCTGTTCCTGCCGTCGCAGGCGCCGTTCGACCTGTTCACCCGCGAGCACAAACGCGGTGTGCAGCTCTACGTGAAACGTGTGTTCATCATGGACAACTGCGAAGAGTTGATGCCGGAATACCTGCGCTTCGTCAAGGGTGTCGTGGATGCGCAGGATCTGTCGCTGAACGTGTCCCGCGAAATCCTGCAGCAGGACCGGCAGATCCAGATGATCCGCAAACGCCTGGTCAAGAAGGTGCTGAGCACCGTCAAGGAGCTGCAGGGCGCCGAGGACCAGACCAAATACCGCACCTTCTGGCAGGAATTCGGCCGGGTCCTCAAAGAGGGTCTGCTCTCCGATTTCGACAACCAGGCCACCATCCTCGAGGTGTCGTCGTTCACCTCCACCCACTCCGATACCGAGGCCACCACCCTGGCGCAGTACGTGGAGCGGATGCCCGAGGGCCAGGACGCGATCTACTACATGACCGGCGAATCCCGGGAACAGGTGGAGAAATCACCGCATCTGGAGGCGTTCCGCGCCAAGGGTCGCGAGGTGCTGATCCTCACCGATCCCGTCGACGAGATGTGGGTCGGATCGGTCACGGAGTTCGACGGCAAACCGCTGCAGTCGATCGCCAAGGGCGAGGTCGATCTGGAAACCGAGGAGGAGAAGAAGGAATCCGAGGCTCTGCGCGAACAGCAGGACAAGGATTTCGCGGAGGTGCTGACCTGGCTGGGTAAAACCCTGGAGGACAGCGTCAAAGAGGTCCGCCTCAGCTCCCGCCTCACCTCCTCGCCGGTCTGTCTGGTCGGTGATGTCTTCGATATGACCCCGATGCTGGAACGCATGTACCGGGCCTCGGGGCAGGAACTGCCGCAGTTCAAGCGGATCCTCGAACTCAACCCCACCCATCCGCTGGTGACCGGGCTGCGCGATGCCTACGACACCCGCAAGGACGACGCCGACGAGGGGAAGGTCCCCGAGCTCATCGAGACCGCCGAGCTCCTGTACGGCACGGCTGTGCTGGCCGAAGGCGGGGAGCTGAAGGATCCGGCCAAATTCGCGCAGATCCTCGCCGACCGGCTGACGCGTACGCTCTGACCGGAAGGAGGCCGCGGCGTGTCCGCGGCCTCCTCGCATGGGCTGACCGGCACATCATCCGAACTCTTTTCGGGCGCACAGGTTTTCGCCCGGACTTCGACCTGCGATTTGTAATTCGTCAAGGGGTACGGGCGATGGATTATCCAGGACACGCGAATCGTGTTCCGGATAGGAGATCGATCATGTCGACTACCACTGCGGCGCGCCGTGGATTGCGCTACACCTCGCTTCGGATCGCGCTGCTCGGCGCGCTGTTGGCTGCGCCCGCCCTGGCAGTGGCACCGGCGTCGGCGGAACCAGGGATCGGTCCGATCACGACGCACCTCGCCCCCGTCTCCGATGACTATGACTCCTCCGGCTACGACAAGTGGGGTTATGACCGCCACGGCTACGACCGGTGGGGGTATGACCGCGAGGGCTATGACCGATTCGGTCGCGATAACCGCGGTTACGACAGGGAAGGTTTCGACCGGTGGGGTTATGACCGTGACGGTTATGACCGCGACGGCTTCGACACGTGGGGTTACGACAAGGACGGTTACGACGAGGACGGTTACGACCGGTGGGATTCCACGCGCGACGGATGCCGTATCGACGGCAACGATGAGAAGTGGGCAATCCGCCGGATCTGTGATGCCTGGCGGGCGCGCGTGGCGGCTGCCGGCCCCTTCGCCGATCGAACCGGCCTCCTGTAGTAGATGCACCTGGAAGGCGAACGCTCGCCGGCCGGGATGGTGCCGACTCGGGCAAGACCCCGACCCACCCGAACACGCATACAAGGCGGTCTGTGACGCCTGGCGGACGAAGATCCCGGCCGGGGCAGCGGATAGCTGCGCACCATCGTTGTACAACGAACGCCCGCCGTCCGTTTCCGGGCGGCGGGCGTTGCGGTCGTATATTGCGAGCCGGTGGTTACCGCGGCGCCATACGCAGCGCGCCGTCCATCCGGATGGTCTCGCCGTTGAGGTAGTCGTGCTCGACGATGTACTGCGACAGCTGCGCGTACTCGTCCGGGCGGCCCAGCCGCGACGGGAACGGCACACCGGCCTCCAGGCCCTGGCGGTATTCCTCGGTGACGCCGGCCAGCATCGGGGTGTCGATGATGCCGGGGGCGATGGTGTTGACGCGGATACCGAACTGCGCGAGGTCGCGCGCGGCCGGAACGGTCATCCCGTGCACGCCGCCCTTCGACGCCGAGTAGGCGATCTGGCCGATCTGGCCCTCGAACGCGGCCACGGAAGCGGTGTTGATCACGACGCCGCGCTGTCCGGCCTCGTCCACGGCATCGGTCTTGGCGATGGCGTCGGCGGCGAGCCGCATGACGTTGAAGCTGCCGAGCAGGTTGACGGTGATCACCGTGCGGAACAGCTCGAGATCATGCGGGCCGTTCTTGGACAGGATGCGCCCGGCCCAGCCGACACCGGCGCAGTTGACCACGATACGCAGCGGGGCACCCGATTCGACCACCTTGGCGACGGCGGCGGCGACCTCGTCGTGGCTGGTGACATCGGCGGCGAGCAGGGTGACCCCGGCGGGGACATTGTCGCCGGCGCGCTCGATCGACTGCGGTACGTCGAGCCCGAAGACGGTGGCGCCCAGATCGGCGAAACGCTTGGCGGTGGCGGCGCCCAGACCGGACGCGCCCCCGGTGACGATGGCGGCGGAACCCGAAATCTCCACGATGGTCCTCTCGTTCGTGACAAGCCAGTTGGCCTAACGTCAATTGCACCCTAGCCCGTGGATGCGCCGGGGTCGTGGACGGTCCCCTTGCGCCGATCGGTCATCGGATGCTAGCGCTGCCCACCGGCCGGTCGCTCGCCGATATCCACGGTGTCTGCCGAGGTCACGGCCATTTCGCGGGCCATCCGGCGGGTGTGCAGCCACCACAGTGTCAGGGCTGCTGCGGCAGGCGCCGCCAGCGCGAGAGCGATCGCCGGTAGCAGGCCGATCGCCGGGGCCGCGGTGTTCAGGGCGGTCAGTGCGCCGATGAACAGGAACAGCAGTCCCGAGCCGAATCCGATGGCCCGCTCGGGGAGGTGTTTGCCCAGCAGAATGCCCGCGGCGATGGCCAGCGCGTCGGCCGCGACCATCCCGATGGTCGAGCCCAGCCAGACCCCCGCCCAGTTGTTGTCGGTGGCGAGCGCAGCCGTGGCGAACATGGTCCGGTCGCCGAGTTCGGCCAAGAGGAAGGCCGAGAGGACGACGAAGAAGGGCGCGGCGGTGGCGAACCTCGGGGGTGACGGTTCCCCGTCGTCGTCGCCGACGAGTTCGCGCAGGGTCCATACACCGACTGCGAGGAAGGTCACCGCCGCGACCCAGGCGATGGCCGTCGTGGGTAGGGCGGCACCCAGGAAATGCCCGATGGCGACCGAGAGCACGTGCACGGCGGCCGTCGCGGCGGTGATCCCGCCGAGGACCACCCACCAGCGATAACGCAGGGCAAAGGTCAACGCCATGAGCTGGGACTTATCGCCCAGTTCGGCAAGGAAAACGATACCGATGGCGAGTCCGATGGTGGCGATCATCTCCAGGGGCTCCCGATCCTCCGGTTCACCGGCCGGATACAGGTCGCCTCCGGCCGGCAACGCGATAGCTGTCCGGCCGAAGGTCTCGCCCACCGGGGTACCGGTTCACGCGACCGGACCCGCCGCCGGGGCGGCGTGATCAGTATGTCGACCGCGTGATTGGGGGCTACTCCCCTTCGCTGTCGGCAACTCTATCGCATCGGCGCCGGTGTCGCAATTACGCAACGGTGAAATATGGCTTCCACCAATAAGTTTGGCTAAGGTAGCGACATAGTTAGGGGACCCTGATAACCGTTGTCCGGTCGTCCGGAACGGTTCGATGGCATCGCTCCAGCAATCAGATCGTGAGCCCTGAACCAAGCGTGGGGTGCTCGAAGGTCGGACCGGGGGTGGGGTCGGAGTGTCCTTGCGAGTTGTGGGAATGCTTCCGGCCGTGAGCGGCCGGATAACCGAGAACCGTGCGACCGGACGTGAGCCTGATGACCCCGGTCGATCGGTACACTATCGACCAACGAGAGGATCACGTCAGATGTCGATCGAGAACCGCTTGGCTGTGCTGGAAGCCCAGGTTGTGCAATTGATCCACGAGCGCGAGCAGGAGCCGGAATCGGTCCGGATCTTGCGCGGCCGGGTCAACAGCAACCACAGCGCAGTCATGGGTGAGCTCGGTAGTTTGCATGCTGATATCCAGGAGCTTCAGGCCGGGCAGGTCCGGCTCGAAGCTGGGCAGGTCCGGCTCGAAACCGGGCAGACGGAGCTTCGCGCCGACGTCCAGAATCTTCAGGCCGGGCAGGCGCGGCTCGAATCGGGCCAGCAAGCTCTCATGGGCAAGCTCACCGAGGTCTTGTCGAAACTGCAGTAACCAGCGGATCGGCCGCCTCCGATCATGGAAAGGCCGACAGCGGGATCGACGCGGGGCCCGCGAAATGGCGGGGGAGGCACCGGCGGAACCCGCCCGCAAACAGGGCGCGCTGCTGGGTGCGCTGGCCGACGAACTGCCGGTGAGCCTCGAGGTGCAGGTCCGCGGCGAGCTGGCCGCCTCCGAGGTCGAGGTGCTGCAACTGGCCGCGCTGCGCGGCGTGTTCTCCGC
>NZ_JARWNW010000122.1 GCF_029868325.1 Nocardia carnea
TAACTCGCAAGGGGGCGGGGGGGGGCCGCGCGGGCGGGGCCCTCATTCGGGGCCGGTTGCCATATGGACCCCGGTACCCGAGAGCGTTACTCCGGCCAACCCCCGTACGGGACGGTGATCAACTCCAGGTAGTGCCCGCTGGGATCCAGGAAGTACACGCCGCGTCCGCCGTCGTTGTGGTTGATCTCGCCGGGCGCATGCTGATGCGGATCGGCCCAGTGCTCGAGACCGTAGCGCCGGATCTTGGCGTAGGCGGTATCGAATTCGGATTCCGAGATCAGGAATGCGTAGTGCTGGCCCTGGATCTCGGTGATATGCGGCGGAACGTTCGCGAAATCGAACGTCACGCCGTTCGCAGTGGGCAGGGGAATGAACGGGCCCCATTCGGGGCCCGGCTCCAGCCCCAGGATATCGGCCCAGAATTCGGCCGATACGCGGTTGTCACGGCAACCGACGATGGTGTGGTTGAACTGAACGGTCAAAGGAAAATCTCCTCGGATCGTGACGATCCCGACCCCGGGCTCGGTACAAGGCGGCCAACGGGAGCACCGTCACGGCGAATCAGGATAGTCCGGCTCGGATCATGAGCAAACCCCCGCCGCGGCTTACCGTGGTCTCATGAGAATTCGTGGGGCAGTCCTGGAACGTATCGGCGCACCCGGACCGTACGCCGAATCGGAACCGATCACCGTCGGCGAACTCGAGCTCGCCGAACCGGGTCCCGGTGAATTGCTGGTGCGGATCGAAGCGGCCGGAATCTGCCATTCGGACCTCTCCGTCGTCGACGGCAACCGGGTCCGGCCGGTGCCCATGCTGCTGGGGCACGAGGCCGCGGGAAGGGTCGAGGCCGCCGGTCTGGACGCCGGGCTGCCCGTCGGGCAGCGAGTGGTGATGACGTTTCTGCCGCGTTGCGGTGAATGCGCCGGCTGTGCCTCGAACGGCCGGACCCCATGCGTACCCGGCAGCGCGGCCAACAATGCCGGTGAACTCCTGTCCGGCGGCCGCCGGTTGCACCGCGACGGCACCGAAGTCCATCACCACCTGGGAGTCTCCGGATTCGCCACCTATGCGGTGGTGGACCGCCGCTCGGTGGTTCCGGTCGATGACGACGTGCCGCCGGAGGTCGCGGCCGTCCTGGGCTGCGCCGTTCTCACCGGCGGTGGGGCACTGCTGAACTCGGCGAAACCGGCCGTCTCCGACCGCGTGATGGTGGTCGGCCTCGGCGGTGTCGGAATGGCGGCGGTACTGGTGGCGGTTTCGCTCGGGGTCCGCGAGGTGATCGCCGTCGATACCGTCCCGGAGAAACTGGCACTGGCCCGCGATTTCGGTGCCACCGGTGCCCATACGCCGGCCGAGGTCGCCGACCGGGAGATCCGGGCCGAAGTGGTGGTCGAGGCGGTCGGCTCGGCCCGGGCCTTCGAGAGCGCGGTCGCCGCGACGGCGCCGGGGGGTACCACCGTGACGGTGGGCCTGCCGTCGCCCGAAGCCCGAGCCAGTATTTCGCCGCTGGGACTGGTGGCGCAGGGACGCTCGATCGTCGGCAGCTACTTGGGGTCGGCGGTCCCCTCCCGAGATATCCCCGAGTACGTCCGCATGTGGCGGGCGGGCCGGTTGCCGGTGGAGAAACTGATCTCCGCCCGGATCGGGCTGCAGGAGATCAACCGGGCGATGGACGAACTGGCCGCCGGGCACGCCCTGCGTCAGGTGATCGTCTTCTGACGCCGGGCCGATCGCGAGGCCGATATTCGACACCGGCGCCGGGCAACGGTGCGGGCCGTCGTCGCGCGCGGCAATCAGTTCCCTGCCTGCGGTGCCGTTGACCGGGGCGCGGTCCGCGCCCGGTGCCGGGCGACGTTCACCCGATTGGCGCAGCGGTCGGAGCAGAACCGCCGCCGCCCGTTTCTCGAGGTATCGACGAAGACCCGCACGCATTCGTCCCGTGCGCACCGGCCGATCCGGTCGGGCGCCGCGCAGAACAGTTCGGCCAGCCCGGCGGCCGTATATGCCTTCACCCGTTCATCGATCGGGGCATCCTCGGCGGCGTAGTGCAGATGCGGTGCGCGCCCGTCATGTGTGGAGATGTAGGGGCGGCTCGTGGTTTCGGCCAGCAGCGCATTGAGCAGGTCGACACCGGGTGTGCGGAAGACCTCGCCGAGACGGCGGGTCCACCGGCGCAGGGCGGCGGCCTGCCGCGGGCTCACCGCGCCGATCGGCCGGTAACCGGCTTCGGCCAGCAGTAGCGCGAGGTCAGCGGTGGGGTCTGCGTTGACCAGCCGGACGGCGAGTTCGGCCGCCGCGCCACCGTAAGGGTTGAAATGCATAGAACCATTACATCAGGCTGGCGGTATGACGATCACCTGCTACGCCTGCGGCTGGCCCGCGCCCACTCTGCTGTCCGAGCACGGCGCGGTGCGCTATTGGCGTTGTGTGTGCGGGCAATGGCTGGTCAGCGAGGCAGATACGGTCACGGCCGCACCCGGAAACAGCGATTTCGCCGTGGTACCGGCCAGTTGACGCGCGTGGGACCTGCCTGTCCGTCCAGGGCCGGGGTCGACCGGCAGCCGGAGCCCACAGCGACCACGTCCGCGGCGCTGATCGCCGAGGTGGGTCCGCGGGAGTGCCGGTGGGCGGCGAATCCGGCTCGGGGACTTCGCTGTCTCGCGTCGCACGGCGAGAATGCCGAGGGGGCCGGTATCGCGACCGGGGGCGCGCCATAGACTCGGTGGATCCGACGATCAGGTAGGAGTGGTGAGGTGACGGCACCGATTCGGGTGGGTGTTCTGGGGGCGCAGGGCAAGGTCGGTCAGGCCATCTGCGCCGCCGTCGAGGCGGCCGGCGATCTCGAACTGGTCGCCACCGTGGACAAGGACGATCCACTGACGCGGTTCACCGAGACCGGCACCCAGGTCGTGGTGGATTTCACTCATCCCGACGTGGTGATGGGCAATCTGCGCTTCCTGGTGGACAACGGTATCCACGCCGTCGTCGGCACCACCGGATTCGACAGTGCCCGGCTCGACGAGGTGCGCGGCTGGTTGTCCGGCCGGCCCGAAGTGGGCGTACTGATCGCCCCGAACTTCGCGATCGGCGCGGTGCTGTCGATGCGGTTCGCCGAACAGGCGGCGCGGTTCTTCGAATCGGTCGAGGTGATCGAACTGCATCACCCGAACAAGGCCGATGCCCCGTCCGGTACCGCCTACCGGACCGCGGGGATCATCGCCGAAGCCCGTAAGAAAGCCGGTGCCGCACCCGTTCCGGATGCCACGACCACCGAACTCGACGGTGCGCGGGGCGCCGAGGTCGACGGGGTGCGGGTGCATTCGGTGCGGCTGGCCGGGCTCGTCGCCCACCAGGAGGTGCTGTTCGGCACCCAGGGGGAGACGCTGACCATCCGGCACGATTCCCTCGACCGCTCGTCGTTCGCGCCGGGCGTATTGCTGGGGGTCCGGCAGATAGGCGGGCGGCCCGGCCTCACCGTCGGGCTCGATCCGTTCCTCGACCTGTGAGCGAGACCGGCGGCGGGACCGCCGATTCCGGCCCGGACCGCGCGGTGCTGAAGGTTGTCGCCATGGTGGCCTTCCTGGTCGTGGCGCTGATCATCTACTTCCTGTGGCTGGGCCGGATCGCCGTGGAACTGCTGACCTCCGGGGATATCGCCGCCATCGGCCTGGGAATCGGGGTTCTCATCCTGCCGCTGCTCGGCGTGTGGATGGTCGTGTCCACTATCCGGTCGGCGCTGGATCATCAGCGGCTGGCGCGCCGCATCCACGACGAGGGGCTGGAATTGGAGATCGACGATCTCCCACGCCGTCCCTCCGGGCGGATCGAACGGGCGGCCGCGGACGAGTTGTTCCTGACGGTGAAACAGGAATGGGAAGCCGACCCCGACAATTGGCGGGTCTCCTACCGACTGGCCCGCGCCTACGACTACGCCGGGGATCGGGCCCGGGCGCGCAGCACCATGCGCCGCGCGGTGGAACTGGAACGGCACGAACGAGACTCGGGTAGCCGATAGCGGCTCGGCGGACCACCGCCTCGCCCGCAGGGGAGGTACCCGCCGGGGCCGGGCACCCCGGCTAGGCTCGCCGGTGTGCCGACGTTGCTGATCATCCATCACACACCGTCGCCGTTCATGCAGGCGATGTTCGAGGCCGTGGTCTCGGGGGCGACCGATCCGGAAATCGAAGGGGTGGAGGTGGTGCGCCGGGCGGCGCTGGCCGTATCGCCGGCGGATGTGCTGGCGGCGGACGGGTACCTGCTCGGCACCCCGGCCAACCTCGGATACATGAGCGGCGCTCTCAAACACGCCTTCGATGTCATCTACTACCCCTGCCTCGATTCGACCCGGGGCCGGCCGTTCGGGCTCTACCTGCACGGTAACGAGGGCACCGAGGGAGCCGAGCGCGGCGTCACCTCCATCACGACCGGTCTGGGATGGGCGAAGGCCGCCGACTACGTGGTGGTGTCGGGTAAGCCGGGCAAGGACGACCTCGAAACATGCTGGGAACTCGGCGCGACGGTGGCGGCACAGCTGATGGAATAGGCCGATTCGGCCGCACCGGACCGGCGGTTCCCCTGAAATCGGGGGCTGACCTCGGCGCGCGCACAACGCCATACTGCTCTGGACGGGGGTGTGCCTGATGGGAGTTGTGTAGTGACGGACAGCGTCGGAGACCGGAGCGGGCCGCGCCGGATCGGTCTGGTCGAGGACCACGAATCGGTGGCGATCGGCCTGGTGGCGATGCTCGAACCCGAGCCGGACCTGGAATTGGTGGTGACCGCGGGCACGGTGGCCGGATTGCTGGCCGAACCGGCCTGCCGGATCGAGGGTGTGCCGGCGCTGGACCTGGTGGTGCTGGATCTGCGGCTCGCCGATGATTCCACGCCCGAGGACAATGTGGCGACCCTGCGTGAGCACGGCGTCGAGGTGCTGGTCTTCACCGGCGCCGACAATCCGTATCTGGTGCGTTCGGCCGCCCGCGCGGGAGTGCTGGGTGTGGTCCGGAAATCCGAGGATGTGGCGACCGTGGTCGGCGCGGTCCGCCGCGCCGCGTCCGGAGAGCAGGTGGTGACCACCGATTGGGCCGCCGCCATCGACGGCGATCCACAGTTGTCCAGCGTCGGATTGAGTCCGCGTCAGGAAGAGGTACTCACGCTCTACGCGTCGGGGGAGAAGGCCTCGCGGGTGGCGCGCCTGACCGGGCTCTCCGAACAGACCGTGAACGACTATCTGGGCCGGATCCGGCAGAAGTATGCCGACGCGGGCCGGCCTGCGCCCACCAAGACGGACCTATACAAGCGGGCGGTCGAGGACGGCTGGTTGCCGGTTCCCGAACATCGCCGGTCATGAGCGCGGCCTCCTCCGTCGAGGCGCCGCGGCGCCCGGCGTGGTGGCTGCAGCGGCCGCGGGACCTGTGGTCGGTAACGACAGCGCTGATCCGTTCGCGTAATGCCGCTCCCGAACTGGCCGCCGACCGGGTGGTCCGGCGGTTCGGCCTGGTGATCGGGCTGGTCGGCACGATCGCCGCGGTCCTCGAGTTGCCCGAGATCATCGTGCAGCATCGCCCGGTCCCGTTGGCCTGGACCGTGATCACCTTCGCGGTCGCCTTCGGCATGCTGCCGGTACTCGCGGTGGTTTCGCTGATCGCGGGGGCACGGCTGGTGCGGGTGGTGGCCGGCGCCGCCGCGCTGGGCTATCTCGCCGGGATGGCGCTGGTGATGCCCTATTACTACGAGATCGCGGAAGCGCCGGGACTGATCTGGGCGCATCGTCTGGTCATGATCGGTGTGCTGGCGGCGGCGGTGGCCTGGCGGCCGTGGCTGTCGGTCGGCTACCTCGTGGTCACCGCGGCGACGCCGGGCGTCGCGCTGTATGTGATGTTCGACGACACGACGGTGCTGTCCGTCGTGGAGAACGTCACGCGCAATGCCGGGTTGTGCCTGCTGTTCCTGTGGTGTGTGGTGCATGCGCGCGCGGCCGGTGCGCGGGTGGACCGCGAATCGGTGATCGCCGGCGACCGCGCGGCGGCGGTCGCGGGGACGGCGGCCAGGGAGCGGGAACGGGCACGCTTCGCCGTGCTGATCCACGATGCGGTGTTGTCCACGCTGCTGGATGCCTCCCGCTCCGGTGCCGGCGGCACATCCGCGGTGCTGCGGCAGCAGGCGCGCCGCACCCTCGACCAGCTCGACGCCACCCGGTTCTCCGGTGCCGATACCGGGTTGCTGGACGCGAGCTCTGCCGTCGGTTTCCTGCGCGCCTCGGTGCACGAGGTCAATGCCGGTATCGAGTTCACCGTGCATCGCGGCGGTAACGACAGTGAGCTGCGGATGCCGTTGTCCGCGGCCGGTCCGCTGGCCGCGGCACTGGCCGAGGCGGTGCGCAACAGTCTGCGGCACGCCGGGGTTCCCGGCCGCCGGGTACGCCGCGAGGTGACCGCGACTGTCGGTGCGGGCGGGCTGCTGGTGGTGTTCCAGGATGACGGTGCGGGTTTCGACCGGTCGTCGGTGCCCGCCGATCGGCTCGGCATCTCGGCGAGCATTCTGGGCCGGATGCGGCAGCTGCCCGGTGGCGCCGGCTTTGTGGAATCGGAACCGGGACAGGGGACAACAGTCACCTTGATGTGGGGTAATGCGGGAAGCGTCGACGATGATCGGGAAAAGTAGCGCATACGACGGGCCGCACACGGGGGTTCCCGGACGGGCGGGCATCGGTGAGCGAGACGTGGATTTCGAACTACGCTCCCTGCTGGGTATGCGCGGCCGGTCCGGCTGGGTGTTCCGGGTGGGTCTGGCGGCGACCATCACGCTGTATATGACCCCGGCGTTGAACGATGTCCCGGTCGCGCAGTTCGTCGTCGCGATCGCCGCGATGCTCGGTGCCGGGGCGATCCTGGTACTGCTGCCCGGCGACCCGCTGCCGTGGCCGGCCACTGCCGCGGTGATCGCGGCGGGGCCGGTGGCGGTGCTGGCGACGCATCTCAATTTCGCCGAGGGCGCCGTGCGCCAGCCATGGGCGGCCTTCGCCGCGTCCTACGTGCTGGCGGTGCTGGCGGTGCGCGGCCGGATCGCCGCGGCCTGGGTCGGGGCCGCGGCAGTGGCGGTAGCGGTCGGCTTCGTGGATATCGTGCTGGATATTTCGGTCGGGTCCCTGTTCATATCGATCCTCGCGCTGGCCTGCCTGGCCGGGGCCACGGTGTGTGCGCTGATCCTGCGGCCCACCCAGCGTTCGCTGCGACTCCTGCACGATGATGTCGCTATGCGGGCGGCGGCCGAGGCGACCATGGCGGCCGAGCATTCCGAACGGATCCGCCAGCTGAGCCGGTTGGACGAGCTGGCCAGGCCGATGCTGGAGCGGATCGCCCGCGGTGTCGAACTGACACCGGCCGATCGGGAGGTGTGCCGCCTGCTGGAGGCCGAACTACGCGACGGCCTGCGGGCGCCGCAACTGGTCACCGATCAGCTCAATGCCGCGGCACGTGGTGCGCGGTCGCGCGGGGTGGAGGTGCTGCTGCTCGACGACGGCGGGTTCACCGGCGCCGCGGCGGCACTGCGCGCGCGGGTGCTCGAGCTCGCCGTACGCGAACTCGATGCCGCCAATGCCGGGTCGGTCACCATCCGGGTACTCCCGGCCGGGCGGCGAAATCTGGCGACCATCCTGGCGAGCGCCCCCGGCGGCGACCGGCGTACCGAGATCGGCAGTACCGGCGAGATCCTGGTCTCGACCTGATCAAGGCGCGGTGTCGTCGCGTTTACCGGTGCCGTAGCCGCCCCGCATCTGATCGCGCAACGCGCCGGAGACCACACCGGCCATCCAGGAGTTCAGGGATTGCCCGCTCTGCGCGGCGGCCTCTTCGGCCCGGGATTTCACCTGTTCGACCAGCCGCAGGGTCACCCGGCTGATATCGCCGGTCATTTCCTCGAAGCTGGGGTTGTCCCCGGCCGGGGCGCGACCCACCTCGATCGTGGCTTCGTCGTCGTGCAGCGAAACACGGACGGTGCGGTCACTCAGCTCGGTCGAGACGGTATCGGCGAGTTCGGTCAGCGCGGCGAGCAGGGCCAGCCGGGCCGAGTTCTCCACCGCTTTGGCGAGCGCCTCGGCCGTGGCCTGCGTTTTCTCGTCGCCGAGGGCGGCCGCGGCGATCAGGTCGTCGCGAATCCGGGCGGTGTATCGGGTCAGATCCATGACATCAGTGTGACGCCATTCCTGATGCCATACAAGTCCCTGATAGACGCCACGGAGATGCCGGAGTGATGTCACCACCTGCTCCGGCGGCCCAGAACACCGACGAGGGTGTCGAGGGCTGCCCGGTGACCGGGTAGCCTTTCTGACCATGACGAACGGTGAATCGATGCCTCCGGTGTTGAGCGCGTCCGGCACGGTAGGTGTCGCGATGGTGACCCCCTTCAGCGCCGAGGGCAAGCTCGACATAGACACCGGCGTCACCCTTGCGCACCGTCTGGTCGAGCGGGGTGTCGACCTGCTCGCGATCTCCGGTACCACCGGCGAATCGCCGACCACCACCGAATCGGAGAAGGCGGACCTGCTGCGGGCGGTGGTGGATGCGGTCGGTAACCGGGCCACCGTTATCGCCGGTGCCGGAACCTACGACACCGCGCATTCGATCGAACTCGCCCGCAATGCCCAGCGCGCGGGCGCACACGGCCTGCTGGTCGTGACCCCCTACTATTCGCGGCCGACCCAGGAGGGTCTGTTCGCACATTTCACCGCCGTCGCCGATGCCACCGATCTCCCGGTGACCCTCTACGACATTCCGCCCAGATCGGTGGTACCGATCGCCTCGGATACGATTCGTCGGCTCGCCGAACATCCCCGGATCGTCGCGGTCAAGGACGCCAAGGGCGATCTGAACGCCGGTGCTGCGCTCATCGCCGAAACCGATCTCGCCTTCTACTCGGGCGACGATATGTTGAATCTGCCGTGGCTGGCGATGGGGGCGGTCGGCTTCATCAGCGTTATCGGCCATCTGGTTCCGGAACGGCTGCGGGAGATGGTGGACGCGTTCGCCGCCGGTGATGTGGTGCGTGCCCGCGATATCAACACCAGCCTGCTCTGGCTCAATGCCGCAATGGCGCGGCTCGGGGGAGTGGCTATGACGAAAGGTGGGCTCCGATTGCTCGGCGTCGACGTCGGCGAACCTCGGCTGCCACAGATCATGCCGAGCCCCGAACAGCTCGAGGATCTGGCCGCGGACCTGCGTGCCGCCGGGGTGCTCGAATGACCGACCCCGCCCCGCGCCGTCCCCGGCGCACCGCCCGCCGCAGCGCCGGTCCCGCGACGCCCGCGCCGGCCCCGCAGCCCGAACCCGCCCGCGCTCCACAGCCGGCGGAACCCGCGGCACCACCGGCCGCCGCCGAACCCGCGGCTCCGGCCGCACGGGAACCCGAGACGGCTGCGCGGGCACCGGAAACCCCGGCGGCACGCCCGGAAACGACACCGGAGCCTCGTTCCGCCCGGGACAAACCGCGCCGGGGCAAAGGACGCCAATCCGGGCGGGGCCGCGGTGATTCCGCCCGTTCCGTTCCCGCGGTGCCCCCGGAAACCGCCGCGCAGGACCGGCTCCCGCTGCCGCCGAAGCTGCCGCGTAATGGGCTGCGAGTATTCGCGCTCGGCGGTATCGGCGAAATCGGCCGCAATATGACTGTTTTCGAATACGGCGGCACACTGCTCATCGTCGACTGCGGTGTGCTGTTCCCCGAGGATCAGCAGCCCGGCGTGGACCTCATCCTGCCCGATTTCCGGCCGATCGAGGACCGGATGGACGATGTGGCCGCGGTGGTGCTCACCCACGGGCACGAGGACCATATCGGCGCCATACCGTTTCTGCTGCGCCTGCGGCCCGATATCCCGGTGGTGGGTTCGAAGTTCACCCTCGCCCTGGTCGCCGCGAAATGCCGGGAACACCGGTTGCATCCGCGGCTCGTCGAGGTCACCGAGGGAGAACGCAGCGAACACGGGCCGTTCGATTGCGAGTACTTCGCGGTCAACCATTCCATCCCGGATGCACTGGCGGTGGCGATCCGGACCCCCGCCGGGACGATCCTGCACACCGGCGACATCAAACTCGACCAGCTTCCGCTCGACGGCCGGCTGACCGATCTCGCGGGATTCTCCCGCCTCGGCGACGAGGGCGTGGATCTGTTCCTCGTCGATTCCACCAATGCCGAAGTCCCCGGATTCGTCACACCCGAACGGGAGATCGGCGGCGTCCTGGACACCGTGATCGGCAAGGCGCGCAGCCGGGTTATCGTGGCGTCCTTCGCCAGTCATGTGCACCGGATCCAGCAGGTCGTGGACGTGGCCCAGAAATACGGCCGCCGTATCTGTTTCGTCGGCCGGTCGATGGTGCGCAATATGCAGATCGCGCAGGACCTCGGCTACCTCACGGTGCCCGACGGTCTGGTCGTCGATCTCGACCAGGCCGCCACCCTGCCGCCCGGCAAATTGGTCCTCATCTCCACCGGCTCCCAGGGCGAACCGCTCTCTGCGCTGTCGCGGATGGCACGCGGTGATCACCGCCAGATCCATATCCGCGCCGACGATCTGGTGGTGCTGGCGTCCTCGCTGATCCCGGGTAACGAGAACTCGGTGTTCACCGTGGTCAACGGGCTGGCCCGGCTCGGCGCGACGGTGATCACCCAGCAGAACGCGAAAGTGCATGTCTCCGGGCATGCTTCGGCCGGGGAACTGCTGTACCTGTACAACGCCGTACGCCCGACCAACGCCATGCCGGTGCACGGAGAATGGCGGCATCTGCGCGCCAACGCCGCACTCGCGGTCGCCACGGGAGTCCCCGAGGAGCGGGTGGTGCTCGCCGAGGACGGCGTGGTCGTGGATCTGGTCGACGGGATCGCCTCCATCGTCGGCCGGGTGCCGGTGGGGCATGTCTATGTCGACGGCCTGTCGGTGGGCGATGTCGGCGAGTCGACCCTGTCGGATCGGCTGGTCCTCGGTGAGGGCGGATTCATCGCCATCACCGTCGCCGTCGATGCGACCACGGGTAAGGCGGTGAGCACGCCCGAGGTGAGCGGCCGCGGTTTCTCCGATGATCCCAGCGCGCTGGCCGAAGCCGCCGAACTGGTGGAGGCCGAACTCCTGCGTCTTGCCGGTGAGGGCGTCACCGACACCCATCGCATCGCGCAGAGTGTGCGCCGCGTCGTGGGGCGCTGGGTTGCCGATACCTACCGTCGCCGTCCGATGATCGTGCCGACCGTACTCGGCGTCTGAGACCGGCCCACCGGCACGCGGAACGTCCGGTGGGTACAAGCGCGGAAAACCGCCGGTGGGCAGTGCCCTCCGGCGGTTTTCCTTTGTCCGGTACCGGTCGTGCGGATCAGGCTTCGGGCTGGCAGGCCGCCGAATCGAGCTCCGCGGACTTCACGATATTGCACGCGAAATCATGCGCGATCTTCCACTGATCGCCCTCGGCGACGAAATCGACCGAAGCGTTCTCGACCGGGCTGCCGGCGATGGTGACCTCGGCATCCGCCTTCACCTTGCCCTCGGCCGGCTCCCCGACATTGGTGATCTTCACCGTTACTTCGTTCTTCTTCGCCGCCTCGACGAGCTTGTCGACCAGCTGCGGATCCTGTTCGGCATCCTCGATGAAGGCCAGCTTCTCGTCTTCACTCACCGCACCGTCGAGCGCCCGGGTGAGCTTGTCGTTGAGTTCCTCGACCGTGGGCTTGGGCAGGTTCGGAGCCGCCGTGGTGGTCGGTGCCTTGCCCTCCTCACGTCCGTCCTGGGTTTTACCCGATTCGAACTCGGCGGCGGCTTCGGTACTGGTGGCAGCCGCGTCGGTCGAGGATTCCTCGGTGGACGAGCAGGCGGTGAAGGTGAGGGCGGCGGCGGCCATCGTTACGGCGGCCACGACCCGGAATGGACGGATTTTCACAGTTCTGTTTCCCCTACGCAGGTGATCGGCGAATTCGGCGCCGGCCGGAAAAGGTGGTCGGTACGAACTCACAGGTCGTAGCCGGAAGTGCAGTTCCAGTGCTCGATGTAGGCGTTGCCCGGGTTGTTGGCCAGCGCCTCGGACCGCGCCGCGGACCGGGTCGAACCGGATCCGTAGCTCAGCCAGTTGTCCGACACTGCGAGTGCACCGCAACCGTTGCGCCAGGAGATCTTGGCGACGCAATCGGCGGCGCCGCACCGGTCCTCGGCGGCCGCTTCGGCTTCGGAGTAGCTGTCGTAGTCGTAGGACCATCCGTAGTTACCGGTGGACAGCGAAACCGCGATGGCGCCGTAGTTACTGCTGTACTGCGCGTGCGCGGGTGCCACGGAAGCGGCGAACATAGAACCGACGGTCGCCACCAGAACGGCGGCAACGGTGAGAATCTTCTTCAATGGTGTTCCCATTCTGTGTGTATCGGTCCACGACCCTATGGACCGAATGACAAAGTACAGAGCATCTCTGCTGCGTAGCAACCGGATCGGTTCTCATCCCCTCCCCGATGGCTGGGTCTCGGCTAGATTCATCGTGTGAACTTCGCTCAGCGTGAACGCCGTGCAATGGTCGAAACGATGGACGAGGCCGGGCCGGACGCGCCGACTTTATGCGGAGACTGGACGGTGCGCGACTTGGCGGCGCATCTGGTTGTCCGGGAACGCCGCCCGGATGCCGCGCCGGGGATCATGTTGCGGCCCTTCGCCGGTTATCTGCAGCGGCGGCAGGACGAGGCGGCGCAGCGTCCGTTCCCGGAGTTGCTCGACAAGGTCCGCACCGGTCCGCCGTGGTGGTCGCCGTTGCGTCCGGTGGACGCGATCGCCAACCTCAGCGAAATGTTCGTCCACCACGAGGATGTCCGGCGGGCACAGCCCGGCTGGGAGCCGCGGGAGCTGCCCGAACAGGATCAGCAGCGGCTGTGGTCGGTGCTGCGGCGGATGGGCAAGATGGCCTACCGAAAATCCCCGGTACCGGTGGAACTCTCGACCCCGGCGGGAGATCGGGCCCGGGTCGTGGACAAGCCCGGCCCCGTGGTGACTCTGTCCGGTACGCCCGCCGAACTGCTGCTGCACGCATTCGGGCGGGAAGAGGTCCGGATCGAATCGGCCGGAGAACCGGAGGCCGTCCGGCAAGTACTCCAGCTGGACCGTTCGATCTGATCCGTATCGGTGGGCGGCGGGAATCACCACCGTCGCGAGGCCGGTACCAGTGTTGCGGATGGTCCGGATGGGGTTGTTGCGGCTAGCCTGAGCCCATGGCAGGTAAGTCCCGCGGCACAACCACACCGGGTGCGCGGGCGGGATCGGCTCGGGGGCGGACCACCGCGGCCCGTTCTCGTTCGGGCACGCGTCGATCGGACGGCGCCACACGGGCCCAGGGCCCGGCGCGGAAAACCGCGCAGCAGGGCGGCGCGCGCAAGGCGCCGGCCACCCGCGCCCGGCGCACCACACGCCGTCCCGCCCCACCGCGGCGTTCGGATACCGCTCCGCTGGCCGTATTCACCCGGTTGGTGAGCGGCGGATGGACCATGGCGGCCCGCGGGGTCGGCGCCACCACGCGCGCGATCAGCCGCGCCGGCGAGATCGAGCACGGGCACCGCCGCGACGGGGCCGCGCTGGGGCTGATCGCCCTGAGCGCCGTGATCGCCGCGGCCGTCTGGCTGTCGGCCGGTGGTCCGATCGGACGCTGGGTCGAGGGACTCATCCGCGCGGTGACCGGCTCGGCCTCCTCGGTACTACCGTTCGTGGCCGCCGGTATCGCCGTCGTACTCATGCGCACCGAACCACGACCGGAGATCCGCCCTCGCCTGGTGCTGGGCGGGTTGCTGATCGGGTTGCCGTTCCTCGGGCTCTGGCATATCGCCGACGGCGGGCCGGCCGACGCGGCGGGGCGTGCCGAGGCCGCCGGTTTCGCCGGTTTCGTCATCGGCGGCCCGCTCACCGATGGCCTCACGGCCTGGCTCGCGGTGCCGATTCTGTTGCTGGCCATGGTGTTCGGCCTGCTACTGGTCACCGGGACGACGGTGCGTGAAGCACCGCAGCGGTTGCGGGAATTCTTCGGTGCCCCCGGCTACGAGGACGACTATCGCGACGGATACGACCCGATCGACGAATACGAGCCGGCCGAACCGGCCGGGCGGTCCCGCCGCCGAGGACGTGCCCCGGCCGACAACTATCCGGCCGACGAGTTCACCGGGCCGCCGGTCGGTCCGGACGGCGTCGCCGAACCGCCGCTGCGCGATGCCAAACCGATCGCCGCGGCCGGGGAGGAGAAACCGGCCGGGCGTAAGAAGCGCAAACCCGTTGCGGCGGCACCCGTCGACCAGACCCCGCCGCCGGAGCCGGAGCCGGAATTCGTCACCGACCGGGTCGCCGAGGGCGATTACACCCTGCCGCCGATGAATCTGCTGGTCGACGGAGACCCACCGCGCCGCCGCAGCGCCGCCAACGAATCGATGATCGAGGCGATCACCGAGGTGCTGGTGCAGTTCAAGATCGACGCGGCAGTGACCGGGTTCGTTCGCGGGCCGACTGTCACCCGGTACGAGGTCGAGCTGGGACCGGGCGTGAAGGTCGAGAAGATCACCGCGCTGACCCGCAATATCGCCTACGCCGTGGCCACCGAGAACGTGCGCCTGCTCGCCCCGATCCCGGGGAAATCCGCCGTCGGTATCGAGGTGCCCAATGCCGACCGGGAACTGGTGCGCCTGGCCGATGTGCTGAAGGCGCCGTCCACCCGCAACGACCACCATCCACTGGTGATCGGCCTGGGCAAGAATATCGAGGGCGAGTTCCTGGCGGCGAATCTGGCCAAGATGCCGCATCTGCTGGTAGCCGGCTCCACCGGTTCCGGTAAGTCCAGTTTCGTCAATTCGATGCTGGTATCGCTGCTGCAGCGGGCCACCCCGGACGAGGTCCGGATGATCCTGATCGACCCGAAGATGGTGGAGCTCACCCCATACGAGGGTATCCCGCATCTGATCACCCCCATCATCACCCAGCCGAAGAAGGCCGCCGCGGCGCTGGCCTGGCTGGTGGAGGAGATGGAACAGCGCTATCAGGATATGCAGGCCAGCAAGGTCCGCCATATCGACGATTTCAACCGGAAGGTGAAATCCGGCGCCATCACCACACCGCTGGGCAGCGAACGCGTTTACCGGCCCTACCCGTACATTCTGGCCATCGTCGACGAACTCGCCGATCTCATGATGACTGCGCCGCGCGATGTCGAGGACGCCATCGTGCGCATCACCCAGAAGGCCCGGGCCGCGGGTATCCACCTCGTTCTCGCCACCCAGCGTCCGTCGGTAGACGTGGTGACCGGCCTCATCAAGACCAATGTGCCCTCGCGGCTCGCCTTCGCGACCTCCTCGCTCACCGATTCGCGGGTCATTCTCGACCAGCCCGGCGCCGAGAAACTCATCGGCATGGGTGACGGGCTGTTCCTGCCGATGGGCGCCGGGAAACCGACCCGCCTGCAGGGTGCCTTCATCAGCGATGAGGAAATCCAGGGCGTCGTCGAGTTCACCAAGAATCAGGCCGAGCCGGAGTACACCGAGGGCGTCACCGCCGCCAAGGCGGGGGAGAAGAAGGATGTCGATCCCGATATCGGCGACGACCTCGATGTTCTGCTGCAGGCCGTGGAGCTGGTGGTGACCTCCCAGTTCGGGTCCACCTCGATGCTGCAGCGCAAACTGCGGGTCGGGTTCGCCAAGGCGGGGCGATTGATGGATCTGATGGAGACCCGCGGTGTGGTGGGGCCGAGCGAGGGGTCCAAGGCGCGTGATGTGCTGGTGAAACCGGACGAGCTCGATGGCCTGCTCTGGTCGATCCGCGGTGGCGGGGACGAGAATCCGGAACCGGGCGAACAATGAGGCATACGTGCGGTGGCCTCGCTACTCGGCCGCGCCGGGTGTGCGAGGATAACCGGCAATCACTCCGCAACACGCCTGAATCGGGCATATCGGGCATGATTGTGGTCATGACTCGTACTGCTGAACGGACTACCGCATGCAGGTAAGTGCTCTCGTGTGGGGGATCACCATCGTGGTGATCCTCGGCCTGTTCGTTTTCGACTTCTTCGCCCACGTGCGCACCCCGCACGAACCGACCTTCCGCGAATCGGCGTTCTGGTCGGCCGTGTACATCGGCCTGGCACTCGCCTTCGGCGGTGTGATCGCCTGGCAATGGGGCGGCACCTTCTCCGGCGAGTACTACGCCGGTTTCGTCACCGAGAAAGCACTCTCGGTGGACAACCTGTTCGTATTCCTGATCATCATGTCCACCTTCGCCGTGCCACGGATGTATCAGCAGAAGGTGCTGCTGATCGGCATCGTCATCGCATTGGTGATGCGCGGTGGATTCATCGCCGTGGGTGCCGCGGCGATCAGCGCGTTCAGCTGGGTGTTCTACCTGTTCGGCCTGTTCCTGGTCTACACCGCGGTCAAACTGCTGCGGGAGAGCGGGCACGAGGTCGAGGAGGAACAGAAACGCGACAGCCGGATCGTCGCCCTGACCAAACGGCTGGTACCCACCACCGAGGAGTACGACGGCGACAAACTGGTCACCCGGATCGACGGCCGTAAGGTGGTCACCCCGATGCTGCTGGCGTTACTGGCCATCGGTTTCGCCGATCTGCTGTTCGCGCTCGACTCCATCCCGGCGATCTACGGCCTCACCGAAGAGCCCTACATCGTGTTCACCGCGAACGCGTTCGCGCTGATGGGCCTGCGCCAGCTGTACTTCTTGATCGGCGGCCTGCTCGACCGGCTCGTGTACCTGTCCTACGGACTGGCTGCGATCCTGGCCTTCATCGGCGTCAAACTGGTCCTGCACGCCCTGCACGAGAACAACCTGCCGTTCATCAACGGCGGCGAGCATGTGAGTGTGCCGGAGATCTCCACCGGGCTGTCGCTGTCGGTGATCCTCGGGATCCTCGTGGTCGCGACGGTGGCCAGTTTGCTGCGTACGCGGGGCACAGCGCGGCCGCAGCCGGCGGAACCGAAGGACTAGTTCATACCGCGTACCGGCCGCACCACACCGGCCGGTACGCGGTGCCGGCCGGTCGCGGTGTTCGTCAGCCGGCGAACGCGCCGAGGACGGGCAGCCACGAACCCAGCTCAGAGCGTGCGCAGCATCCGGGTGTTGCCCAGGGTGTTCGGTTTCACGTAGCTGAGGTCCAGGAACTCCGCGACGCCCGTGTCGTAGGAGCGGCACATCTCCGCATAGACCTCCGCCGTCACCGGGGTGCCGTCGATCTCGGCGAAACCGTGCCGGGCGAAGAACTCCACCTCGAAAGTGAGCACGAACAAGCGGCTCAACTCGAGTTCGCGTGCCACCTCGATGAGCTGATCCACGATGACTTTGCCCACACCGTGTCCCTTCACATCGGGCGCCACCGCCACCGTGCGCACCTCACCGAGGTCCGCCCACAGCACATGGAGCGCCCCGCAGCCCACCACGCGGTCACCGAGATCGGCGACCCAGAACTCCTGTACGGATTCGTACAGGTTGACGAGGTTCTTCTCCAGCAGGATCCGGCCCGCGTACACATCGACCAGCGATTTGATCGCCGGGACATCGGAGGTGCGGGCGCGACGCACTCGCACGGAGGCGGTCTGCGTACCGGGTGCTTCGCCGGTCGCGCTGCCCAGGGGTCCCCGTGAGGTCATGGGGTGCACAGTAGTCGGCGGCCGTACCGATAGTCTGAGTGTGTGCCGCAGACCCCGCCCGCCCGCTCGACCTCGCGCCGCCGTCCCGGCGCGCCGGCGCGGCGCCCGGCTCGCGCGGCAGTGCCCGGGCGATTACGGGCAGCCGGACCAGGACGAGGCTGCGCAGCAGCGCGACGGGGTGCGTGCACGCAGGAACGGCTATGAGCGTGCATCCCGAAGAAATGGACCGGCGGCTCGCTGCCCCCGCGCCGGCGCGCGGGGAGCGCGCTCCCGCGCCCGCCGAATCGGCGGTTCCGCTGCTGAACATCGCCAATATCCTCACCATGGCGCGGATCGCACTGGTCCCGTTGTTCGTCCTGGCTCTGTTCGCCGACGGCGGGCACCAGACCGGGTGGCGGATCACCGCGACCCTGCTGTTCGCGCTTGCTGCGATCACCGACCGCTTCGACGGCCAGCTGGCCCGCAAATACGGTCTGGTCACCGATTTCGGCAAACTTGCCGACCCCATCGCCGATAAAGCGCTCATCGGCTCCGCGCTGATCGGACTGTCCATCCTCGGCGACCTGCCGTGGTGGATGACCGTGGTGATCTGTGCCCGTGAGATCGGAATCACGCTGCTGCGGCTGGCGGTGGTGCGGCGCGGCGTCATACCCGCAGGCCGCGGCGGCAAACTGAAAACCCTGGTCCAATCGCTGGCCATCGGTGTCCTGCTCTTGCCGCTGGCCGGTGGGTTCGCCACCGCGGGAATGGGGTTGATGTGGATCGCGTTGTTGCTGACGGTGGTGACGGGACTGGATTACGTCGGACAGGCCATCCGCCTGTGGCTGGCCGGACCACACCGCAGCCGCCGATGACCACGGCCGACCCGCTCGCCGGGGAGACCGCGGCCGCGGAGCTCGTCGCCGCAATGCGCGACAGCAATCAGACGGTCGCCACCGCGGAATCGCTCACCGCGGGCCTCGTCGCCGCCACGATCGCCGGAGTCCCCGGGGCCAGCGCCGTGCTGCGTGGCGGGTTGGTGGTGTACGCCACCGATCTGAAACATCACCTCGCCGGGGTCGACGAACAAGTGCTGGCCGGTGAGGGCCCGGTGGCCGCGAGCACCGCCGAACAGCTCGCGGTCGGCGCGAGGACCAGATGCGCCGCCGACTGGGGAATAGCGTTGACCGGGGTCGCCGGACCCGACCCGCAGAACGGAATCGGGGTCGGCACCGTCTATCTCGGTCTCGCCGGACCCGGGCATACCGAGGTGGTGCGGTTGAAACTGACCGGCGACCGGTGGAATATCAGGTTCACAGCGACACGCGCCGCGGTACAGGAACTGCTGCGGTGCGTGCGGGGCGCCCCACCCACCCGGTGAGCGGTTCCGCGTCCGGTCCGGGAACCTCCGGGGCCGGTTCCGACGTTGTGCCAGGAGAGAACCGCGTGCGTGCCGTGGGCTGCGGCATCAGAGGCGACGAGCCTACCGGGAGAAGGAGAACTCGATGACGCTGCTGCGAGAAGCGATCGGGGACAGTCTGCGGCGTGCGCGCCTCGCCCAGAGCCGGACCCTACGTGAAGTATCCACCTCGGCGCGGGTGAGCCTCGGCTACCTGTCCGAAGTGGAACGGGGGCGGAAGGAGGCCTCCAGCGAACTGCTGGCGGCGATCTGCGAAGCCCTCGACGTACCGCTCGCCCGCGTTCTGTGGGATGTGAGCACCACCATCGCCGGCGAAGAGCTCCCCGTGGCCGCCGCGCCCGGACGTGGGACCGCCGAACCGGCCACCGTCGAGCCGGCTGCCGAACCGGCCATGGCCGAACCTGCTCCGGCCGGTTCCGCCGCGTCCGTATCGGCCGGATCCGCCCGGCCGCAGGTCGACGGCGATACCCGCATCGTCATCCCGGCACCCAACAACGGTCCGCTGGTACTGGTCGAAGCGGCCTGAATCGGTCATAGCCCGGGTTTATCCGATCGTGACAATGCGCGTAACGCACCGGAGCAGATAGATTCGTAGGAGGCGTCCGCGGGCCGCCCGCGGCGTGACGCGGCCTTTCGGTAGCCGGTACCGGGCGCCGCATGGTGGAGGATAGGTACCGATGAGTGCGCGACGGTCGCGCACTGGCGAGTCGCCCAGGCGGCACAGTAGATGGAGGCGGGATCAACCGATGGCTAATCCGTTCACGAAGGCCTGGAAATATCTGATGGCCCTCTTCGACTCCAAGATCGAGGAGCACGCGGATCCGAAGGTCCAGATTCAGCAGGCTATCGAAGAAGCGCAACGCCAGCACCAGGCCCTGTCCCAGCAGGCCGCCTCGGTGATCGGGAACCAGCGGCAGCTCGAGATGAAGCTGAACCGCCAGCTCGACGAGGTGGAGAAGCTCAACGCCAACGCCCGGCAGGCGGTTTCGCTGGCCGATCAGGCCAACGCCGCCGGGGATACCGAGAAGGCGATCCAGTACACCAACGCGGCCGAGGCGTTCGCCGCCCAGCTGGTCACCGCGGAACAGTCGGTCGAAGACCTCAAGGTGCTGCACGATCAGTCGCTGCAGGCCGCCGCGCAGGCCAAGAAGGCGGTCGAGCAGAACGCCATGCTGCTGCAGCAGAAGGTCGCCGAACGCACCAAGCTGCTCAGCCAGCTCGAACAGGCGAAAATGCAGGAGCAGGTCAGCGCCTCCCTGCAGCAGATGGACAGCACCCTGTCGGCCCCCGGCAGCGTCCCCAGCCTCGACGCGGTGCGCGACAAGATCGAACGCCGGTACGCCAACGCCCTCGGGTCCGCCGAACTCGCCCAGAACACCGTGCAGGGCCGGATGGTCGAGGTCCAGCAGGCCAGCATCCAGATGGCGGGCCACAGCCGTCTGGAACAGATCCGGGCATCCATGCGCGGTGACGCCCTGCCCGCCGGTGACGCCAACGCCGCCATCGACCCGGGCAAATCCGCCGCCGAGCCGGCGCAGCCCCAGCCGCAGATGAACAAAGGCCAGACCGCTCAGCAGTAGCGGGACAAGAGTTCGGCGAGGACAGCGTATGAAGTCTGATCGAGCCCGGTACCCCGCCGGGGCCCCGGCGTTCGACCCTGCCCGCCCGGACCTCCCGCAGCAGGCTGTCTCGGTAGCCGAGTCGCTCCGGACGGCCGGGGAAAATGCCCTCGTCGCCGTCCGGCGCTGGGCGGATCCGCGCGAACGCGAACTCCGCCGCCGCCGGCGCGCCCGGCGCCGCAGTATCGGCTTGAGCACCGCATCCGGTCTGACCACCGCCGGAACGGTCGGCCTCGTCCTCCTGTCCGCTCCCGCCTGGGCCGTGCTGGTCCTGGGCGGTGGCGCCATCGCCCTGGTCACCGGCGCGGCGCTGAGTACCCGGCGCTACCTGCAATTGCGCCGTGCGCCGCTGCCGCTCGCGGGGTACGTCCCGCGCAAACTCCCGTCCGCACGCTCCGCGGCCCGGCCTGCGATATCGCGGCTGGCCCGCGCCGAACGCGTTCTGCACGATGTGGCCGGCCAGATCGCCCGCACCCGCCGGCTCCCCGCCGACGAACTGGACGATCTGGTGGCCACCGCAGCCTCCGGTGCCGCCGCCCTGACCGCGCTCGCCACCGATATCGCCACCATGGAGGGCGCCGTCCGCACCCTCAGCGGCGGTGCCGCTGCCCTCACCGATACGGCCGATATCCAGCGCCTGAACGAGAACGTGCACTCGATCGTCGCCCGGCTCGATACCGGCGTCACCGAATACGAGCAGGTCGTGGCCGCGGCCACCCGGATCCTGGCCGTGGACGAAACAGGCGCACTGCGCTACGAATTCGACGGTATGGTCGCCGACCTCCGTGAGGCCGCCGACCGGATGGACGGCTGGGCCCAGGCACTCACCGAACTCGCCGACCGAGCCCCCGGCCCGCTGCTCCCACCCGCTGCGCCGACTGTGCCCGCGCCCGCCGCGGAGCCCGTGCGGAATACCGGCCGTCGCTGAAATTCCACTCAGGGACAACCCTGATCTTCCCCCTATATTGCCTCTCACCTGGTGATTTCCCGTTTCCGCGGTGTCATGCTCGACGTAGGAGACAATCGCTGGGAGGCAAAATGTTGTGGAAGATCATCGGCGTGGTTGCCGTCGTCTGGATCGCGCTGGCAGTGATCGGCGCGCTGATCAAGGGCCTGTTCCCGATCCTGGTGGTCAGCGCCGTGGTGTTCGGTCTGTACCTGCTCTACAAGGCGATCTCGGGGTCGGACGACAACACCGTAACCAAGATCTGAACCGCCGTAACGCGGGGCGGCCCGTGGCAGGACGGTTTCCGTCGCGCGCGAGAGGCGGATCGGCCAGGATGGGCGTATGACAACCGTTCCCCCGCTTCCCGAAGACTGGCAGCGTGCACTGGTGATCGTCGCGCACCCCGACGATATCGAGTACGGGGTCGCCGCGGCCGTGGCCCGCTGGACCGGCCAGGGCAAGGATGTCCGATATCTGCTGGCCACCTCCGGAGAGGCCGGAATCGCCGGACTGCCGCCCGCGCAGTCCGGTCCGCTCCGCGAAGCCGAGGAGCGCGCCTCGGCGGCCGTGGTCGGAGTGCAGGAGGTCGAATTCCTCGGCCATCCCGACGGCCGCCTCGAGGCGAACCTGGCACTACGCCGAGATCTGGCCGCCGCGATCCGGCGGCATCGCCCGGAACTCGTGGTCCTCGGGCATTTCGGTCCGACCTGGGCGCCGGGGTTCGTCAACAGTGCCGATCACCGGGCGGTGGGACGGGCCGGCCTCGACGCGGTATCGGATGCGGGCAACGAATGGATCTTCCCCGAAATCGCCGATCTCGCGCCGTGGAGCGCGCGCTGGGCGGCCGTCGCGGTCCCCAGTGGTGCCACCCACGCGGTGGACGTCACCGCCACCGTCGATGCGGCCGAGGCCTCCCTGGCCGAACACCGGCGCTATCTCGAAGTCCTGAATCCGGAGCAGCCCGTGGCCGAACAGGCCCGGGCCGTGGTGACCATGACGACGGGCGCTATCGCGGGTTTCCCGGCCACCCGCGCGGTCGGTTTCGAACTGTTCACTTTCTGAGCTGTGCCGGCCGAACCACGTTGCGCGACCTCGAACCCCGCGCACGCCCGCCTGACGGGCCATGGCAGGCTGGGCGGATGCGCGTAGCTGTTGTCGCCGGTCCCGATCCGGGCCATGCGTTTCCCGCTATCGCACTTTGCCTGCGTTTCCGGGAAGCGGGTGACGAACCCGTGCTCTTCACCGGTCCGCGGTGGTTCGACGCCGCCCGCGAAGCCGGGATCGGGGTGCGCCGGCTGAAGGGGCTGGCGCCACGCCCGGGTGACGACGATGCCGATGCCGGCGCGCGGATTCATCAACGGGCGGCCTATATCTCGACCGAGATCCTGCCCGAGCTCAGCGCCATGCTCCCCGAACTGGTCGTATCGGATGTGCTGACGGCCGGTGGCGGGATGGCGGCCGAACGGCTGCGGGTCCCGTGGGTGGAACTCTCCCCGCACCCCCTCTATCTCCCGTCGAAGGGGCTGCCGCCCATCGGTAGCGGTCTTGCGCCCGGTACCGGATTGCGTGGTCGCGCCCGCGACGCGGTACTGCGGAAACTCACCGATCGCGCCGTGCGCACCGGTACGCGCCAACGTGAACTGGCACGCGCCGGGGTGGGGCTACCGGCCGCCGATCCCGGTCCGGCCGCCCGGTTGATCGCCACCCTGCCCGCACTCGAAGTGCCGCGACCGGATTGGCCGGAGAACGCGCATCTCGTCGGACCGCTGTTCTGGGAGCCCACCGATCGGATCCTCGAACCGCCGCCTGGTGACGAGCCACTGGTGATGGTGGCTCCGTCCACCGCGCACACCGGTGTGGACGGAATGGTCGATACCGTCCTGACGGCGCTCGACGGGGCCGGGGTGCGGGTGGTGATCTCCACACTGGACGAGCCGCGGGCCGATCTACCGTCCTGGGCGCGGGCCGGGCTGGGACGGCAGGACGAACTGCTGTCCCATGCGTCGGTGGTGATCGGCGGCGGCGGTCACGGGCTGCTGGCCAAAGCTTTGTCCGCGGGGGTGCCCGTGGTCACGGTTCCGGGTGGTGGCGACCAGTGGGAACTGGCGAACCGCGCCGTGCGGCAGGGGAGTTCGTTGCTGATCCGCCCCCTGGCCGCGGACTCGGTGCGCGAGGTGGTCCGCCGGATCCTGGACGACCCGGGTTTCGCCGACGCGGCCCGTACCGCTGCTGCGGGAGCCGGTGACGTCGCGGACCCGGTGGATATCTGTCGCCGGGTGGCGGGCGGCGTCCGGGCGGGTTGATCCGCGGGCCGCACCGGGTGTGCGGACAGGTATGTTCGGGCACGTGCGGTTGACGGAATTCCAAGAACTCTTGCACACCGAATTCGGCGAGACCCGGGGTGACACCTTGCTCAACGATCACGTCATCCTCGCGCTGGGTGGCCGGACCGGCTCGGCCGCCATCGAAGCCGGTGTGGATCCCCGTGAGGTGTGGCGCGCGCTGTGCGCCGAATTCGACGTTCCACGCTCCAAGTGGTGAACCGGTGAATCGGGTCCGTTACCGGCCCCTGACCCCTGGGCCGGCGACTCGCGGATCCGGAGCTTGACTCGAACATCTGTTCGTCTAGGCTGAGCCCCGGAACTTGTCGGTGCCGCCCTCTACCGTGGGCACCAACCACACCACCCAACTACCAACCAACCGGTGAAAAGGGGAGTCACGATGGCGCCACAGGCCTATGACCGCGACAAGGCGCTGGAGCTCGCACTCGCACAGGTCGAGAAGAGTTTCGGCAAGGGCGCGGTGATGCGCCTCGGGGAGGAGGCCCGTCAACCCGTCTCGGTCATCCCGACCGGTTCCATCGCACTGGATGTCGCGCTGGGTATCGGGGGGCTGCCGCGCGGCCGGATCGTCGAGGTCTACGGTCCGGAATCCTCCGGTAAGACCACCGTCGCGCTGCACGCCGTCGCCAACGCGCAGGCACTCGGTGGAGTCGCCGCCTTCATCGACGCCGAGCACGCCCTCGATCCCGATTACGCCGCCAAGCTCGGCGTCGATACCGATGCCCTGCTGGTATCCCAGCCCGATACCGGTGAACAGGCCCTGGAAATCGCCGATATGCTGGTCCGCTCCGGCGCCATCGATATCATCGTCATCGACTCGGTCGCCGCGCTGGTACCGCGCGCCGAAATCGAGGGCGAAATGGGCGATAGTCATGTCGGCCTGCAGGCCCGCCTGATGAGCCAGGCCCTGCGCAAGATGACCAGCGCCCTGAACAATTCCGGCACCACCGCGATCTTCATCAACCAGCTGCGCGAGAAAATCGGCGTCATGTTCGGTTCTCCCGAAACCACGACCGGTGGTAAGGCGTTGAAGTTCTACGCCTCGGTGCGCCTGGATGTCCGGCGTATCGAAACGCTGAAGGACGGTAGCGATGCGGTGGGCAACCGGACCCGGGTGAAGGTCGTGAAGAACAAGGTGAGCCCGCCGTTCAAACAGGCCGAATTCGATATCCTGTACGGCCACGGGATTTCGAAGGAGGGGTCGCTGATCGATATGGGAGTGGAGCACGGGTTCATCCGTAAATCCGGCTCCTGGTACACCTACGAGGGCGATCAGCTCGGGCAGGGTAAAGAGAACGCCCGCAAGTTCCTGCTGGACAACGTCGATATCCGCGACGAGGTCGAGAAGAAGATCAAGGAAAAGCTGGGCATCGGCGCGGATGTGACCGCTACGGAGGAGACTCCGGCCGATTTCTGATCCGATGAATCAGCGCTCCGCATCCGGGGGCCCGGAGCTGTCCGATCCGGTGGCGGAGGTTCGTCGCCGGTTGGACGAGATCCTCGCGGCCGGCGGTAGGTCCGCCGGTTCCGGCCGGGGAAACCGGGCGGACGAGTCCGATCCGCAGCGGACGCGTTCGCCCGGTTCCGGCTCCGCGCGGGGAGAACAGGGTGCCGGCGATGCGGGCAGCCCGCCGGGTGGATCGCTAGAACAGGCGAAAGAAGCATGCCTGCGGTTGCTCGCGGTGCGGGCCCGCAGCCGTGCCGAACTCGCACAGCGGCTGTCCGCCAAGGGGTTCGCCACCGCGGTGATCGATCAATCCCTCGACCGGCTGACCGAGGTGGGACTGGTCGACGATGCCGAATTCGCGCGGCAGTGGGTGCGGCAGCGGCACAATTTCTCCGGAAAAGGCCGGCAGGCGCTGGCCCAGGAATTGCGCCGTAAAGGCGTGGCACCCGAGGAAGCAACGGCCGCGCTCGACGACATCACCGCCGACGACGAACACGAGCGGGCCACCGAACTGGTGCGCCGCAAACTACGCACGCTGCCCGCGGACCTGGATCGTGAGAAGGCCATCCGGCGGCTGGTCGGAATGCTCGCCCGCCGCGGTTACGGCCACTCCGTGGCATACACGGTGGTCAAGGCCGAATGGGAGGCGAACCGAGGGGATTCGGGTCTCGGCGAGACTGATGCGCCACTCGGCTGATCGCCGGTTGGCACCCGCTGATCGGCTGGATCCCGGCGACTCCCGGAGAACCGTATCGGTGGACCCTGCTCCGTTGCTGCTGCCTCGGGGCCCGGGTCGATGGTGCCTCTCGCCACGACGACGTGCCACGACCGCCGGGCAGCGGTTGCCGCGCGTGGTGGACACCCCAGCCCACAGGCTCCGTACTACGGAAACGGGTTCTTCGCCAACCACATCTTCTGGCTGCCCGCATTCGCACCGTGAGTCCGGTGGCGGATTTCCGCCGAATGGATAGGCCGTTGATCGGCCGGTCCGCAGCGGCCGCGGAAGATCATGGTGCCGGGACGTGCGGGCCGCGGGCCCGCGCGATGGCGGGGGCCGGCGACAACACGGAGAATGCGGTGATGCTGCTGACTCGACTCGACCGGTTCAACCGCCGCCATCCGTGGAGTCACAACGATCACTACGGTGGGTGGGTCGAGCGCCGGGTCGTGGCCGCCGGTGCCCGGGATGTACTCGATATCGGCTGCGGGACGGGCAACCTCATCGCCCGGCTGCGTGGCCGGATTCCCCGGATCACCGGACTCGAACCCGACGCCACATCCGCCCGCGCGGCGGCGAAGCGTTTCGCCGGCGACCCTGCCGTGCGAATCGTCCAGGCCGATTTCTCCCGGCGTGAGCCACAGCGGTGCTGGGATGCTGTAACCCTTGTCGCGGTCCTGCACCACCTGCCCTTGGCCCCGGCCATGCGTGAACTACGCGAGTGTCTGCATCCGGGCGGGCGACTCGTGATCGTCGGCTGTTACCGCATGGCCGGCCCCGTCGATGTGCTCGCCGCCTTACCTGCCGCTGTTCTCAATCCGATCATCGGAATGATCAAGCATCCGGCACCCGCCACGGCGCTGCCCGCGCATATGCGGGCACCCACCGCCGAACCGCAGGAGAGTCTGGCGGAGATCCGGGCTGCGGCCGGGCACGAACTCCCGGGGGCCCGGATTCGGCGGCGCCTGTTCTGGCGATACACCCTCGTCTACGACGCCCCCGGCGGGAAAGGTATCGCCCAGGGATCCTGAGGCCCGGTCCGGCCCATGCTCCTGCGGTGACGCCGAGGTGCTTCGCGACGATTCGGTATCGCCCGGCAAATCGGTTCGGCTACCTGCTGATCCGTGCCGATGCCCGGACGGCACCACGTCGCCCGGCGGCGTGCTCGAGCCGCGTCGGCAGAGTCGAGCGGGGTGGCCTGTCGGTGGCGATGGTCGACGACGCTGGCTCCCTGGGGGATCCACATACCGGGCAGCGGCGAAAGCGTATTCGCGCTCACCGCCACCCGGTATCGCCACGGCTACTTGGTGATGTCCACTCCGGGAGCGGCATCGGTGATCACGGTGTCGGCGGCGACCACCGCGCCGCCCCGTTTGCGGCGGCCGGAACGGAGTCGCTTCTCCAGCCGGGTGGCGAGGGTGGAGAGCAGGACGTTCAGCAGGATCATGATGATCGCGACAACGATCAGCGCGGGGATGGTGTTCGATTCCGCGGCGCCGAGTTGCTGGGCGCTGCGGACGACTTCCTCGTAGGTGATCACATACCCCAGTGCGGAGTCCTTCAGCGCCACCACCATCTGCGATACCAGCGCGGGCAGCATGGCGGTGATCGCCTGCGGTAGCAGGATCAGGCGCATCAGCTGGCCCTTGCGCAGCCCCAGCGCGACACCGGCCTCGGTCTGGCCTTTGGGAAGGGACAGGATTCCGGCGCGTACGATCTCGGCGATCACCGACCCGTTGTAGATGGTCAGCGCGGTCACCACGGCGCCCAGCGCCAGGTACTCGGAATCGAAGAGGTCGTACTCGGAGTACAGGGCGAAGAGGAAGATCATCAGGATCAGCACCGGGATGGCGCGGGCGATCTCGACGATGGTGCCCGCGGTCCAGCGCAGCCACCGGTGATCGGAGAGGCGGGCGATCCCGAAGATCATGCCGAGTACCAGGGCGAACACGATCGACAGTGCCGCGGCGACCACGGTGCCCTCCAGGCCCGGCAGGATATAGGTGGTCCATACCGCGCCGTCGAGGAACGGCTCCCATTTATCGGCCGTGAACTGGCCTTGATCCGCGAAACCACGGTAGACGTACCAGCCCGCGACCACCACCGCCGCCAGGACGACGAGCGAGTAGAGAATATTGCGGACGCGGGCGACGGGGCCCGGTGCGTCGTAGAGAACGGATGCCTTGCCACTCATCGGGCCACCTCGAATCGTTTGGCCAGATGCCCGAACAGCAGGCCGGCCGGCAGCGTCAGGATCACGAAACCGAGAGTGAAGATGAGGCCGATGGTGATCAGCGCCGCCTCGGTTTCGATCATGTTCTTCATCAGGAACGAGGCCTCGGCCACGCTGATCGCGGAGGCGACCGTCGTGTTCTTGGTGAGGGCGATGAACACACTGCCCAGCGGTGCGATCACCGATCGGAAAGCCTGTGGCAGCACGATGATCCGCAGGTTCTGCAGAAAGCTCAGACCGAGGGAACGCCCGGCCTCCGACTGGCCCAGCGGCACCGTATTGATTCCGGCGCGCAGCGATTCGCAGACGAAGGCGGCGGTGTACACGCTCAAGCCGATAACGGCCCAGCGGAAGTTGTTGTCGGCCAGTGAGGTCGGACCGTCGGCAGCCAGGTTCATCCCGAGCGTGGAATACAGGCCCAGCGAACAGAACACCAGGATGAGGGTGAGCGGGGTGTTACGGAAAATGGTGACGTAGGCCGTGCCGACCCAGCGGGCCACCGGTACGGGCGAGACCCGCATACCGGCTATGAGGGTGCCCAGTACCAGCGAACCGACCGCGGACAGGACGGTCAGCTTGATGGTCATCCAGAATGCGTCGAGCAGCTGGGTGTCGTAATCCGAGATCAAATCGAACACGGTGGTTGCGCGCCTCCGATCGGCGGGAAGGGCCGGGATCGGGGGGGGGGGGGGGGGGGGGGGGGGGGGGGGGGGGGGGGGGGCGCCGCCCCCGCGACGAGCACGCCACCGCGCGCCGC
>NZ_JARWNW010000123.1 GCF_029868325.1 Nocardia carnea
GTTCGGACCGGATGCGTGGGATGCGTTCACGGCTGCCGTCGAAGACACCGGAGTTGAACCGAAACCCTGAGTGCATTTGCCGACGAGATGACCCCGCCGCCGGGGATCCGCCCGGGGCGGGGTTCGTCGTGCCGTCCAACACGTAGGTAGCGGAACTGCGAATAGGAGAACGTGATCGTGGAATATCGCCAGTTCGGGCGCAGTGGTCTGACCGTGTCGGCACTCGGTCTGGGATGTAACAACTTCGGGATGCGGATCGATCGACGGCAGTCTGCCGCGGTGGTGCACCGGGCTCTCGACCTGGGCGTCACCCTGTTCGATACCGCGCAAATGTACGGGCAGGGCACCTCGGAGGAATACCTGGGGGCTGCGCTCGGGACTCGACGGCCGGAGGTGGTTCTCGCGACGAAATTCGGTGGTCCGAAACCGGCCGGGCCGGATCAGGCGACGGGGTCACGACGTAATGTCGTTCGCGAGTGCGAGGAGAGCCTGCGGCGGCTCGGCACCGACTATATCGATCTGTACTACCTGCATTTTCCCGATCCGCGAACGCCTATCGAGGAGACTCTTGCGGCGTTGGACGATCTGGTGCATCAGGGCAAGGTTCGCTATATCGCCTCCTCGAACCTCGCCGGCTGGCAGATAGCGGATGCCCATCACCTCGCGGCGAACCTCGGCGTGACTCGCTTCAGTGGCACTCAGGTGGAATGGAGCCTGGTGAAGCGGGCCGTAGAGGACGAAATCGTCCCGGCGTGCGAGCGGTTCGACCTGGGCATCATCCCGTACTTCCCGCTCGCGTCCGGACTGCTGACGGGAAAGTACACCGCGGGCACCGAGTTTCCGGCGGGATCACGTATGGCCGAGGTGCCGCGCCTCGCCGGTGACGCGACCGACGCGAATTTCGCCCTGGTGGACCGGTTGACTGCGATTGCGAAGGACCAGGGACACACCATCTTGGAGCTGGCCATCTGCTGGCTGCTCTCGCAGCCTCGTGTCTCGTCGGTCATCACCGGTGCGACCACTCCGGAGCAGATCGCGGCGAATATCGATGCCGCCACCTGGCGCCTGAGTGCTGAGGAACTCGCCGCGGTCGAGAAGGCATACGTCTAGCGGACTGCGAATCGTGGCTTGCGAGTGCGTTCGAGGCGGTTTCGGCGCGCCGAAGCGGATAGGGCGTGTGCGATGACCGCCGCCCTGGGCGATGGATCCAGGACCCCGGCCTCCGCCGGCACCTAGGCGAGAAATTGCTGGTGCCGGCGGGATAGGGCCGCCTGTCACATGAGGAACTTCAGCGCCAGATCGTTGAAACGGCCCGAGTGCTCGTGCTGGGGCCAGTGCCCGCATTCGGGGAAGATCTCCAGGTTCGAACCGGGGATCGACTTGTGCATACGCTGCGCCTCCGGCACATCGCCGAACGGGTTCTGCGCGCCCCAGACGATGAGGGTGGGGGCGGTGATACGTGCCATCTGCTCGGGGCTGAGCAGATCCTCCACGCGGTTGTCCATATTCTGCAGGCACAGCAGGTTGTCGATGCCGGCGACGAACTGCGGACGGTGGTAGATGGTGTGGCGCACATCGACCAGCTCTTCGCTCACATTCGCCGAATCGTGCATGAGCAGTTCGAGCCGCTGCCGGGTGAGGGCCCGGTCGTCGCTTGCCACGGCGGCCTTGGTGCTGGTGCGGATACGGTCCATGACCTGCGGGTTGGCCACGGTTCCGCCGGGGGCGACCAAGACCAGCCGCCCGACCCGGTCGGGGTGATCGGCAGCCAGTCGTCCGGATACCCAGCCGCCGAGCGATTCACCGATGAAGTGGGCTTTCTCGATACCGCGGCTGTCGAGGTAGTCGAGAACATGCTGCACGTAGCGGGGGATGCGCAGGTCGCCGCCGGGATTGTCGGTGTAGCCGTGGCCCAGCATGTCCAGGGCGTGCACCTCGAAATGCTCGGCGAAGGTGGGCACATTGCGGACGAAGGCCTCGAGATGGCCGCTGGTGCCGTGCAACATCACGACGGCCTCGCCCTTGCCGGCGCGTAGCGCGCGGGTGCGGGCGCCGTTCACCGGTTCGTAGGACATCTCGAAAGCGGTGCCGGCCAGATCGGTCCAGATGGTCATGCGGAAATCTCCTCGTCGGTGGGGGTGAGCAGGCTGACACCCATGCCGGTCAGCCAGTTGGGGACAGCGCCGTAGGCGAGTGTGCGTCCCGTGACACGTCGTGGTGCCGGGCCTGCCGCGGACAGCGCCGCGGACATCGCGACCCAGGCACGCAGCTCGGCGGCGCCGTTTCCGGCCTCCTTCTCGATCTGCTCGTCGCTCATGGCCAGCAACGGTCCGAGGTCGCCGGACTCGAGCAGGCCGAGGAACCATTCGTCGAATTCGGAGTTGATATCGGGTTCGGCGGCCCGGATGATCTGGCGGCGCCGGACCTCGTATTCGCTCCAGGAGGTGCGGCCGTTGAGCCAGGCCTGCACCAGGAACCGGTCGTCTTCCGACAGCGCGTCGAACCATTTGGGCCACGGCAGCCGATGCGACAGGCCACCGGAGGCGATGACCGCCACGCGCTTTCGTGCACCGTCGCCCGCAATCGCCGCGCCGATGGCCGCGCCGAGATCGCGGCAGCGCGGTAGGGACGGCAGCGGCGGCGCGAACATATTGATCACGACGGGAACGATCGGGATATCGAGTGCGGGCACCAGATGCTGCAGCGAGTGCGTGATTCCGTGATCGACGGTCATGCGCAGCGAGAACGCCGGATCGAAGCCGTCGCCGACGAGCCCGTCGACGATAGTGCGGGCGAGGGCGGTATCCACCGGCAGTGGCCCGCCCGGGGTCTGGGCCTCGCCGGCTCCGTTGACCTCGCCGACGCCGATGGTGAAGGCGGGCATCAGGTCCAGGAACATACCGCGGAAGTGGTTGGAACCGATGACAACGAGGGCATCGGGCCGTTGTTCGGCGAGCGCCGCTCGTGCCGCGCCGAGGCCGTCGCGGAATCGGTGCGCCGCGTCGAGATCGTCCACCTCCGCCCAGTGCGTATTCATCAGGGTGCTGTGCGAGGCACCCACACCCACTACGAGTTCACTCACGGGATACTCCGTTCTCGGGTACACAACGTGATCGCGGTGTGCACGATGGCCCGGGTCAGCCGGACTGCCTCCCGGATGTCGACAACATTCATTCCGGACGGGAAGTCCAGTGCCAGAGGAGCGTCCGGCCCGATCCGGTCCATGCCGAGACGAGCGGTCGGCAAGCCTCGGGCGCGCAGGATATTCGCGTCGGTGGCGCCGCTGTTGGCGACGATCGGTTCGTGTGGCAGGCCGGTCTCTGCCTCCCAGGCCGCGATGGCGGCGGCGACGACCGGGCTGTCGGATGGAGTATGTGTGCCCGGGATCGCCAGCACCATGTCCCAATCCACCTCGAAATCCGGATGTTCGGCGGTGATCGCGGCAATGGCGGCACCGAACTCGCGACGCACCTGCGCGGGAGTCGAGCGCGGGCTGGTGCGCAGGTCGATCATGAACCGGCACACTGCCGGGGCGACCGCGGCCATCCGCGGCCATCCGCCCTCGATCGAGGACACGATGCCCTGCGGTGCGACGAGACCGTCGGTATGCCGGGCGGCGTATTCGGGGAACCAGCGCTCCAATTCGCCGATCACGGTGGCCGCGCCGGCGATCGCGTTACGGTAGGGCATCCGGTGCCGGCTGCCGACATAGGTGTAGGTGCCGCGCACACGGACCTCGAACCAGCACAGCCCCACTTCTTCCCAGGCCACCGCCCAGCCGGGCTTGGCGATCAGCGCGTGATCGGCCCACCAGCCCTGTTCGAGCAGGAAGGAGCAGCCGACGCCCTGGCCGGCATTGCGCCGCGTCAAACCGCGGGTTGTGCGGCCGTTGGTGGGCATACCACCGGCGCCGAGCCCGACGATCAGATCGCCGCGCAACGGAATACCGGCCTCGGCGATGACCTCCGCGGCGGCGACGATCGCGGCCGCGTGCCCCTTGGGGTTGCTGGCGCCCAGTCCGAGAACATGGTCGCCGTGCACCTGGGCGCGGGGCTGCATATCCGCCCGCAACTCGGGGCCGATCCAGGGGACATCCTCGTCGGGATCGCCGACCGTGAGGGTGTCGGTGGGAGCGTAGAGCAGCAGGTCTTCACCGCTGCCGTCGCCACGCAACCGGCCGACGGCATTGGCCTGCCGGTCGTCGATCTCCTGATAGTGGGCCTCGAGTCCGGCACGGTCGAGGGTCGCGGTCAGCCAGTGGGCGAGTTCGGCCTCCTCACCGGTGGGACTCGCAATATCGACCATGCCGACGACGAGATCGGTGAGCCGCTTCGGATCCACCAGGCCGGCGGCGGTGTCGAACCACCCGCGCTGCTCCGCGCTCGGGCCGCTCATCGCGCCCCCGGCTGGAAGGACCGGACCGTGGTGGCGCCGAAGAGGCGGGCGAACAGGCGAGGCCGCCGGACGGCGACGACAGCACCGGCGGCTACGGCGCCGAGGGTCAGCACAACGATTACGCGAGACACAGGTATCAACTCCAGTCGGTAAGGAACGCTTCGGTGAGGGCCGCGACGGTGGCGGGACGCTCGGCCTGGGGGTGGTGGGCGGTGCGCCCGATGACCGCGAGATCGCCACGGGGCAGGGCATCGGCGAGCGCACTCGCGTAATCGGGGCCGCCGAACGGGTCGTGGCGGCCCCACACCACCAAGGTCGGGGCTGCCACCGCACCCGGATCGGTGCCGGGATCGCCGGCGGGCGCGGATGCGGTAGCAGCGGCCAGTGCCGTGGGTGTGGTACTGGCCAGGTATCGGGCAGCGACGGTGGCTTCCGGGACGAGATCCGCGTCGTACCACTCCAATTCGGTGAGCAGCTCGCGCATCTTCTCGGGGCTGGGGCCGGTACCGCCGTAGTACTGTGCTCGCGCTCGTCCGCCGAGGCCCGGATCGCGGCGCACATCGACTCGCCCGGCGGGGGCCGGGGTGGGCTGGCTGCCGATCACCACCAGCCGTCGCAACAGTGGGGGGTGTTCGGCTGCCAGATGCAGTGCGACGGTCCCACCCAGTGACTGGGCCAGGACATCGACAGGACCGCAGCCCAGCCGCGTGAGCAATTCGCCGAGTGCGCGGGCCGCCACTGTCTGGCGCGGTACCGACTCATCGGTTCGGCTCGGCGAACCTCCGTAACCGGGAAGATCCACCCACAGCCAGCGCCGCTCGGGGAGCAACGTCATCACCGCGGCGAAATCGGAGACCGCATGGCAACCGGGACCGCCGCCGTGCAGCAC
Organism: Nocardia carnea; assembly: GCF_029868325.1. Taxonomy (GTDB): domain Bacteria; phylum Actinomycetota; class Actinomycetes; order Mycobacteriales; family Mycobacteriaceae; genus Nocardia; species Nocardia carnea_C. Next base: position 5,285 of record NZ_JARWNW010000123.1, read on the forward strand.
CACGGTCACCGGACCGCTCGCGGCGCCGGCCCAGCCGTGGGTCAGCTCTGTCCTGGACACGGCAGCGCGCTCAGTGGCCGATACGTTTTTCGGTCGGCTGCACCCTGGGCGCGACCTGCTCGACGTGGCGCCGCCACGCGGTGATCGACAGGTCGGGACGGTACAGGCGCTCCGGCGGGGCATCGGTCACGTTCACCATCCAGGCGTCCTGGCGCGTGAACTGACCGTGGAACAGCCAACGGAATGCGGCGAGATACTTCGCCTTGAATGCCAATGCGGTGAGCCCGGTTTCGAATCGCACCATCAGCTGTACGTAGCGCACATGATCGGCATCGACCGGTACATACCATTCGTAGTGGATGAATTTCGGGTAGGCCACCCGCAGCAGGCCCGGCATCCGGACCGAGACGAAGCCCGGAATATCCATGGCGTCGATAACCGGGTTGGCGTCGCCGTTCTTACCCGGGTGGTCGGGCAGCGGGATCCGCTTCCACCACCGCTTGTTCGTGAACTTGCCGACGCCCGGGAAATCGGCCTCCCAATAGAGTTCGTCCTGTACGCGGACCAGCCAGCCGTCCTTTTCGACGATCCGGGTCTTGTTCCAGGTCGGCATGACCTTGAACAAGCGCCACAGGGCGGTGTTGTGCAGGTACTTGGCGTGACCCTCGTCGAAGCCGTTCTCGGTGGCGAAGCGCCAGTTGCCCTCGCGGACATCGTTGCGGCCGCCGAGCACCAGAGTGTTCTCGATCAGCTCGGCGGGGATATCACGCTCGACGGGCGGGGGCTGGGTGCCCGGCTCCACATCGCCGATGTACACCCACAGCAGGCCCAGCCGTTCCTCGACCGGATACGTCGCGACACTGAGCTTTCCACAGATGGGACTTTCGGGACCGTCGGTGATGACCGCGTCGAGCCTGCCGGTCTCCAGGCCGAAGGTCCAGCCGTGATAGGCGCAGCTGATGGTGCCGGGGAATTCGCGGCGACCGTGCGACAGCGGCACACCGCGGTGCGGGCACCGGTCGTGCAGGCCGCGTACGACCTCGCCGTCGCGGACCAGCACGATACGTTCACCGGCGAGGGTGATCGGCACCGGCTTCTCGCCGACCTCGTGCGCCCAGACGGTCGGATACCAGTAATCGCGGAAGCCGTGTGCGGCCGAGTCGTAGGTCGGCCAGCCCGACCAGTCCGCGCCGTCCTGTACGGGAGGGCCGGGCTCGAGGGGAGCGGGGGCGGCTTTGCGGGAGCGCGGGGCGCGGCGCGGGGCGGCTTCGGGGGTCGGCGAGCTCGGGGCGCTCATATCTTCTCCAGCGGGTTTCTCGGGGGCGGTCGGACGTGTGGTGGCGGACGCGAGGGGCGTCATCGTCACAGGTCGAGTACTAGTTCCGCGCTCTGCGCACGTGATACGCACGGATAGAGGACATCGGTGCAATCGGGGTCGGCCAGCGCGTCGCGGTGCAGGGGGACACCCGAGAGCACGCGGGTTTCGCAGCTGCCGCATACTCCGTCGCGGCAGGCGTTGGGCAGGTCGATACCCGCCGCGTCCAGGACGTCGAGGGCGGTGCTGTCGGCGGGCACCGTGAGCCGCTTGCCCGATTTGGCGAGGACGAGTTCGAAAGCCCGCAGGTCGGCCTCGTCGTCGCGGGGACGTGCGGCGAACCGCTCGACATGCAGGCTGCCTGCGGGCCACGACGCGCAGCGCTGTTCCACCGCGGAGATGAGACCTTCGGGGCCGCAACAGTAGACGGCCGTGCCCTCGGCCGGTGTGCCCAGGGCCGCATCCAGGTCGAGGTGGCCGACCTCGTCGAACGGATGTATCCGGACGCGGTCGTCGCCGGCCAGATCGGACAGGAATGCCATCGATCGGCGCGAACGTCCACCGTAGAGCAGTCGCCACGGTGTGCCCTCGGCCTGCAGCCGCCGGATCATCGGCAGCAACGGTGTGATGCCGATACCGCCCGCGATCATGAGGTACTCGTCTGCCGCTACCAGCGGAAAGTTATTGCGCGGCCCGCCGACCTCGACCAGATCTCCGGGACGGAGGATCGCATGCACATAACTGGATCCGCCCGCGGACTCCGGCTCGCGCAGTACCGCGATCCGGTAGTTGTCCCGCTCGGCCGGATCGCCCATGAGCGAGTACTGCCGCAGGTGATCCGGAAGCCCGAGGTCGATATGCGCGCCGGGTTCCCATGCGGGCAACAGGCGCCGCAGGGGATCGGCGAGCTCCACGCTGAGCACACAATCCGATTCCTGCCGTAAAGCGGTGACCTCGAGTTCCAGGACACCCGCATCGCCGTCGGTCATGTTCACCTCCACTGGTCGTACTAAGTACGATACTTAATACCCCTTCGTGGGAACAAGAGGCAATTCCGCAGCGGGGCAGAGGAGGAGGCGGATGGGGTACGAAGTACCGGATAATGTCCGATACGCTGCAATGACGGCCACTACGAGGAGTTATATGCCCGCGCAACCGAATCGGTCTCGACGTCGCGACACGTCGCTCACCGCCGAGCGGATCATCGAGGCCGCCCTGCGTATCGCCGATGCGGAATCGGATCTGGATCGGCTCACGGTGCGGCGGATCGCTGCCGAGCTGGGGGTCGGGGCGATGACGCTCTACAGCTACTTCCGCAGCAAAGACGAGATTCTGGACGGTATGGCCGACCATGTGCTGGGAGGTATGCAACTACCCCCGGGTCCGGACGCCGGACCGGCCGACGCCATCCGCGCCATGGGATATGCCTTGCTGGCGATGATGCGCGAGCATCCGAGCATCGTCCGGTTGTTCGCCACCCGCGTCACGGACAGTCCGGCCGCGCTCCGCGGGGCCTGGGAAGCGGTTATTCAGCGACTGGTCGACTCCGGAATTCCGGGTCCCCAGGCCGTGCGTTGCTACGGTTTCCTCATCACCTATGCGATCGGCTTCGCCAGCTATCAGATGCCGCGGCAGTGGGGGCGGTCGGCGGAAGGGGAGGATGCCGAACAGCGCCGTCAGCGCACGCACTTCTATGCCGGACTGCCGATCGAGGAGTTCCCGCAGCTCGTGGGCCACCCCGAAGAGGTGGCCGATCTGCCGTCCGATTCGCAGTTCGCAGACGGGCTCGAGGCCTATATCGACGCCACCGTGCGCGCCCTGGCCGCTCGCTCCTGACTTGCTGCCGGATTGCCGGCGCTTCCTGTCTACCGTGGGTGGCATCACATCTTCGGGGAAAAATCAACCTCGGTTAAATCCGTATTTCCGGTATTGACACGCCGTCGCGCCCCGTACATAGTACGAGTCAAAGTACGAAAGCGGTCGCCGCGGTCACCCGCCGTATCGACTGTGCACCCTGCTACCCAGTAAAAACGCGCCACGCGCATCCGGCTCCCCGTGATGTGGATCTTGCCCCTCGGACGGGGGACCTCGACAGGTCGATGTTCTGCAAACCGTCCTTGTCCGCACGGTCGAGCATCATGACCTGTTTCCCGGAGGAGACCATGTCCCCCACAACGCAGTCATCCAGCAAACAACGTGCGAAGGCCACCTTCGCAAGCTGGATCGGCACCACGATCGAGTACTACGACTTCTCCGCCTACGGGTTGGCGGCCTCGCTGATCTTCCCGAAGCTGTTCTTCTCCTCGGACGACCCGGCACTGGCGACGGTGTTGTCGCTGGCCACCTTCGCGGTCGCCTTCATCGCCCGCCCGGTCGGGGCTGTCGTCTTCGGGCACTTCGGCGACCGCATCGGACGCAAAACCGCCCTCGTGCTGACCCTCCTCCTGATGGGTGTCTCCACCTTCCTGATCGGGCTCATGCCCACCTACGACCAGATCGGTGCGGCGGCTCCCGTGTTGCTGGTACTGGCCCGGCTGGCCCAGGGATTCTCCGTCGGTGGCGAATACGGCGGCGCCGTACTGATGACCGTGGAACATGCCGGCAGAAGGGGCGGTTTCTTCGGCTCGCTGGTCAATACCGGTGCCACCGCCGGCTTGATCCTGGCCAACCTCGTCTTCCTCGCCGCCGTCCAGCTGCCCGATGACTCCCTGTACTCGTGGGGGTGGCGAATTCCCTTCCTGCTCAGCGGCGTTCTCGTGATCGTCGGACTGATCGCGCGCACCACACTCGAAGAGACACCCGAATTCGAAGAAGCCGAAGAGAAGGGTGTGGTCCAGCAGGTGCCGGTCGTCGACGTCCTGCGCAACCATCTGGGCACCGTTGTCCTGGTGGCGTTGGGAATCCTCGCCACAGGTACCGCATTCACGATGACAACGGTGTACTCGCTGAGCTACGGCGAGAACACGCTCGGGCTCAGCAGCAGTACGGTGCTCACGACACTGCTGACCGCCACCGTCGCCATCCTGATCAGCCTGCCGCTGTTCGGCGCGATCGGCGACCGCTTCGGTGTCCGCCGGGTATTCCTCTGCGGTGCGGTATCACTCATCGTCCTGCCGTTCTGCTGGTTCGCCCTCATGGACACCCGCCAGCTGGGCTGGATGATTCTGGGATTCGTGCTGATCTTCATCGGCTATTCGGCCAACTACGCGGTTGTGCCGTCCTACTTCTCCCAAGTGTTCCCGCCCGCCGTCCGATTCACCGGTATGTCGGTCGGCATCACGATCGGGCTCATCGCCGGAAATGCGATCGCGCCCTCGGTGTCCTCGATGATCCTGAACTCCACCGGTAGCTGGCTCATCATCGCGTTCTACATGTCGGGCACGGCCGTGCTCTCGCTGCTGGCCGGCCTGGCTCTGCGTCTGCCGTCCGCACCGCCGGCGGCAGGCGAATCCCGGGCCGAGCCGGACGGTGAACCGGGGCACGCGCCGGCGGAAGCCGCCGCGAGCTGAACGCTGCGCGTACTCGGCATCGGCACGGTCGCGCCGGGAGTGTCCGGTGCCAATTCCTGTGACACCGCCGCACATCAGACCTTCCTGGAGGACAGATATGGAAATCGACAGGCGCACAATCTCTTTGGGTGGCGCAACGCTGGACTATCATGTGACAGGATCGGCGTCGTCCGGTATTCCGACGGTATTCCTGCACCCGTGGTTCGGTTGCTGGCAATTCTGGACCGAGACCATGGAGGCCTTTGCGGAACGCCCGTGCTACGCGGTCGACTTCTACTCGCCCGCCGCGGGCGACGACTGGTCGCCGGTGGCCGGTCCCGCTGGGCTGGCCGAGGCCGTCCTCGCTGTGCTCGACGCCGAACATCTCGACCAGGTCGATCTGGTGGGTAACTCGGTCGGCGGCATCGTCGCCCAGGTCATCGCCTCGACCGTGCCTCAGCGGGTACGACGTCTCGTCCTCGTCGGCACCGGAGCGAGCACGGTCGGGACCTTGCCGGGCTTCGCCGCCGCCGTCGACCGCTGGACCGTGGGTATCCGCAACGGTGCCGAGGCCTCCCGCACCGCAGTCGAGGACGCCGTCGGCATGCTGTTCAGTGCGCGGCCACCCCGCGACGATTGGGAAACCTACGTTCAGGCGGTATTGCGGACCGACCCCGCGTACCTGGGCTCGGTTCTCGGTGCGGCCCGCGCGCTCGACCTGACCGACCGGCTGCGGGCCATCACCGCATCGACACTGATCGTCCGCGGTAGTGCGGACTGTGCGCGGACCGCCGAACATGTGGCGGCCCTCGAATCGGGTATCCCGGACGCTCGCGCGGTCGAGATGCCCGGTGCCGGGCACTCACCTATGGTCGACCACCCGGCCGAGTTCATCCGCCTGATCGCCGGCCACCTCGAATCGGCCGGGTAAGCCTCGGGGCCGGTCACCTCGCCCGAACTCACGGCTACTCGGAGTGGCGGGGGGACCCCCCCCCCCCCCCCCCCCCCCCCCGGGGGGGGGGGGGGGGTGGGGGGGGGGGGGGGACCCC
>NZ_JARWNW010000124.1 GCF_029868325.1 Nocardia carnea
AGACGTGGTCCGCACCGAGTTCCCGCAGCCGCGCGGCGATCGCCCGGGACACCACGTCCCGCGGCGCCCGATCGCCGCGCGGGTGGGCCCCCGGGGGTTACGCTTATACCCGGGGATAGCCCCGCACCCCCCCCACCCCCCCCCCCCCCGCCCCCCCCCCCCCCCCCCCCCCCCCGCCCCTCGTCGTTTCCGGGAAGGGGTTCGTTCCGGTCGTTCCCTACTGCGCTCCGGACGCGATTCAGGTCTCCGGTGACCTGCGTGATGCATATTCCGTCCGAATTGTTTATGTGATCAGTTCGCGCTGCGGAGTTTTGCCGCAGAGAATCGTTGCTCTCTGCCGATGGATTCGCCGCTGGAGATGTTTCGGCGCTTAAATCCGGCATAGGTGCAGGTGGGGGCTCTGCTGCCGGGGTGTCGGCTCATATCACGAAACTATATACAGTGATGCCCGGCACAAATTAGAAGAATTCGGTAATTCTTCCGTTCCGGTCGCCGACATACTGCGCGACAGTCGGTTCACGGCTGGATTCCCGAATGAAAGGACATTTCCATGATCCCGGTCATCATCGAAAGCGGTTCCGCGACTCTCAACGTCATCTTCGACACCCTGTGGACCCTGCTGTTCGGCTGATCCGCCGAACCGATGCCCCGGTCTCCGACTGTGCTGGAGGCCGGGGCATCGCCGTCGGGGGAAGGTCTCGCGTATGCGCACGGCTGGTCATGAGCGTGATTCCGCCCACCCGCCGAGGTAGGTCCGCACAGGTCGCGCCATGTCCGGATGTGCCCGACGGTGAGGGGGCGGGCCGCGGCCGGATTCGCTGGAACTAAGCTTGGCCGCGTCAACTGGCCGTCCCCCCTCATCCAGGAGAACCCCACCGTGAGCCAAGCAGGCCGTCCTGTAGTTCTGATCGCCGACAAGCTCGCCCAGTCGACCGTCGATGCGCTCGGTGACGGTGTCGAGGTCCGCTGGGTCGACGGCCCGGACCGGCCCGCCCTGCTGGCGGCGGTGCCGGAGGCCGACGCGCTGCTCGTGCGGTCCGCCACCACCGTCGACGCCGAAGTCCTCGAGGCCGGCAAGAACCTGAAGATCGTCGCCCGGGCCGGGGTCGGCCTGGACAATGTCGATGTTCCCGCCGCCACCGAACGCGGTGTCATGGTCGTCAACGCGCCCACCTCCAATATCCACACCGCCGCCGAACACGCCGTCACGCTGATGCTGAGCGCCGCCCGCCAGATCCCGGCCGCCGACGCCACCCTGCGTGAGCACACCTGGAAGCGCAGCAGCTTCAACGGTGTGGAGATCTTCGGCAAAACGGTCGGTGTGATCGGCCTCGGCCGGATCGGGCAGCTGTTCGCCGCGCGCCTGGCAGCCTTCGAAACCAAGATCGTCGCCTACGACCCCTACGTCTCCCCGGCGCGCGCCGCCCAGCTCGGCATCGAACTGCTCACCCTGGACGAGGTGCTCGAGCGCGCCGACCTCATCTCCATCCACCTGCCGAAGACCCCGGAGACCAAGGGCCTGCTCGGCAAGGAATCGATCGCCAAGACCAAGCCGGGCGTGATCATCGTCAACGCCGCGCGCGGTGGCCTGGTGGACGAAGCCGCGCTGGCCGAGGCCATCAAGTCCGGCCATGTGCGGGCCGCCGGTATCGACGTCTACGACACCGAGCCCTGCACCGACAGCCCGCTGTTCGAACTGCCGCAGGTCGTGGTGACCCCGCATCTGGGCGCCTCCACCAGTGAAGCGCAGGACCGGGCCGGTACCGATGTGGCGAAATCCGTGCTGCTGGCCCTGGCCGGTGAATTCGTTCCCGGCGCGGTGAACGTCACCGGCGGCGTGGTCGGCGACGAAGTGGCGCCCTGGCTGGACCTGGTCCGCAAACAGGGCGCGCTGCTGGGTGCGCTGGCCGACGAACTGCCGGTGAGCCTCGAGGTGCAGGTCCGCGGCGAGCTGGCCGCCTCCGAGGTCGAGGTGCTGCAACTGGCCGCGCTGCGCGGCGTGTTCTCCGCCCACGTCGACGACCAGGTCACCTTCGTCAACGCCCCGGCGCTCGCGCAGGACCGCGGCATCAGCGCCGAGGTCACCACGGTCACCGAAAGCCCCAGCCACCGCAGCCTGGTGGATCTGCGTGCGGTCTTCGGTGACGGCCGCACCATCAACGTCGCCGGTGCGCTCACCGAACCGGCCCAGGTCGAGAAGATCGTGAACATCAACGGCCGCAACTACGATATGCGCGCCGAGGGCATCAACCTGGCCGTCCTCAACTATGCGGACCAGCCGGGCGCGCTGGGCAAGGTCGGCACCGCCCTGGGCGCCGCCGGGATCGATATCCTCGCCGCCCAGCTCACCCAGGACGCCAACAAAGAAGGCGCCACCGTGGTGTTGCGGGTCAACAAGGAGGTCCCCGAATCGGTGCGCGCCGATATCGCGGCCGCCGTGGGCGCCGGCAAGGTCGCGCTGGTCGACCTGTTCTGATGTAGCGGTGCGCTGCCGCGTCGTTCGACGGGCGTGGGCGAGGGGGCCCGGCGTGGTGCGATTACGCTACGCTCCTGCGGGCCCGATTCGCCCGCACCGAGTTCCGGCGGGCGGCGCGCAGCGTCGTGCGAATCCGCCCGGGTGTTCCGCGCCCGGGCGGCATGCGCACAAACACTGTCCCAGCGGCGGCCACCCCCGGCCCGCCGGCCGCGGCCCGCTCCGCTCGCGGCACGTCGTATCCAGAAAGCGTGGTTGTCATGAAGCTCGCCGTGATCCCCGGTGACGGTATCGGCCCGGAGGTCGTCACCGAGGCGCTCAAAGTACTCGATGTGGTGCTGCCCGGCGTGGAACGTACCGAATACGATCTCGGCGCCAAGCGCTACCACGCCACCGGCGAGATCCTGCCGGAAACGGTGCTGCCGGAACTGAAACAGCACGACGCGATCCTGCTCGGCGCGATCGGCGACCCGTCGGTGCCCAGCGGCCTCCTCGAACGGGGCCTGCTGCTGCGCACCCGGTTCGCGCTCGACCATCACGTCAACCTGCGGCCCTCCAAGCTGTACCCGGGCGTCGGCAGCCCCCTCGCCGGTAGCCCGGATATCGATTTCGTGGTCGTCCGCGAGGGCACCGAGGGCCCCTACACCGGCACCGGTGGCGCCATCCGGGTCGACACCCCGCACGAGGTCGCCACCGAGGTCAGCACCAACACCCGGTTCGGTGTCGAACGTGTGGTCCGCTACGCCTTCGCCAAGGCGCAGACCCGGCGCAAACACCTCACTCTCGTGCACAAGACCAACGTCCTGGCCTTCGCCGGGTCGCTGTGGCAGCGCACGGTGGACGCGGTGGGCGCCGAGTTCCCCGATGTCGAGGTCGCCTACCAGCACATCGACGCCGCCACCATCCATATGGTCAACGACCCGGCCCGCTTCGACGTGATCGTCACCGATAACCTCTTCGGCGATATCATCACCGACCTCGCCGCCGCGGTGAGCGGCGGTATCGGCCTGGCCGCCAGCGGCAATATCGACGCCACCGGCACCAACCCGAGCATGTTCGAACCCGTCCACGGCAGCGCCCCCGATATCGCCGGCCAGTCCAAGGCCGACCCGACCGCCGCCATCCTCTCGGTCTCCCTGCTGCTCGAGCACAAGGGCGAAACCGCGGCCGCCGCGCGCATCCAGGACGCGGTCGCCAAGGATCTGTCGGGCCGCACCGGCACCGCCTCCACCACCGAAATCGGCGACCGGATCGCATCCGCGCTCTGACCTGGAAGTTCCGTACTTTCGGCAACGAAATCGGTGTGCAACTCCGATACCATCGGGGATACCTGGGCGTATCCCCGATGGACGGCCCGAGCGCTTGGAGGGCAGCATGACCGCGTGGCGCGCCATCAGTGATGCAGGCTTCGGCCCGTACACGGTGCTGGATCTCTACGACCTGCCGGAAGACGGTAAGGGGTTCGAACTCGAAGACGGGTGGTTGGTCGAGGTGGCAGCGGGGGCACGGCACAACTACGTCGGCTGGTCACTCGCCCGGCGGATCCGTAGCGCGGCCGAGGATGCGGACGCATTCGTCTGCGATGGCGGGGAATGGGAGATCAGCACACCGTCGGGCGTCCGTAAACCCGATATCTTCGTGATACCCAAAGCTGTCGCCCGGGCCGCGATCGTCGACGAGTCGCCGAAGTTGATCCCGGGCATGGATGTGCAGTTGGTGGTCGAAGTCGTGTCGCCGGGCAGCGGAAGCGAACGCACCGACCGGGTTCGCAAGGTTCGGGAGTACGCAGGGCTCGGTATCCCGCAGTATTGGATAGTCGAACACCAGCCGAATATCCAGGTCCATCGGGGCGTCCTCGATGGCGGCGCCTACCGGTGGGAGCCGCCCGTGGGCGAAGGGCGCGAGTTCGCCGTCGAGTTCGAGGTCGATATCCCGGTCCGGGTGTGGTTCGATCCCGCGGACCTCATCGATATCTGATGGGGTCGGATGGTGCGTGCCCAGGCCAGTGGCCCACTCATTTCGGGAGATTCTCCGGACCCGATGGCACCAGTGGGACAGCCACCGCGGCCAAGGCGGCTGCCGCCAAGAAGGCCGCAGGGAATCCGGTTGCGGTGATCAGGCCGCCGAACACCGGCGGTACCGCGGCGATCATCAGGTTCTGGCCGGTGTTCTGGATACCGAGACCCCGGCCGCTCCAATAGGGCCCGGCGAGTTCGGCGATGGCGGTGAAGGCCAGACCGTTGTCGGAGACCGAAACCACCGAGGCGATCACCATCAATGGGATAGCCGCCCACCACCATTCGGTCCAGGCGGTCAAGGCCAGCAGCGCCATGGTGGTGACCGCGGCGACGGCGATCAGGCGCAGGGGACGCATCCGGCTGCCGACGCGGTCGGACCAGGCGCCCGCACCGATCCGGCCCAGAGCGCCGAGTACCTGTGTGCCGGTGACGAGGGCACCCGCGGCGGCCAAGGACCAGCCGATATCGCGGTGCAACCACAGCAGTGCGAATGTCCAGACGGTGCCCTGTGGGATGACCAGGAGTATGGACACTCCGTGGATACGCCAGAGGGTCGCTCCGGCGCGGTAGGGGTTGGCGCCGGTGGTTTCCGCACGCGGTGGGCGAGGCGGGTCGACGATGCCCAGCAGGCAGCCCACGGCCGCCAGGCCTGCCAGGACGGCCGGCACGAGCAGTGCGGGAGCGACCCCGGCACTGTCCGCGACCAGCGGGATGGACAAGGCGCCGATACCGACACCGATGGGCTGACCGGTCTGCCGGATACCCATCGCCAGGCCCCGGCGCTCGGGCGGGAACCAGCCGACGATCACCCGGCCGCTCGCGCCGTTGGTGCTGGCCGCGCCCATACCGCCCAGGAACAGCAGAACCCCGAGCAGGGGATAGCTCGTCGTGAAGGCGGCCGCGGTGCCCGCGACGCACATGATCAGCGGTCCGGCCACCAGCGCGATGCGTTCGCCGAACCGGTCCACCAGATAACCCCAGGCGATAAGGGTGCAGCACAGTCCCACGGTCGGCAGCGCGACCAGCAGACCGGCCGTCGGCAGCGGCATTCCGCCCGCGGTGAGCGCGGGCAGCAGGAACGGGACGCCGTGGACGAAGATCGCGCTCGAGGTCTGGGCGAATACGCCCAGGGCGAGCATGAGCCAGCGGCGTGCGGGAGAGACCGGTACCGGTCGGTGTCCGGACTCGGCGGCTCGGGCGGCCGCCGGTGAACTGTGTGCCATAGTTCCCCATCTCGGAATACAGCAGCAACATCTCAATATATGGGAAGTGCTTCTCAGAACGTGAACTTTTGGTCACCGTACACCGACCGGCCGCGGTTGTACCAGGCGGTGTCACGCTTTTCACCGGCCCACATGCCGACCGGTCGGGCGCATTCGGGCTGGTGAACCCGGCTGGATAGACTTCGGGCATGCGTCTAGGTCGAGTTGCCAGCCCCGACGGGGTCGCTTTCGTCGCCATCGACGGCGAGACCGCCAAAGAAATCGCCGAACACCCGTTCGGCACTCCGACGTTCACCGGCCGTAGCTGGCCGCTGGCCGATATCCGCCTGCTCGCCCCCATCCTGGCCAGCAAGGTGATCTGCATCGGCAAGAACTACGCGGCACACGCCGCCGAATTCGGCGGACAGGCACCGGAGGAACCGGTGATCTTCATCAAACCGAACACCTCCATCATCGGGCCGAACGTGCCCATCCAGCTGCCGCCCAACTCCTCCCGGGTCGACTTCGAAGGTGAACTGGCGGTCGTGATCGGGCGCCCCTGCAAGGATGTCGCCGCGGCGCGTGCCAAGGATGTGATCCTCGGCTACACCGTCGCCAACGATGTCACCGCCCGTGATCAGCAAGCCCAGGACGGACAATGGACGCGGGCCAAAGGGTATGACACCTTCTGCCCGCTCGGTCCGTGGATCGAAACCGAACTGGATCCGGCCGATCTCGAGATCACCACCGAACTCGACGGTGAGGTGAAGCAGCGCAGCACCACATCACTACTGCTGCACGATATTCCGGAAATCATCGAATGGGTGACCCGGGTGATGACCCTGCTGCCCGGTGATGTGATCCTCACCGGCACACCCGAAGGCGTCGGCCCGATGAAAGACGGGCAGAGCGTGTCGGTGACCGTCGCCGGAATCGGAACACTCACCAATCCTGTTGCCGCCAAACGCTGAACGAAAGAGAGACATGACAAACGTACGGGTCCGTTTCTGCCCGTCGCCCACCGGAACACCGCATGTGGGGCTCATCCGCACCGCGCTGTTCAACTGGGCATACGCCAAACACCACGGCGGAACCTTCGTCTTCCGAATCGAAGATACCGATGCCGCACGGGATTCCGAGGAATCGTATCTGGCGCTCCTGGACGCATTGCGCTGGCTCGGCCTCGAATGGGACGAGGGCCCCGAAATCGGCGGACCCTATGCGCCGTACCGGCAATCGCAGCGCCGCGATATCCACCTCGACGTGGTGCACAAACTGCTGGAAGCCGGCGAAGCCTACGAATCCTTTTCCACGCCAGCAGAAGTCGAAGAACGCCACCGCGCGGCCGGACGTGATCCGAAACTGGGCTACGACAATTACGACCGCGACCTCACACCCGAACAGATCGCCGAATACAAAGCCGCCGGCCGCGGCGCCGTGGTCCGGCTGCGTATGCCCGACACCGATCTCACCTGGAACGATCTCGTCCGCGGCGAGACCACGTTCAAAGCGGGCACCGTCCCCGATTTCGCCCTCACCCGCGGCACCGGCGACCCGCTGTACACGCTGGTCAACCCGGTAGACGACGCGACCCAGCGAATCACCCACGTCCTGCGCGGCGAAGATCTGCTCTCCTCCACCCCGCGCCAGCTCGCCCTCTACGCGGCACTGCGGCGTATCGGCGTCACCGATTTCACCCCGGAATTCGGGCACCTGCCCTTCGTGATGGGGCAGGGCAACAAGAAACTCTCCAAACGCGACCCCGAATCCAACCTGTTCCTGCACCGCGATCGCGGCTTCATACCCGAAGGTTTGCTGAATTACCTCGCACTCCTCGGCTGGAGCATCGCCGACGACCACGATGTGTTCACCCTGGACGAGATGATCGCCGCCTTCGACATCTCCAAAGTCAACTCGAACCCGGCCCGCTTCGACCAGAAAAAAGCCGACGCGATCAACGCCGAACATATCCGGATGCTCGCTCCCGCCGATTTCGCTGGACGGTTGCGCGAATACTTCGTCCGGCACGGATATATCGGTGAAGAAATCGACGAAAAAGTATTCGCCGAAGCCGCCGAACTCGTTCAGACCCGAATAGTCGTACTCGCCGACGCCTGGGATCTGCTCCGATTCCTGTTCGCCCCTGCCGCGGACTTCGCAATCGACCCGGCGGCCGGAAAGAAAAACCTCGGAGAAGGTAGCCGGCCGGTCCTGGACGCGACAATCGACGCACTCGAACCACTCACCACCTGGACCGCTGCCGAAATTGAAGAAGCGCTGAAAACAGCGCTCATCGAGCGGCTCGAACTGAAACCCAGAAAAGCGTTCGCACCGGTACGGGTCGCGGTCACCGGATCACATATCAGCCCGCCCCTCTACGAATCCATGGAACTGCTCGGCCGGGAAGAATCCATGCGCCGGCTGCGTGCCGCGCGCGAATGGGTCGCACCCACCGAATAACCCCGCCCGGGGGGGGGGGGGCGGGGCGGGCGGGGGGCCCCCCCCCCCGCGGGGGGGGCCGCCGGCGCCCCCCCCCCCCCGCCCCGCCCCCCCCCCCCGCGGGGCGGGCGGCCGGCCCCGTTCTGCCCCCCCCCCCCAACCCCCCCCGCCCCGGGGCCCCCCGCCCCCCCGGCCCCCCCCCCCCCACCGGGTTACTCGACGC
>NZ_JARWNW010000125.1 GCF_029868325.1 Nocardia carnea
TCGTGGCGGCAGGCCGATATCACCGTGACACCGCTGCCGGCTCGCTCGTTCGATCTGGTGTCGGCGCACTACTTCCCGATCGCACACGAATCCGACCATGCCACCGTGCGTGGTCTGCTGGAGTCGGTCGCGCCGGGTGGCACGCTGCTGTTCGTAGCCCACGATCCGGCCGAATTCCCTGAGCCGGACGAAAATGTGCACGAGCAGGAAAGGCATGGGCCGCGGTTCGACCCCTACGCCTACTACCTGCCCGCCGATATCCTCGGCCTGCTCGACGACCAGTGGACCGTGCAGGTGGACGAACGACGCGACCGCAACCGCCCCGCGGCCGGCCATCAGGTCAAGGACCTCGTCCTCCGGTTGCAGCGCGCGAACTGAGGCCGCGGCGGCCTGCGCCCGAATATCGCCACCCCCACCCGGATCCGATACCGCGCGTCGGTACACGCTGCGACGAGAGCTGATTGCTATCGTCGGCGGCATCTGTGCGCGGAAACCGGAACCATGAGGTGGAGGGTTGTTCATGCGGCTGTACCGGATCCACGGGTTCGCGGCCGCAGCGGCGATCACCGTCGTCGCCCTTGCCGTGATTCTCGTGATAGCGCAGGCCGCCCGGCACCCGGTCAGCCGGGATACCGAGCCCGCGGCCTCCCCGGCCGAACTCGCACAGCAGTGGACCGCCACCCACGACGGCCGGCAGCCCTATCCCGAAGTGCATATCGACAAAGATGTGCACATCACCATGAGCGACGGGGTGGTGCTGAAAGCCGATGTGTATCGGCCTGCCCACGCGGGCGACCGGGTGGAGACCGAACCGCTGCCCACCATCGTCACGATGACGCCGTACTCGAAAATGATGTCCGCGCTCATCGATTCGGCGATGAACAACCCCGAGGCGCAGCGGTTCACCATGGACCTGGTGAACCGGATCAACCTGTCCGGCACACCGATCAGCGGTTTCGAGGATCTGCTGCACGCCCTCGACGGCGGCACCGTCGCCACGGTGCTCGGGCTCGACCGAAAACTGGTGCACGCCGGATACACGGTGGTCTCGGTGGATGTACGCGGTACCGGGCAGTCGCAGGGCTTGTGGGACACCCTCGGTGCGCGCGAACAACTCGACACCCGCGAGGTGATCGAATGGTCGGCGGCGCAACCGTGGTCGAAC
Organism: Nocardia carnea; assembly: GCF_029868325.1. Taxonomy (GTDB): domain Bacteria; phylum Actinomycetota; class Actinomycetes; order Mycobacteriales; family Mycobacteriaceae; genus Nocardia; species Nocardia carnea_C. The sequence continues at coordinate 1,166 of NZ_JARWNW010000125.1, forward strand.
GGGCGGGTCGCGATGAGCGGCGGCTCCTACTCCGGCATCAATCAATTGCGCGCCGCCGAGAACGCTCCGGAACCGTTGCGGGCCATCTTCCCGGTGGAACCCGGCAGTGATCTCATGCGCGATGTGGTGGCGCCGGGCGGCGGCGTCGGCGTGACGTTCCTGCCGCTGTGGCTCAACCAGGTGAATCAGGCCAAACTCATGCCGGATGTGCAGTCGATGCTGAACGGCACCTTCGACTGGCAATGGCTAGCCGACCGGCTGGCCGATCCCGCCACCAACTACGACCTGCTCGCTCAGTCGCTGCTCACGCCGTCGTTGAACAAGATGCCTCCCACGCTGGCCGCGGCACTGGACGAGAACAGCCCGTTCCGGCAGGGCATCATGGGCGATCCGTCCAAGATCACCGTCCCCACCTTCGTCTACGGCGGCTGGCACGATATTTTCGCCAACAGTGCCACCACCCTCTACAACGACATCCCGCTACCGCCCGGGCAGAAACAACTCGTCGTCGGCGACACCTATCACGCCAACCCGGGGGCCGGGACCGGGCGGCCCGGCGCACCGCCGCGGCTGGACGTTCTGCAGCGTGCGTGGTTCGACCACTGGCTCAAAGATATCGACAACGGCATCGCCGACTACGGGCCCGTGATCGTCTGGGAACAGGGCGGTGGCTGGGTGTTCCTCGACCAGTTCCCGCAGCCCGGAATGGCGCATCGGAGGGTGTACCTGTCGGGCGCACCCAGTGGTACCAGCGCGGAAAGCGTGCACGACGGATCGCTGATCGGTCAGCCGGGCGACAAGGCCCAGCTCACGGTGGCGCCGGGGCTCGCCACCTTCTGTTCGCGGGATATGGCGCAGGGGTCGGCCGGTATCGGCGCGGTATTCGACGCCTGCGCCAAGGATTCCCGGATCGCCGAACGCGGTGCGCTCACCTTCACCAGCGCCGAGATCACCGAACGGACCGTCATCTCCGGCCCGATCAACGTGCATCTCAACACGGTGCACGATGCCGCCGACGGCTACTGGAGCGTCACAGTGAACGACGTCTCGCCCGACGGCACCTCGACCGTACTGAGTACCGGCCAGCTCACCGCCTCCCTGCGCGCGATCGACGACGCCCGCAGCACCCGCTCGCCCAACGGCGACCTCACCGCCCCGTTCAACCCGATCACCCTGGACAGTGTGCAACCGGTGCCGCCGGGTGAGCCGGTCGCGCTGGATATCGGGGTGATCCCGACCCAGGCGGTGCTCGAACCCGGCCACCGCCTCCGCCTCGATGTATTCGCCGCCAACGCCCCCAAAGCGCTGGCGTTCCGGCCGATGCTCAACGACACCGAACTCAAACCCCAGCATCTCGCGCTGGACCCGGCCGCCCCGAGCTTCATCAACCTCCCCACCGACCACCCACTTCCCGACGCGTCGGGCCGCCCGTCCGCAGTTCCGCAACCCGCGGTGGCTCCGGCCGCGCCGAGTACCTCTATCGCACCGACCGGGCCGGTAGCGCCCACCACGCGCCCGGAACGCGCACCGGAGTCGGCGGGAGCGCCGGTTTCTCCCGCCGCTCCCGCCGCACCGGAACTACCGGCACCGACCCCGGGCCAGGCCGGCGTCCCACAGCCGGCTGCCCCGTCGGTGGAAAAGCCCGGGCCCTCCGCGGTTCCGCGCGCCGAGACGCCGCAACACCAGCAGCCTGCGGTACGCAACGCCTCGCCGCCCGCGCCCGCGGGACCGGAGTCGACGCAACCCGCCCTCCCGCCGGCCCGGTCGCCCGCACCGATCCCGGAATACACCTCACCGCGCTCCGCGACGTCGCAGCCATAGCGTCTGTCCGGCGTTTCAGCGCGTACCGCGATCGGCCAGGAACGTGACCATGGGCGGCATGACGCAGATCACCGGTGTATCTGCCCGGTTTGCCCGCGTGGGAGCCGGCGGGTCGTAATGTGGCGCGCATGGGGTCGCAGGAGAGGTCCGAACTGGTTCGGTCGGCGGCGGAGACGAGCCTGCTCGCCGGCAGCCGGCGGTACAACCGCCTGGAGGTGGCGGAGAAGGCCGGGGTGACACCCGAGCTGGCGCGCCGGTTGTGGGTATCGCTGGGTTTCCCGGCCAGCGCGGACGACAGCGCGCCCGATTACACCGATTCCGATATCGCGGCCATCCACCGGTTCCGGGAGGTCGAGGTGTTGTCCGCGGCCGGTTCCCGGCAGCAGGCCGCGACCGCCCGCACCATCGGGCAGGCCATGGCGCGGCTGGCCGAATGGCAGGTCGACCTGGTGCTCGAGGAGATCGACCGGCGGGTCGCGGCGGCCGGGCCGGGAGCCGACCCCGACGAGATCACCCGCAATGCCACCGCGGAGACGGTGGAGCTCATGGAGAGCCTGCTGTCCTACGCCTGGCGGCGCCACCTGGATGCGGCGCTCATCCGGCATCTGGAGGAGACCGGGCCGACTCAGGATTCCACCCGGACGCTGGCCGTCGGGTTCGCCGATATGGTCGGCTACACCCGGCTCACCCGGCATCTGCATCCCGACGAGCTGTCCACGCTGCTGGAGGCGTTCGAATCCACCACCACGGCCGCGATCACCGAGAACGGCGGCTGGGTGATCAAGAATGTCGGCGACGAGGTGATGTATGCGGCCGAATCCCCGCTGATCGCGGCCCGGATCGCGCTGGAGATCCAGGAATCCACCATGACCGTCGGTACCACTCCGGAACTGCGGGTAGCGATCGCCTACGGGCCTGTGCTGCAACGTTTCGGCGACCTGTACGGGTCGGTGGTGAATATGGCGGCCAGGCTCACCGGTGTCGCCCGCCCGGGCACGATCCTCGTCGACGACGGCGCGGCGGCGGAGCTGGAAGGGGAGACGGAGTTCAGTATCCGGCATCTGCGCAGCGTCCGGGTCCGGGGTTTCAACCGGCTGCGTCCGCATCTGCTCCGGCGTAACGGTAAATCCTGACCCCGGCCGCGGGTAGCGCGGTCGAGAGCGTTGCGGCCGGTTTCACCATATGAGATTTCCGCATTCGGAAATCACGTCTCGAGTATGGTCGTCGGGAGCCGAAAGTGTCCGGCTCGTGTGTGAGTGAGGAGTTCCGGGATGGCCAAGGGCTATGTCATCGTGACCGAGTCGATCAAGGATCCGGCGGGGATGGCCGAATACGGTAAGGCAGCCGCAAAGGCCATGGCCAACGGTGTGAAAGTCCTGGCGGTCGATACGAAACCGCAGGTCCTCGAAGGGGAGTGGCCCGCCACCCAGACCGTGGTGCTGGAGTTCGAATCCCCGGAGGCCGCCCGTGCGTGGTACGAATCCGAGGAATACCAGGCCGCGATTCCGCTGCGGCAGGCGGCGGCCGACTGCAATGCGGTGATCGTCAACGGCCTGTAGCGCCGGAGCGTGGCCCGGGCCGGCGGTCTCGGCCGGAGCGCCGGGACTCACCGGTTCGAACGCGGCCGTCCGGCGGAGCCGGAATCTACCCTGGTGGCGTGACCGCATCCGAACCCAGTCCGACCGGCCGCTCGCTGGTGCTGGCAGCCGGGGATGTCCGCGCCGAAATCGGGACGGTGGCCGCCGTATTGCGCGGCCTCACCGTCGGCGGTATCGCCGTGACCGAACCGCTTCCCGCCGGTGTCGCGCCGCCGATGGCCGCCGGTATCGTGCTGGCGCCGTGGCCCAATCGCGTCCGTGATGCGGTCTGGATGCTCGACGGGCGGCCGCAGCAACTCGATATCACCGAGGTCGCGCGGTCGAACGCGATCCACGGACTGCTTCGTAACACCGATTACGAAGTGCGGGCGCAGGCACCGGATTCGGTGACGCTGGGCGCTTTGATACCGCCCCAGCACGGTTGGCCGTTCCTGCTGGATACGTGGGTGCGTTACGAGTTGCGTACCGACGGATTGACGGTGACCCACGGAGTGATCAATCATTCGGACCGGCCGGCGCCGTATGCGGTGGGTGCCCATCCGTATTTCCGGGTCGGCGCGGTACCGGTGGAGGAATTGGTACTCACCGTCGCCGCGAGCACCTACTACGAAGTCGATGCCCGGATGAATCCGGTTGCGGAGCATCCCGTCGAGGGGACCCCGTACGATCTCCGGGCCGGGGCCGCGCTGGCGGGCCTGACGCTCGATACGCCTTTCGGTGGGGTGGTTGCGGGCGTCGCTGCCCGGCTCACCGCGCCGGATGGGGCGCAAGTAGAACTTCTCGTCGACGCCGGCTGGCGCTATCTCCAAGTGTTCACCGCGAAGGAATTCCCGCGAGCGGCGGGAACAGGGCTCGCGGTGGCACTGGAACCCATGACGGCGGCTCCCGACGCGCTGAATTCCGGGGACGGTGTGCGCGTTCTGGAGCCGGGGGAGATCTGGGAGGGCCGCTGGGCGGTTCGGTATGTGCCCGGCCGCGGCGGATCGGATCCCGACTGAACGGCCGAGGCTCCGGCCGCGGCTGTTCACAAGCAATCAATTGCTTGTGGAAACCTTTGTTGCAACGAGGGTTTCGCGTTCAACGCAATCTTGCGAACACCCCTTCTCGATCGCCCGGAACTGGCTAACCTGTATCCGGCAATCCGCCAGGGGAGCCGGCGAGTGGGCGCCGGCCACGGAGTATGACCGGGGGGCTGATTTCTCAGCGGCATCGCCCCGGGGGACGAAAGGGGACCGGAATGAGCGGCACAGACGAACTCGGGCCGTTCCCGCGCAGCCGGATCATCTCGGCGGTCTTCACCCGTGCGGCCGAATTCGATCGGTCCGCTGCCGCCGAATTCGGCTGCGTAATGCTCGAATCGCTGGCGGGCCTCGTGGTGGCGCATCGCAGGATGGCCGCGGCACGACCGGTCTGGGAAGAAATCGTGCTGCCCTGGGGGCGCCCCGGGGAACCGCCGGGGCCATCGGAAACCGGCTCCGAGACCGACCCTTTCGCCTGTGCCTGCGACGAAGTGCAGCGCCATATGCTGTCGCTGGATCTCGAAGCCCGCCGTATCCTCGGGCCACCGCGACCCGATGCGGTGCCACATCGCGAAGGTCTCGGTGCGATATTCGGCCGGATGGCGTATCTGTACACGATCAGTTTCGACCACTTCGTGCTCGACGGTCCCGAGGGGCCGAACCGCCGGCGGCTCGCCGGCGAATACATCGCCTACGAGGCCCTCGCGCGGGATTTGGTCACCGGGCGAAAATGCCTCCCTGCCTTGTCCGAACGCCCTGCCTCCTGAACGCCGCTTCGATCACTACCGCCTGTCGTCGCGCGAATCCTGCCCTGCCGCGCCGGCCGGCGGTTTGAACGCCAGCACCTGGACCGTGGTGCTCGGGCCGTGATGGTATTTTCCCTCGTTGATCTCGCGATCCACTTCCCGGCAGTGTTCCAGCCGTAGTCCGGGGAGAGCGCGGCGCAGTTCGGCCGGGGTCGGCAGTGCGTCCGCGACCGGTGGTCCGCCGACGCCGGGGCGGTCCAGGTGGCGTGGGGTATAGGCCTCGAGGACGAAGACGCCGCCCGGCCGCAGGGCTCGCGCACAGGCCGCGTGCAGCGCCGGACGGGCCGCCGACGGCATATGCGCCCAGATGGAGATGATCCCGGCCCAGTGCGTATCACCGAAGTCGTAGGTGGTGAGGTCGGCGACGACGGTATCGAGGGTGACGCCCTGCCGGGCCGCCAGTTTCCGGGCGTTCGCCAGTCCCACCTCGGACAGGTCCACCGCCGTGACCGAATGGCCGCGGCTCGCCAGGTACACGGCGTTACGTCCCTCGCCTTCGGCCAGGCACAGCACCGGCCCGGCGGGTATCCGATCCGCGACTTCGCGCAGGTAGTCGTTGGGTTCGGTGCCGTACGACGCGAACGGTTCGGTATAGCGCTCGTTCCACAGTTCGGCCGGTGTCCGGGTGTCCATCTGTCTCTCCTCGGTGGCGATATCTTGACGGCACAGCCCACTGTGCAAGTTAATGTGAACATGAAGTCAAGCCCGTCCGGCGGCGCGACCTACTCGATCGGTGAGATCGCCGGGTACTTCGAGCTGGCGCCGCATGTACTCCGGCACTGGGAATCGGTCGGTCTGCTCACCCCGGCTGCGCGTGTCGCCGGCAGGCGCCGCTACACCCGGGCGCATCTCGCCCGGGTCGCGATGATTCTGCGTAGCAAGGAGATCGGTTTGAGCCTGGCGCAGGTCCGTGACCTGCTCGACGCCGGTGACGGCCGCGGGCGCCGCCTGATCCTGCAGTCGCAACTGAGTGCTCTCGACGAGCAGATCGAGCGGATCCAGACCTCGAAACAGCTGATCACCCACGTACTCACGTGCCGGCACGAGGACTTCACCGAATGCCCCCGATTCCAGGAGGAGATCGTCGCGGCCGTCGCCGGCGTTGCCGCTGACCGCGCCGAACGGTAGCCCGCGGGGCGCTACGGCCGGTATATGCATCGACGGCCGGAGCGACCGAGGGAGGGGGCGCGTTCGCCGGAGTCCAACTCCACGTGGGTCCCGACCACCTCGCCACGATGAATGGGGCCTCGCACCACGCCGGCCGGTTGGGGCAGCGATCAGCCCCCGGGGGGCCGCCGGGGGGGGCCCCGGGCGTTTTAACCCCCCCCCGCGGGGCGCTCCCGAGGGAGGGGGCGCGTTCGCCGGAGTCCAACTCCACGTGGGTCCCGACCACCTCGCCACGATGAATGGGGC
>NZ_JARWNW010000126.1 GCF_029868325.1 Nocardia carnea
GGGCAGCGATCCGCCTCCCGCGCGAGGCCCCGCCCGGCCGCCCACGGAAGGCCGGGCAGCCGTACCCCCGCCGCCGCCCGAACCGGCCCGAGACGCTCCCCGCAACCGGCCGCCGAACGGCCGGCGTCCCGCGCCGGCCGCAGAGCCCGAACCCACGACCACGTTGTCCCAGCAACCGGACCCGGAGGGCGGGGTTCCACGACCCGATGCCGGCGGGGCTCCGAAACGCTCCCGGCAATCACGCAGCACACTCGGGCGTCGCGGTAAAGGCGCCGCGGCCGCAGTCGACGAGAATGCCACCGACGTCCTGGCACCCCTCGACGAAGAGGGCGGAACCCGGGCCGGCGGACGAACCGATACCGGCGGCTGGCCAACTTCGAGTCCGGCCGAACCCGAAACGGTCGGCAAGCCGAAGCGACGATCGGCTGCCCGGTCGCGGCGCGAGAAGCGGCTACGCCTGGCAGCCCGCGCGGGTGTCGCGTTCCTCTCCGTGCTGGCACTGCTGATCACCGGCGGCGGCTGGAGCTATCTGCGCGCCACCGGCAACAGCTTCACCCAGGTCTCGGCGCTCGCCGAGAACGAAGACGATGTGATCGACGCGCAGGCTCAGCTCGGTGACGAGAATTACCTGATCGTCGGCACCGATACCCGCGCCGGGGACAATGCCGAGGTCGGCGCCGGCACCGTGGAGGATGCCGAGGGCGCACGCGCCGACACCACGATGCTGGTGCATATCCCGAAGAACCGGCAGCGCGTGGTGATCGTGTCCTTCCCGCGCGACCTGGACGTCACCCGGCCCGAATGCAAAGGCTGGGACAACCAGAAACCGGGCTACACCGAAGATGTGTTTCCGTCGGCCATGGGCGACAAGCTCAACGCCGTGTACGCGCTGGGTGGTCCCCGGTGCCTGCTGTCCACTATCCAGCGATTGACAGGCAGCACGATCAACCACTTCATCGGTATCGATTTCGCCGGTTTCGAACAGATGGTGGACAAGGTCGGCGGCGTCGAGGTGTGTGTGAGCAAACCACTCGAAGACGGCATGCTCGGCACCATCCTCCCGGAGGCGGGACGCCACAAGATCGACGGGAAGACCGCGCTCAACTATGTCCGGGCCCGGCACGTCTACGGCGAAGAGCGCAGCGACTACGACCGGATCAACCGCCAGCAGAAGTTCCTCGCGTCCCTGCTGCGCGGCGCACTGTCGAGCAAGATGCTGTTGGATCCCGGCAAATTGAACGGATTCGTCCAGGCCTTCTCCAAGGCGACCTTCGTCGACCAGGTCGAACCCAACGACCTGCTGATGCTGGGCAAATCGCTGCAGGATCTGGATTCCGGGGCAGTGACCTTCCTGACCGTGCCCACCGCGGGCACCACGTCCTACGGCAACGAGATCCCCCGTACCTCCGATATCCAGGCGATCTTCCAGGCGATCCGCGACGATCAGCCACTTCCCGGGGAGAAGACCGCACCGGCCCCGCCGCCGACCTCCCAAGCTCCGGTGCCGCCGTCGCTTACGGCGGTGGATCCCAGCACCCTGTCGTTGCTGGTGTCCAACGGCTCGGGAATCGCGGGCCTGGCGAGTTCCACCGCGAGCGAGATGGCCAATGTCGGTTTCAACATCTACAACTACGGCAACTACACGGAAGGGAGTTCGACCGAGACGAAGGTCCGCTACTCCCCCGGTCACGAGGCCGAGGCGGCCACGGTGGCGAGCGCCATTCCCGGGGCGTCCATTCAGCTCGACGAGTCTCTCGGCAGCATCGTCGAACTCGTCCTCGGCGAGAACTACCAGCAGATCGTGAACGAACCAGCCCTGGTCGGTAGCCCCATCACCGATGTGGCGGCCGCCGGCACCGAACCGGTGGAACTGCCCAGCGACCTCGAACATGTGAACGCCGGCGACGATCCCTGCGCCGCACAGTGACCACCGGAACAACCCCGCTAGCGGGTTGTTCACCCTTTGTTGGTGACGTGGACAGTGGGGCGAACTAGTCTTCGTTTCATGCGTGTCATCTACAACGAGCGAATGGCCGATCTCGCCCACCTGCTGGGCGAGATGGCCGGGCTTGCCGGTTCGGCCATGGATCGCGCCACGCAGGCTCTGCTCCAGGCCGACCTGCCGCTGGCCGAGCAGGTCATCAGCGAGGGGGATCGGATCGCCGAGATGATCGCCGACGCGGAGGAGAAGTCCTTCGCGCTGCTGGCCACGCAGGCCCCGGTCGCCGGAGATCTCCGGCAGGTGGTCAGCGCGATCCAGATCGTCAACGACGTCAACCGGATGGGTACGCTCGCCCTGCATGTGGCCAAGGTGGCCCGCCGCCGGCATCCCAACCACGCCCTGCCCGAAGCGGTCAACGGCTATTTCGCCGAAATGGGCAGGATCGCGGTCAGTATGGGCCAGGGCGCCAAGGAAGTGCTGGAATCCCGCGACCCCGAACGCGCGGCGCAGCTCAACCAGGACGACGAGGCGATGGACGATCTGCATCGCCACCTGTTCACCCTGCTGATGGACCGGGAATGGAAGTACGGGGTGGCGCCCGCTGTCGATGTCACCCTGCTCGGCCGCTACTACGAGCGGTTTGCCGATCACGCGGTGGAGATCGGCCGCCGGGTCATCTTCCTGGTCACGGGCGAACTGCCCCCGGACACCGACAGCGAAAGCTGATCCGGCCGGTTTCAGCCGAGATATGAGTGTGGCCCGAGAATATTATCGGGCCACACACATATATGGAGATTAAAACCCCACCCCCCCCCCCCCGACCCCCAGGGGGGGGGCCCCCCCGAGGGGGGGGCCCCCAGGGGGG
>NZ_JARWNW010000127.1 GCF_029868325.1 Nocardia carnea
CTCGACCGGGTACTCGGTGGCGGTATCGTCGCGGGGTCGGTGGTACTGCTGTCGGGGGAGCCCGGGGTGGGGAAATCGACCCTGCTGCTCGAGGTCGCGCATCGCTGGGCACGACAACGTGACGAACGGGCGCTGTATGTCACCGCGGAGGAATCCGCGGGACAGGTACGGTTGCGGGCGGACCGGACGGGTGCGGTGCACGAGCGGGTGTACCTGGCGGCCGAATCGGATCTGTCGGTTCTGCTCGGACATGTCGATCAGGTGAAACCCACACTGCTGGTAGTGGATTCGGTGCAGACCATGCTGGCCACCGATAGTGACGGGGTAATCGGCGGGGTCACCCAGGTCCGGGCGGTCACCGCGGCACTGACCTCACTGGCCAAAACGAGCGGTATCGCGGTACTGCTGGTCGGACATGTCACCAAGGACGGGGCGGTGGCGGGCCCGCGCACACTGGAACATCTGGTCGATGTGGTGCTGCAGTTCGAGGGTGACAAGAATTCGACCTTGCGGATCGTGCGCGGTATCAAGAACCGCTTCGGCAGCGCCGACGAAGTGGGGTGTTTCGAACTTCACGACGACGGAATCGCCTGTGTGACAGACCCTTCCGGTCTGTTCCTGCACCACCGCACCGATTCGGTGCCCGGTACCGCGGTCACCGTGGCGATGGACGGGAAACGGCCACTGGTCGGCGAGGTCCAGGGGCTCACCGTGGACACCCAGGTACCGGCCCCGCGCCGGGCGGTCAGCGGGCTGGACTACAACCGGGTCGCCATGGTGCTGGCCGTCCTGCAGAGCCGCTGCGGGCTCTATGTCGGCAAACAGGATGTCTACGCGGCGACGGTGGGCGGGATGCGGCTCACCGAACCCGCCGCCGATCTGGCCATCGCACTGGCAATCGCCGGTGCCGCCCGCGATACCGCGCTCCCGCCGGGCTGGGTGATCCTCGGTGAGGTGGGGCTGGCCGGCGAGGTCCGCCGGATCACCGCCACCGGCCGCCGGCTGGCCGAAGCCGAACGGCTCGGGTTCACGAATGCGGTGGTGCCACCGGGAGTCACCGCGAAGGACACGGGTATGACCCTGCACGAGGCGTCCAGCCTGCGGGCGGCGCTACGGCTGGCAGGCCTGTCGAAGAAGAAATAGCGGCGGTACGGCTCCGGCCGGGCGCCGCTATTCCGCGATGTTGAAGGGTTCCGGTGCGCTGCGGACCGCCCCGAGCTGGGCCACCACGTGGTATGCCCCGCTGGGGACCGGCACCCGCTCCCCCGCACATTCCGGCTGCGAGGTGGTACCGGTCCACGTCACCGTGAACGCGGCCTGCTCGCCGCGATCGAGGGTGCGCAGATCGGGTTCACCGTCGGGGTAGCAATCCGTACTGGCCCACAACTGCCGTCCACCGTCCAGCGTCTGCACCGAGACCCGTTGCAGCCCCGACCCCATATCGCGGGTACAGGGCTCACCGGAGATATTCGTGATCACGATCCCGAAAACCGGCTCCTCCCCGACCCGATAGGTCGGCTGGGCCACCGAGACCTTGATGGCCAGCGATTGGTCGGCGCATTGCCCGGACGCGGCAGGCGCCGGCTGCGACGATTCGGCGGCCGAGGTCGTAGCGGACGACTTCGCGGTGGTGGTCGTGGTGGCCGACGGCGCCGAACTCGCCGCGGCTTCGGAGGTCGCCGTGGACGAGGCCGCGGCCCCGGTCGCCTCGGGCGAACCGCCACCCCGGGTCACGGTCACGACCAGCCAGATAACCACCGCGAGCGCGACCACCAGCGCTCCGATGGCAAACACGCGACGCCGCCAGTAGATCTCCGGCGGTAACGGTCCTGTCGGTTCCAACACGTGTCAACGGTAAGCGCATTCGGCGGTGCCGGCGGTCAACGGCACACCGGAAGCTGGTCCGGCGGCCGCCACCGCGGTGGCCCGGCCGGGGTTTGCGGCCGGATGGCACCTACGACGACGGTCAGACGGTCTCCCCGATCTGGCCGACCACACGCTGCAGTTGAGCACGGCCTTCGGCCAGCTTGTAGGTGACGCACGCGATGGCGCAATCGCCGGATTCGACCCGTTCGGACACGATCTTCGACCGCTCCATGAGCAGGCTGCTGGTTTCCACCACATGGCGGGCTTCGAGCTCGTCGACCGTTTCCAACCCCTCGCGACGGCCGATCAGCATCGACGGGGCGACCTTTTCGACAATGCTGCGAATGAATCCGCCCGGCACCGCGCCGCCGTCGAGCGCGTCCAGTGTCGCTTTGACTGCACCACAGCTGTCGTGGCCGAGGACCACTATCAGCGGAACGTTCAGCACGCCCACGCCGTACTCGATGGAACCCAGGACGGAGGCGTCGATGACATGGCCGGCCGTGCGCACCACGAACATATCGCCGAGGCCCTGATCGAAGATCAACTCTGCGGCCACCCGAGAGTCACCGCAGCCGAACAGGAGAGCGGTCGGACTCTGGCCACCAACAAGCTTGGCTCGGTCGGCGATCCCCTGACTAGGATGCTGCAATGTGCCGTTCATGAAGCGCTCGTTACCTTCGCGCAGCGACTTCCAGGCACTCACCGGGTTGGACTGAGGCATGGTGTCCATTCTGCACGATATGGAATTGGCCCCGGAGTCGGTCCTGTTACAGCACGGCGTCGGTAGCCGCGCCACCGGTGGCACTGCACAGTGAGAACGGAGCGTTTCGGGTGAGCAGCGGAGCAGTCGGCGGACCGGTCACGGCGACGGGCCGCGGCTCTGCAGGCGAGCTGCCCCCGATCGATTCCGATGTGTTGATCGACTGGTACACCCGCACTGCCCGCGACCTACCGTGGCGGCGGCCCGGGGTCACCGCCTGGCAGATCCTGATGAGCGAGATCATGCTGCAGCAGACACCGGTAGCGCGGGTGGAACCGATCTGGCGGGAATGGGTGGCGCGCTGGCCGGTGCCCTCGGCCATGGCGGCGGCGAGCGCGGGTGAGGTGTTGCGCGCCTGGGGCAAGCTCGGTTATCCCCGGCGTGCCCTGCGACTGCACGAATGTGCGCAGGTCTTGGCGGCCGAGCACGGGGACGAGGTCCCCGGCGATGTCGAGGTGCTGCTCGGTTTGCCCGGTATCGGCGATTACACCGCGCGGGCGGTCGCCTGTTTCGCGTACGGACAACGAGTCCCCGTGGTGGACACCAATGTTCGCCGAGTGGTGGCCCGGGCCGTACACGGACGGGGCGAGGCCGGTAATCCGGCCACCCGCGACCTACGTGAAACCGAGGCACTGCTGCCCACCCGGGTGGACCGGGCGGCGGTTTTCTCCGCGGCCCTGATGGAGCTCGGAGCGACGGTGTGCACGGCCCGTACGCCCGACTGCACCCGCTGCCCCCTGCCCCGCTGCGCCTGGGTTACGGCGGGCCGGCCGCACCAGGAATCGACCCGGCGGACCCAGAAGTACGAGGGCACCGACCGGCAGGCACGCGGCCGGCTACTCGACGTACTGCGCGCGGCAGCCGAACCCGTGGACCGTGTCCGACTCGACCTGGCCTGGACCCGCGACCCCGGGCAGCGCGCCCGTGCGCTGGATTCACTGCTGGTGGACGGTCTCGTCGAGCAGACCGGGGACGGCCGGTTCGCGCTGGCAGGCGAGGGCTGAGACCGCACGTGTGTGGCCGGAACCGCCGCTCGAGGGCAGGCTCGTCCGGCACACGATGGCAGGTCAGCCGCGCGGTGCTGCTTGCGTGGCGAGCACCCGGGTGAGGAATCGCCGGACCGCGGCACGGTAGCGGCCGGGCTGGTCGTCGTGCACCAGATGACCCGCCTCGGGGATCACGATATGTTCGGCGGCCGGATGCAGATCGGCCATCCGGCGCATCTGCCCCGGCGGGGTGATGGTGTGCTCGCCCTCGATGAGCAGGGTGGGCACCCGCACCTGCCGCCACTGCGGCCAGAACGCACGGGTGCCCCATTCCTCGGAGATATCGCGGAACGTGGCAACCTCGCCGTGCAGCCGGTAACCGTCGGGGGTTCGCTCGAAAGAGCGCTGGAAGTAACGCCCGGCGACCGGGCCGAAGAACTCCAGCAGGGTCACCTCGTCGGCGAACGGCTGCGGCCAGGCCTCGATCATGGCCGCCCAGTGCGCGGCAGTACGGCCGGTGAAATCGGCCGCCATATCCTCGACCACCAATGCCCGCACCCGCTCCGGATACTCGGCTGCGAAAACCCATCCGTGCAGCCCACCCATGGAATGGCCGATGACGACCATCGGTTCACCGATCCGACCGGTGGCTGCGGCCAGATCCGCGACGAACGCTTCGGTCGTCAATTCCGCCGGAGCGGGCCGCCCGTGCCCCGCCGCGTCGAAGGTATACACATGACCGTGGCCGCGCAGCCATTCGACCTGATCCGCCCAGGTCCGAGCGCTGCCCATCAACCCGTGCAGCAGCAGTATCGGAACCCCGGACCCACCTTCGTCGTGCAACACCGGCCCGAGTGTAATTCGCCCCCACAGCACCCACCCCGAGTATCCGAACCTCCCCGTGCAGGCCACCCCACCAGAGCCCACCCAGACCGGGCACACCCACCCGCTACGCGATACACCTCCCCCAGGGTGGGGCCCGCCCGGTTCTGGAGCGACGGAGCGAGGGAGCGAAGCGGAGGAGTGAAGAACCGGGCACCCAAGGGCCCCACCCTCGAGCCGCGGAGCGGCTCCAAAATTACAGCGCGGCTCCAAAATTACAGCCCGCCCCTCAACGGAGTGTCTCCCCCGAGAGCAGGGGCTGACAGTCCGCCGCCCCGACAGCCCCGGCGGAGTGAAGTCTCGAGTCGACAGTCCGCACCCCTCGAGGCCGGAGTGCCTCCTGATCGCCGAGTCAACCAGGCCCCCGATCCCGCAGCGCCGGAGGAAGGCGGCGAGGAGTACACAGCGAAGCAGCGCAGACCAAGGTTCGGCAAGCCCCGCCGCCCGAGGCTCGGAGCGCCTCCGATGTTCCAGCACTAAGCTCGCACTATGGCTGTTGTGAAGATCAATGCGATCGAGATCCCCGAGGGCGCGGGTCCCGAACTGGAGAAGCGGTTCGCCCACCGCGCGCATGCCGTCGAGAACTCCCCCGGGTTCCTCGGCTTCCAGCTGCTGCGGCCGACCGCCGGTGAGAACCGGTATTTCGTCGTCACCCAGTGGGATTCCGAGGAGTCCTTCGCCGCCTGGCGGGACGGTCCCGCCAAGGAAGCGCATGCCGGGCAGCAGAACAAACCGGTGGCCACCGGCGCTTCGCTGCTGGAGTTCGAGGTGGTGCTCGACGTCTCGGGTAAGAACGCCTGACCGATCCGCCCGAGCCGCCCACGACACCGCCGAACGGTGGCGTGGGCTGTGCGACCATTCGTGCTCATCAGCGCACCCGGTTATGTGCTGCTGCCGTGGTGAACGAAGTGGGGGCCGGTTCGCCGCGCTCACCGAGCGGGGCACGCGCCGCCCTACTCGGGTATCGGAAAGGTCTGCTACGGCAGGGTGATTCCCGTTCCGGTACGGCCGCGGCAGTGTCGGAGGCATGAACGAGGTCGGCTTACGCGTTGTGGACAGCGCCCCTGCCACCATGCCGCGCCCTCAGGCGGTCACCCTCGCGTTTCGCGCGCTGGTCGCCGCGGTGGGTTTCGGTGTCGCGGAAACAGCGGTCCACAGCAGCGGGCAGTTCGGGCAATCGACCGGGCTCGGCGCTCTTGCCGCCGGATGGCTGCTGCGTACCGGTATCTATGTCGTGGTGCTGGTGGTGGCGTGGCGGATGCTGCGCGGTGACCGCTGGGCGCGTCTCATGCTGGCGCTCGGTATCGGCGTGCTCGGCACGGCCTCATTGCTGGTGGAGCCGCTCACCGCGCTCCTAGCGGCCGACAGCGCCGGCGATCTGCTGCCCGATACGACGGTCGAGAATGCGCTCGTCGCGATCACCCGTATCGGGCATATCTGCGCGGTATCGATCGCGATCCCGGCGATGTACACGCCGCAGGCACGCGCATGGTTCACGCGCATGCGCCGCTAGCGGCCGAGGTGCCCCGGGGCCCCCCCCCCCCCGGGGGGCCCCGGGGACCGGGGAGGGGGCGAGGGCGGCGGGCCCGGGGGTGGAAGGGACACCCGCCCACGCCCAGGAACTCGGCGACCTCGCCGAGGAACA
>NZ_JARWNW010000128.1 GCF_029868325.1 Nocardia carnea
TGTGGATAGTTTCATAGAGTTACGGCGGTTATAGCGGCAGGGAAACGCCCGGTCCCATTCCGAACCCGGAAGCTAAGCCTGCCAGCGCCGATGGTACTGCACTCGACAGGGTGTGGGAGAGTAGGACACCGCCGGAACATACTTTCACGAAAGGGGACCCAGATACTGGGTCCCCTTTCGGCGTTTCTGTACGGGATTTAGACCCGTTAGACTTGTGGTGAGCACATGCTCACCGTTATCGATTCATCTGATTTCCATTTGAGAGAGGGACCCGCCGTGCCGGAACAGAGCGATGGCCGGAAACCGTTCCGGCGTAATTCTTCCGGGGCGGGGAACGGGTTCCGGCGGGCCGGTGAGGGCGCAGACGCAACTCGTTCCGGCGGCGAGAAACCCGGGGACGGCCGGTCGGCCGGCGGTGGACGGGGAAATTTCCGGCGTGAGGGCGGTTCGTCCGGCGCAGCCCGAGGGGATCGTGGCGCGGACCCGCGGGACCGTCGCGGCAGGCCGGGAGCCGCCGGCGGCAGCGGGGGCGAGGACAACCGTGGCTCGTTCCGTTCCGATCGCGGTTTTCGCGGCGATCGTGGCCGCCCGGAACGGCCGGGCCCGGCGGGGGAACGTGGCAACAGGTCCGGTGGCTCCGATGATCGCGGTCGTTTCCGCGCCGATGATTCGCGCGGTGGGCGATACGGAGAGGGTCCGCGTGGCGGACGTGACGAAGCGCGAGGCTTCGGTAGTCGTGGCGCCCGGGCCGGTGGGGATAAGCCTGACCGCGGATCTGGGGAGCGCAGCGATTACCGGCCTTCGGACCGCACCGATAATGGCGGTGGTGACCGAGGGCGGCGTGACTTCGGCGGACGCGGTGGACCGCGTTCCGGTTCCGATGATCGCCGGTTCGGTGCCCGTGGCGGGGCCGACCGCGCTGACCGCGGAGCCGGCCGGAATTATGAAGCGGGCGCGTCGTCGGGCCCGTCCCGCGACGGTGGGCCGGGCGGACCGCGCCGTCGGGGCGGTGAGGGCGCAGCCCGGGGAGCCGATCGGCGGCCACCGCGTCCGGATGAGCCGGACCTGCCCGAGAATGTCCAGGCCGGCGATCTGGATTCCGCCATTCGGCGCGATCTGCTGAGTCTGGACAAAGGCAACGCGGAAACCGTGGCACGCCATCTGGCTATGGCGGCGCAACTACTCGACGATGATCCGCGCCTGGCTCTGGCGCATGCGCGGGCTGCCCGGCAGCGGGCGGGCCGAATCGCGGTGGTCCGGGAAACGGCCGGTGTGGTGGCGTATCACGCGGGTGAATGGGCCGAGGCATTATCGGAACTGCGGGCGGCGCGGCGGATGGCGGGCGGCGCCGGGCTGCTCGCGGTTATGGCCGACTGCGAACGCGGGCTGGGCCGGCCCGAGCGCGCGATCGAGATCGGCCGCAGCGACGAAGCCCGGACACTGACCGGCGACGACGCGATCGAGCTCCGTATCGTGGTCGCGGGTGCGCGGATGGACCTGGGCGAATACGACCAGGCTGTGGTCACCCTGCAGACTTCCGACCTCGATCCGGCCCGCACCGGGTCCGGGCACGCGCGGTTGTTCTACGCCTACGCCGACGCACTGGTTGCGGCCGGGCGCACCGAGGAAGGGCTCACCTGGTTCTTCAATGCCGCGGCCGCTGACCTGGATGGCGAAACCGATGCCGAAGAACGTGCCGCCGAGTTGACCGGGGGTTCCTGACGACGGCTGGGCCGGGGTCGCATGGATTCGCGCACCCCGGGCCATTGGGTGATCGGCCCAGAGTCTGCGTGAAATCGACTCCTCGCCGGACGACGCGCGACAGCGCGCCGGCGAAGTCATGAGGGCAGACGGGATGCCTGGGCCCAGTCGGGTCGGATTCGCCGGAAAGCTGCCGAGCGGGGCGGCTGTGCCGACGCGTGCGCGCAGCACTGCGCTCGTCCGCCGGAATTTCCGCAGCCGGGGATCGGCCTACGCATGGCCGGAACGAGCAGCTGCGTGTGCAGTGTCCCTGAACGTTCCGGCATGGAGGGGCCTATAGGCAGGGGCGACTATGGTCCGACGTTCTTGCGCCGCGGTCCGGATCAAGCCGGAGAGATGGACCAGTTGAGTTCTGTGCGCAGATCGGCGGGGTCCATATGGGGGTTCGGCTCGGTGACGTAGACCTCCCAGCGGGTGCCGGCCGGGGTCAAGTCTTGGGAAGTGATCCAGGCGCGCAGCCGGTCCCAGCTCTGGTCCAATCCGTCGAACGACCCGTGGTGCACGAGCCGAGCTGTTCGCCCGGACGGGAGCACGTCGGCTACGACCTCCCCTTCCGGCTGGATCGGCCGGTCGACCGGGAAGCCGACGGTGATTTCCATGGATCGGTCGCTGACGGTGCCGTAGAGCGCGAGGGCGGGACCGGTGACATTCACACCCTGGGTGTCGAGTACGGCGGCAAGACGTCCGAATGAGGTATCGAAGAAAGTGGTGATCTCGTCCGGGGACACTCGACCGTGGACCACCGCGAGTTTCTCTTCGGCGACGTCCACAAGATTAGGTTCGGTGCCTTGCGCAAGGTATTCGTCGACCACATGTCCTCCACAGTGGGTGAGGCGGGCGCGCGGATCGCGACCGCGGGGTATCGCTGTGACGACGCTGATCTCCGCGAAAACTCATCGCTGCGCGGGCCGCCGGATTCGCGACCCGCGATCATTCTCGCGTCCGTGCGTCCGTGCGTCCGTGCGTCCGTGCGTGTGTGGAGTGCCCGTCGGGCGCAGGAGCGGGACGACGTAGGGTCCGAGTGTGCGGGATGTGAGTGGAATGCGGTTGCGGGACGGGTACGAGGCGCTGCTGCTGGATCTGGACGGGACGCTGTATCGCGGGTCCGTGGTGATCGAGGGCGGGCCGGCCGAACTTGCCGGTGGGGGGCAGCGCCTGGTCTACGTCACCAATAATGCGAGCCGGGCGGCGGGCTCGGTGGCCGCCCATCTCGCCGAGATGGGATACCCGGCTGCGGAGGCCGATGTGGTGACCAGTGCGCAGGCGGCGGTGCGGCTGCTCGCCGGCCGGGTCGAGCAAGGGGCCGAGGTGCTGGTAGTCGGTACCGATGATCTCGCGGCCGAGGTGAAGGCGGCGGGGTTGCAGCCGGTGCGGCGGGCCACCCAATCGGTCGCGGCGGTGGTGCAGGGGCATTCTCCGCAGACTGCGTGGCCTGATCTGGCCGAAGCGTCGTACGCGCTGCGGGCGGGGGCGGTGTGGGTGGCTGCGAACACCGATCGGACGCTGCCTAACGAACGTGGTCTGGCGCCAGGTAACGGGGCCATGGTCGCGGCATTGCGTGCCGCTTCGGACCGGGAACCGGTGGTGGCGGGTAAACCCTATGCTCCGTTGCTGGAGAACGCATTGGACCGGGCCGGGACCCGGGCCGCGCTGGTGGTCGGGGACCGGCTCGACACCGATATCGACGGCGCCGAGAACGTGGCGGTGGACTCACTGCTGGTGCTCACCGGCGTCAGCACTATCGAGGAACTGACCGGGCTGCCCACCGACCGGTGGCCGACCTATATCGCCGGCAGCCTGGCAGCGCTGAACAGTGCGCCGGTGCCCTGCGATATCGGCGACCCCACCGCTGTCCGGCGAGAACTGGATGCCCAGCCGGGCCGGGCCCTGAGGGTACGCGCGCCCCGTTCGGAAATCCGATAGCGTTGACCGCACGATGACTACCCCGACTCCTCGCCCGAACACCCCCGGTGCCGCCCGGGTGCCGCTGCCCGGTCAGCACCTGCCCGGGGCGGCCGGCCACGGCGACCTCGCCGATCCGGACAAGATCCGCACCGAAGTTCGTGAACTGCTCGCCGAACTCGCCGACCGGCCGGGCGGGGGGGCCCCCGGGGGCGGGGGGCGCCGCCCCGCCCCCGCCCCCCGGCGGGCGGGCGGCGCCCCGGGGGACGAATCCGCCGGAACCGACCTGGCCCGCCGCGCGCATATCCTGGAGCAGGCACACGAGGTGCTGGTCCAGGCTCTGGCGACGGTGGACAAGATCTGAGGTGGCCAGGCGGGCGCGGGTGGACGCGGAACTGGTCCGCCGCGGGTTGGCACGGTCACGCGAGCATGCCGTGGAACTGATCGGTGCCGGACGGGTACTGATCAACGGTGCGGTGGCGGTGAAGCCGGCGACCGCGGTGGAAACCGGGACACCCTTGGTGGTCAAAGAACAGGTCGACGAGGTGGCCTGGGCGTCGCGCGGGGCACATAAACTGCTGGGCGCGCTGGAGGCTTTCGAACCGCGGGGGCTGATGATCGCGGACCGGCGCTGCCTGGACGCGGGAGCGTCCACCGGCGGGTTCACCGATGTGCTGCTCAGTCGTGGGGCTCGGGAAGTGGTGGCCGCCGATGTCGGCTACGGGCAGTTGGTCTGGCGGCTGCGGACCGACGAGCGCGTCCATGTACTCGACCGGACCAATGTTCGCTCGCTGACACCGGACGGTATCGGCGGGCCGGTGGACGTGGTGGTCGCCGATCTGTCGTTCATATCGCTGGCCCTGGTCCTGCCCGCACTGGCGGCGTGCACGGCGCCCGGCGCCGATCTGGTGCCCATGGTGAAACCGCAGTTCGAGGTCGGTAAGGAACGGGTGGGGTCGGGCGGCGTGGTTCGTGACCCGCAGTTGCGGGCGGCCGCGGTATGTGCGGTGGCCGCCACGGCCGCCGAACTCGGGTTGCGGACGGTGGGTGTGGTGGCCAGCCCGCTGCCGGGGCCCTCCGGGAATGTCGAATACTTTCTGTGGTTGCGCCGGGAGGATATACCCGGCGATTCGGCAGGCGAGGTGGCGGAGATGGTGCGGCTGGCGGTCGAAGAAGGCCCGCAATGAGTGCGGATACGCCCCGGGCCAGGGAGATTCTGCTGGTATCGCATCCGGGTCGCGCCGAGATCAGTGAAACGGCGCATCGGGTGGCGAAGATCTGCGCGGAGGCCGGGATCGGGTTGCGGGTGCTCGCCGACGAGGCCTACAGCACCCGGTTCGAGTCCGGCGCCGAACCGGTCACCGAATCCGGGGGCTATCCGGTGCAGGTGGTGGCGCACGAGCCGGACGCGGCGCTGGGCTGCGAGATGGTGCTCGCGCTCGGCGGTGACGGCACGCTGCTGCGGGCCGCGGAACTGGCCCGGCACGTCACCGTTCCGGTGCTCGGGATCAATCTGGGCCGTATCGGATTTCTCACCGAAGCCGAGGCCGAACACCTCGACGAAGCGCTCGCGCAAGTGGTGCGCCGCGACTACCGGGTCGAGGAACGGATGACCATCGATGTCAGCGTCCGGCTCGACGACGAGATCATCGAGCGCGGCTGGGCGTTGAACGAGGCCAGTATCGAGAACGCCGCGCGGATGGGTGTTCTGGAAGTGGTGCTGGAAGTCGACGGGCGGCCGGTGTCGTCCTATGGCTGTGACGGAATTCTTGTCGCGACCCCTACCGGTTCCACCGCCTACGCTTTCTCTGCCGGTGGGCCGGTGGTGTGGCCGGAACTGGAAGCGCTGCTGGTGATTCCGAGCAATGCGCATGCCCTGTTCGCCCGGCCCCTGGTGACCAGCCCGGACTCCCGGATCGCGGTCGAATCCGTTGCCACCGGCCCTGATGCGATAGTTTTCCTGGATGGCAGGCGCACCCTCGCATTGCCGCGAGGCGGCCGGGTCGAAGCGATCCGTGGTGCCGAGCCGGTGCGGTGGGTGCGGCTGGATTCCGCGCCGTTCGCGGACCGGATGGTGCGCAAGTTCGAGCTGCCGGTAACTGGTTGGCGGGGCCGGCGGCGAACGGAGGGCACACGTGCTGACAGAGATACGAATTGACGGACTGGGCGTTATCTCCACGGCCACCGCGCAATTCCACGAAGGGCTGACGGTGCTCACCGGGGAAACCGGGGCGGGCAAAACGATGGTGGTCACCAGTCTGCACCTGCTCAGCGGGGCACGGGCGGACGCCGGCCGGGTGCGGCTCGGTGCTAATCGTGCCGTGGTGGAGGGCCGGTTCACCCTCGACGAGGTGAACGCGACCGCGCGCGGTGACGCAGAGCAGGTTCTGGAAGCAGCGGCAGCCGTTGCGGACGACGACGGTACGGTGATCGCGATCCGGACGGTGGGCAGTGACGGCCGGTCCCGGGCGCATCTGGGGGGTCGCGGGGTGCCGGCGTCGGTACTGGCGGATTTCACCGCACCGTTGCTGACCGTGCACGGGCAGAACGATCAATTACGGTTGCAACGGCCCGAACAGCAGTTGCGGGCGCTGGACCAATTCGCGGACGCGGCGGTGGGGCCGCTGCTACGCGAATACACCGAGCAGCGGCGGGCCTGGCTGGACGCGCGCAACGCACTACTGGAACGTACGGCGCGCAGCCGGGAGATGGCGGTCGAAGCGGAACGTCTCACCCAGGCGCTCGCCGAAATCGATGCGATTGCACCCGAACCGGGTGAGGACGAGCGCCTGGTCGCGGAGATCCGCCGGCTCAGCGATCTGGATTCGCTGCGGGAAGCGGCGGCCACCGCGCACGAGGCGCTGGCCGGGCCGGAGGACGATCCGGGGGAGAATGCCGGCGCGCTGGACGCGCTGGGGGTCGCGCGGTCGCGGGTGGAAGGTTCCGAGGATCCGGCGCTGGCGGCGCTGGGGCCGCGGCTGGCCGATGCGATCGCGGTGGTGGTGGATCTGACCACGGAATTGAGCGGGTACCTGTCGGATCTGCCGTCGGACCCCGGTGCGCTGGATTCCATGCTGACCCGGCAGGCCGAACTGAAATCGCTGACCCGCAAATACGCGCCCGATATCGACGGGGTGCTCGCCTGGGCCGACGATGCGCGGACGAAGCTGGAATCGCTGGATGTCTCCGAGGAGGCGCTGGCGGCACTGGCCGCGGAGGTCGAGGCGGGCGCGGATCGGGTGCGGGCCGTGGCGGTCAAACTGTCGCAGGCGCGTACCACGGCGGCCGGTGAGCTGGCCGCGGCGGTGAGCGAGGAACTCGGCGGGCTGGCGATGGGGAAGGCACGGCTGGACGTCGAGGTCCGCCCGGTACCGGCCGGGCCGCAGGATTCGGCGCCGCTGCTGATCGACGGCACCGAACTCCATGCCGGGCCCGCCGGGGTGGACGAGGTGGAGTTACGGCTGGCCGCGCACTCCGGGGCGCAGTCGCTGCCGTTGAACAAGAGCGCCTCCGGCGGTGAGCTTTCCCGGGTGATGCTGGCGCTCGAGGTGGTGCTGGCGGGTAACGAACACGGGGTGACCATGGTGTTCGACGAGGTCGACGCCGGTGTCGGCGGCCGGGCCGCGGTGGAGATCGGGCGGCGGCTGGCCCGGCTGGCCCGCACCCATCAGGTGATCGTGGTGACCCATTTGGCGCAGGTCGCGGCGTTCGCCGATACCCATCTGGTGGTGAACAAATCCGACGACGGTGAGGGTGCCGTGGATTCGGGGGTCCGGGCGCTGACCCAGGACGAGCGGATCGTGGAACTCGCCCGGATGCTGGCGGGGCTCGACGACACCGAAACGGGTCGCGCGCACGCCTGGGAACTGCTCAATATCGCCCGCGCCGAACGGATGGCGGCGAGCTGATACACCCGCGCGCACGGGTGCCGTGATTCGTGTTGCGGAGGACGGGTGTCCGGGTGCGGTAACAGGAACTCAGGTGATCGGGTGTCCGGTCTGTGCGCCGTGGGGCCGCAGGCGGCCCCGATCTCGAGACGCGCCTGTGTGATGGTGATCTGCTACTTTCACAGCGCTCACCGGGATAACTCGCTCGGCCCGCCGCCGCGCGACAGGAACCGCGCGGCTTTGCCGGTAGGAGACGCGATTCGATGACCACCGCCGAACACAACGACGAGCCGTGTCGGCAAGGTGAACTCGCTCGGCCCGCGTCCCGGTGGTGGCGCATATCGATCGTGGTGATCACGCTGTCGGTGAGCGTGTGTTGCGTAGTGCTGCTGTGGCTGCTGATGTCGGATGCCGCGTTTCCTGCGCTTGTGCTCGCAGGCTGGGCGCTGGTGTCGCTGGGTGCGTTGTGGCTGGTGATCGGGCTGTTCGGTGTGATGCGCTACCGCCGTTACCGGTTGCTGCTCTTCGCGCCCGGCGCGGTCGTACTGACCTGTGCCCTGGTCTGGGCGGATGTTCCGGGAAATCTCGGATGGCGGATTTCCGGTGACAGCCTCGAACGCCTCGCGGCCGGTTGTGACGCCTCGGCCCACGGACGGTACGGCTTCTACACCATCACCTCCGTGGTGAAACGTGACGGGGGTTGCCTGCTCTACACCGGTGGCGGTCTCATCGATCGCGTGGGGTTCGCCTATT
This sequence comes from Nocardia carnea, assembly GCF_029868325.1. Lineage (GTDB taxonomy): Bacteria > Actinomycetota > Actinomycetes > Mycobacteriales > Mycobacteriaceae > Nocardia > Nocardia carnea_C. Next base: position 8,304 of record NZ_JARWNW010000128.1, read on the forward strand.
TCCCGCACGGCGCACCCGGACAGGTCCCACCTCGCCACGACGGCGATATCGGGTATACGCCCCTCGAAGGCAGCTGGTATCGGTTCGTCGAACAGTTCTGAACCACGATCGCCGGCCTGCCGGTCCGGGCACCGAGCCGGCATCCGTGTCCCGCGAGCCGGGGCCCCACGCTGTGGGTCAGCTGTTGCGGCCGGTCAGCGGACGGCTTTGCGGGCGGCGGCGATGAACTGGTTGATGAGGCCTTTCAGGCCGATCTCCAACGCCTTGGCGGGGACGGGCAGGGAGGGGTCGGAGGTCATGGTGTAGGTGACGCGGGTGCCGTTGCCGGCGTCGGCGAAGGTGATGACGCCGGTATGGCTTTTCACCGGAGCGCCCTTGACGATCTTGTATTCCATCCGTTCGTTCGGGACCAGGGCGGTGATCTCCTCCACCACGCCGACCGGTCCGGCACCGATCTTGTGCTGGGCGCCCACACCCTCGCGTTCGGTCTCACCCGGTCGTACCAGCGTGACGTTCACGGCTAGGTAGGGGCTGATGCTCTCGCGGTCGGCGAACAGCCGGTACACGGTCGCCCGCGGGGCGGCGATCACGGTGTCGACGGTGGTGCTGGCCATGGCGTCTCCTCTTCGAATAGCTGCGCCCGGCAGCATACGGCGCGCCCGGCCCGGCTTCCGCGTGCAGCCGACCCGGTGCGCGCGCCCCGCGAGTAGCTGCCCGATTGCTCGAGTGAGCGAATGGATGGCCGGTCAGCGGCGTGTCTCCACCGAAGGTTGAGGGTTTACCGACATCATCGCTACATGAGGATGCTGGCGCTGCTGTCGAAGAACTCCGAGACACTGCCCGGCCGGACCGGGACCGCCCGGGTCGACCGGGACACCCGGCGGCTACTCGCGCGGATCGGGCCTGGTGATATAGCCGTTCTCGATGAAATGGATATCGATCAGTCCCTCGCCGACAAGCTCGTTGCCGCGGGGGTGACGGCGGTGGTGAACACCTCACCGTCGATCTCCGGCCGATACCCGAACGTCGGGCCCGAAGTTCTGGTCGCAGGAGGTGTGCTGCTGCTCGACACCGTGAGCTCGGATGCCTTCGGCCGGATCAAGGACGGTGCGCGGGTGCGAATCGAGGACGGCGTCGTCTACGCCGATCGGTTCACCCGTAAGGAACCCGAGGTGCTGGTCGAATGCCTCGAACTGGACGAGGACGCGATCGCCGAACGGATGCGGGAAGCGCGTAACGGGCTCGCCGAGCATCTGGAATCGTTCGCCGGGGACGCGCTGGAATTCATCCGGACCGAATCATCGCTGCTCATGGACGGTATCGGCGTGCCGAAACCGGATCTTGAACTGAACGGCCGGCAGGTAGTGGTGGTCGGCGTGGGGCCCGGGCACGCCGAGGAGTTGAAGAAACTCAAGCCGTTCATCAAGGAATACTCGCCGGTCTTGATCGGTGTGGGTGGCGGTGCCGAGACACTGCGGCGGTCGGGGTACCGGCCGGACCTGATCGTCGGCAATCCCGACGAACTGACCGCCAAAACGCTGACCTGTGGCGCCGAACTGATCATCCCCGCAGACCTCGACGGCCGGGCCGAGGGATTGGAGCGGGTGAAGGAACTGGGTCTGGGTGCGATCACCTTCCCGGGCTCGGGGTCGCCCGCCGACCTGGCGCTGCTGCTCGCCCACCATCACGGTGCGGCGCTGATCGTGACGGCGGGCGCGAGCGCCTCGCTGGAGGAATTCTTCGATCGCGGCCGCCGCGACAGCAACCCGGCGACCTTTTTGACCCGGTTGAAGGTCGGGGAATCGATCATGGATGCCTCCGCGGTGGCGACGCTGTACCGCAACCGTTTCTCGGGTGTGCTGGCGGCGCTGCTGGTGCTGGCAGTGCTCGGGGCGGCGATCGTCGCGATCCTGGCGGTCGGGCACGGCAGTGAGATGCTCGCCGGGGCGCAGGACATGCTTACCCGAGCCGAGCTCTGGGGCCGGGAGGTGCTGGGCCGGTCCGGATAGTCGGCTGCGGCGTGACTCGACACATCGCGACCGGGGGCCGCGGCCGTTGTTCTGGCGGTCGCACTTGGGCTGCCGGGTCGGCGAGCAGTGGGTGGCCGGGTGTGGTGCGCAACTCTTCAGCACTCGGATGTGCGCGGGTGTCGCGGCGCGAAAATTCCGGTGCGGGACTGCGGGTGTGGAGGAAGTGGCCGGTGATGCCGCCGGGGTGGAAGTGGAACCGCGGGCGTGCCGCTGTTGCGGTGCTCGGAGGGACCGGGTGGGCGATCGGGTGGTTAACGGGGAGTGGCGGTCGTTCACCTGGTGGGTTTCGTGTTACTGTGAAGACCCGTGGGTCATACACGGATTCAGGCGCGCACAGCCACCAAACACATCTTCGTGAGCGGTGGTGTCGCCTCTTCACTCGGTAAGGGTCTCACCGCCTCCAGCCTCGGTCAGTTGCTGACCTCGCGGGGGCTACGAGTCACCATGCAGAAGCTCGACCCCTATTTGAACGTCGATCCCGGCACCATGAACCCGTTCCAGCACGGCGAGGTGTTCGTGACCGAGGACGGCGCCGAGACCGATCTCGATGTGGGGCATTACGAGCGGTTTCTCGATCGCGACCTGTCGAAGGACGCCAACGTCACCACCGGGCAGGTCTACTCGTCGGTGATCGCCAAGGAACGGCGCGGCGAATATCTCGGCGATACGGTGCAGGTGATCCCGCATATCACCGACGAGATCAAGGCGCGCGTCCTGGCGATGCGCGGGCCCGATCTGCAGGGGCAGGAACCGGATGTGGTGATCACCGAGATCGGCGGAACGGTCGGCGATATCGAATCGCAGCCGTTCCTCGAGGCCGCCCGGCAGATCCGGCACGATGTCGGCCGCGACAATGTGTTCTTCCTGCACGTTTCGCTGGTGCCGTATCTGGCGCCGTCCGGTGAGCTCAAAACCAAACCCACCCAGCATTCGGTGGCGGCGCTGCGCAGTATCGGTATCCAGCCCGACGCGCTGATCCTGCGCTGTGATCGCGAGGTGTCGGCGGGCCTGAAGAGCAAGATCGCGCTGATGTGCGACGTGGAGGTCGACGCGTGTATCTCCACACCGGACGCGCCGTCGATCTACGACATCCCGAAGGTGCTGCACCGGGAGGGCCTCGACGCGTATGTGGTGCGCAAACTCGGGTTGCCGTTCCGTGATGTCGACTGGACCGTCTGGGGTGATCTGCTCGACCGTGTGCATACGCCGCGGGAAACGGTGGAGGTCGCGCTGGTCGGCAAGTACGTCGACCTGCCGGATGCGTATCTGTCGGTCACCGAGGCGCTGCGGGCGGGTGGTTTCGCGCACCGCGCGAAGGTGAAACTGCGCTGGGTGCAGTCCGATGATTGCGAAACCCCGGCCGGAGCGCAGGCCGCGCTGCGCGATGTGGACGCGGTGCTGATCCCGGGCGGATTCGGGATCCGCGGGATCGAGGGCAAGGTCGGTGCGATCCACCATGCCCGGACCCGGAAACTGCCGTTGCTCGGATTGTGCCTGGGATTGCAGTGCATGGTGATCGAGGCGGCGCGTTCGGTCGGACTCGACGATGCCAATTCCGCCGAATTCGAACCCGAGACCGAGCACCCGGTGATTTCCACGATGGCCGATCAGGAGCAGGCCGTGGCAGGGGAGGCCGATCTGGGCGGCACCATGCGGCTCGGCGCCTACCCGGCGGTACTGGAGAAGGGTTCCGTGGTGGCCCGGGCCTACCGCGCGAACGAGGTCTCCGAACGGCACCGGCATCGGTACGAGGTGAACAACAGCTACCGCGACAAGATCGCCACCAGCGGGCTCCGGTTCAGCGGGACCTCACCGGACGGGCATCTGGTGGAGTTCGTCGAACTTCCCGGGGATGTCCACCCGTTCTTCGTGGGCACCCAGGCGCATCCGGAACTGAAGAGCCGGCCCACCCGGCCGCATCCGCTGTTCGCCGAGCTGATCGCCGCCGCGCTGCGGTACAAACTGGCCGAACGGCTCCCCGTGGACATTCCCGGTGAGCAGGAAGAGCAGGAAATGGCTGCCGCCGAGCAGGCCTCGTGACCGGCGCGCAGCCGGCGCCGGGCAGCCACGCCTTCCGCACCGTCGACAGCCGGCTGGTCTACAACGGGGCCATTGTGGCGCTGCGGCTGGACCAGGTGGAGATGCCCGACGGGCGGGTCGTGGAACGCGAGGTGGTCGAGCATCACGGCGCGGTCGCGGTGGTCGCGGTGGACGACGACGGGCAGGTCGTGCTGATCCGCCAGTACCGGCATCCGCTCGGGGAGCGGCTGCTCGAACTGCCGGCCGGGTTGATCGATATCGCCGGGGAGGATCCGCTCGCGGCGGCGCAGCGCGAACTGGCCGAGGAAACCGGGCTGGCCGCGCGGGAGTGGTCGGTGCTGGTGGATGTAGCGCTGTCACCGGGGTTCACCGACGAAGCGTTGCGGGTGTATCTGGCGCGCGGGCTGACCGATACCGACCGGCCCGCACCCGAACACGAGGAAGCCGATCTGGAACTGGTGCGGGTGCCGCTCGGCGCGGCTGTCCGCGCGGCTCTGGCCGGTGAGATCGTGAACGCGACGGCGGTCGCCGGACTGCTCGCGCTGAGCGCCGCCGACGCCGCGGATCTACCGCTGCGCCCGGCCGATGCGCCGTGGCCCGGGCTGCCGAGCGCGCTGTTACGGCGCCAGGCGGCGCAACGGAACACGGACTGAGGGCGGGTATGCGGTGCGCGAGGCCGATATCTACCTGGACCATCTCGCGGTGGAGCGGGGTGCCGCCCGCAGCACACTGTCGGCGTACCGGCGCGACCTCGGGCGGTACCGGGAGTACCTGAAAGACCGGGGTATCACCGATCTCGAGGCAGTCCGCGAAACCGATATCGGGGAATTCGGGATCGCCCTGCGCGCGGGCGACGACCGGCATCCGCCGCTGGCACCGGGATCGGTCGCGCGGGCATTGATCGCGGTTCGCGGGCTGCATCGATTCGCTGCCGCCGAGGGCCTGGTCGGTACCGATGTCGCCCATGCGGTGAAACCGCCGATGGTGGGGCAGCGGCTGCCCAAGGCGCTGCCCGTGGATCAAGTGCTGCGGTTACTGGAGTCGGTGGGCGCGGATACAGGAGCCGGTGGGGACGCGGGTGCCCGTGGGCTCCGCGATCGCGCACTGCTGGAACTGCTGTATTCGACGGGCGCGCGGATCTCGGAAACCGTCGGCCTCGATCTCGACGATCTCGACCTCGAGGGGCGCGCTGTCGTGCTGCGGGGGAAGGGCGGTAAACAGCGGATCGTCCCGGTGGGGCGGCCTGCCCTGGCAGCGGTGGACGCCTACCTGGTGCGCGGACGACCAGTACTGGCGTCGAACGGTCGTGCCGGGGTGCGGGCCCCGGGGGCGGCGGCCGCGTTGTTCCTCAACGTCCGCGGCGGCCGGCTGTCCCGGCAGAGTGCCTGGCAGGTGTTGCAGCGGGCCGCGGAACATGCCGGGATCACGGCCACGGTGTCCCCGCACACCCTGCGGCATTCGTTCGCCACCCACCTGCTCGACGGCGGCGCCGATGTGCGGGTGGTGCAGGAACTGCTGGGTCACGCGTCGGTCACCACCACCCAGATCTACACAATGGTCACCGTGGGAACCTTGCGCGAAGTGTGGGCCACCGCCCACCCCAGGGCACGATGAGCGGCCCCGGATTCGCAGACTCCGCAATATCACAGAACACGCCGGTTGACACACTGGGCGCCGGAGTGCTGTCAACAGGTAGCGTCTAGAAGGAGCCGGACCGTGGCGAAAGCGAGACCGTGCCTTGATCGGCCTCGTTACGCTCTACGAGGTGACGGGCAGGAACGTATAAGGAGCAGCGGATCGTGACGACAGCCGGAGCGGCGGAACCGCCCAAGGGCGCCGAGAACGATGAGCGCGCCACATCCGTGTGGGGGGCGGGCCCCGAACCTCCGCCCGCCGACGCCGCACTGGGTCCCACGGGCCGTCCGCTACGCCCGGTGCCGGATCCGGCCGAACCGTCGCATCAGGGCAATGCGCTCATCGTGGCGATGTGCAACCAGAAGGGCGGGGTCGGTAAGACCACCTCGACCATCAACCTGGGTGCCGCGCTGGCCGAATACGGCCGCCGGGTGCTGCTGGTGGATCTCGACCCGCAGGGTGCGTTGTCGGCGGGTCTGGGAGTGGCACACCACGATCTGGAACTGACCGTGCACAACCTGCTGATCGGCGCCCCGGTCGGGGTCGACGATGTGCTCGTGCAGACCAAGGTCGAGAACCTGGATCTGCTGCCGAGCAATATCGATCTGTCCGCGGCGGAGATCCAGCTGGTGAACGAGGTCGGCCGGGAGCAGTCGCTGGGGCGGGCGCTGGAACCGATCCGCGACCGCTACGACTACATCCTCATCGACTGCCAGCCCTCGCTCGGCCTGCTCACGGTGAATGCGCTGGCCTGTTCGGACGGCGTGATCATTCCGATGGAATGCGAGTACTTCTCGCTGCGCGGGCTGGCACTGCTCAACGATACGGTGGAGAAGGTGCGGGACCGGTTGAACCCGCGGCTGAGCCTCTACGGCATCGTGGTCACCATGTTCGATGCCCGGCTGTTGCATTCCCGTCAGGTGATGGCGCGTGTGGTGGAGGTGTTCGGGGAACTGGTGTACGACACCGCGATCGCGCGGACCGTCCGGTTCCCGGATGCGAGCGTGGCCGGTGAACCGATCACCACCTGGGCGCCCAAATCCAGTGGTGCCGAGGCGTATCGCGCGATGGCACGGGAAGTCATCCACCGGTCGGGTCGGTGAGCGCGGCAGCATCCGCACCTGCACCGTCGAGTACCAGCGAACCCGGCGACACCGCGGACGCGGCTGAGGAGAAAACCGGGTTCCATCTGCGGCTCAGTAATTTCGAGGGCCCGTTCGACCTGCTGTTGCAGTTGATCTCGCAGCGCCGTCTCGATGTGACGGAGGTGGCGCTGCATCAGGTCACCGACGAATTCATCGCCTACACCAAGGCGCTCACCGCCGGGCTGGCCCAGCCCGGGAATTCGCTGCGCACCGATAAAATCCTGGATCAGACCACCGAGTTCCTGGTGGTCGCCGCGACCCTGCTGGATCTGAAGGCGGCGCGGCTGCTGCCCTCGGGCGAAGTGACCGATCCCGACGATCTGGAACTGCTCGAGGCGCGGGATCTGCTGTTCGCCCGGTTACTGCAGTACCGGGCGTTCAAACAGGTCGCCGAACTGCTCGGCGAACTCGAGGCGGCCGCGCTGCGCCGGTATCCGCGGGCGGTGGGTTTGGAGGAACGGTTCGCCGGCTTGCTGCCGGAGGTCCAGCTCGGGGTGGATGCGGCCGGATTCGCGGAGATCGCCGCGGCGGCGTTCCGGCCGCGGCCGGTGCCGACGGTGGGCCTGGACCATCTGCACGCGCACACCATATCGGTCGCCGAACAGGCCACGCTGGTACTGGAACGCCTGCGCGCCCGCGGTGCGGGCGTGTGGACCACATTCGCCGATCTGGTGTCCGATTGCGCGGCGCCGATCCAGATCGTGGCGCGATTCCTGGCGCTGCTCGAGCTGTACCGGGGCAAATCGATCGAATTCGACCAGCCCGATCCGCTGGGCCCGCTCGCAGTCCGCTGGATCGGCGACGAGGCCGAGTCGGCGCCGGTCACCATCGAAGAGGACTACGGATGAGCGGGTGGGATTCGGCGGCGTCGGGGCCGGCGGTGGCAGCGCGGCCAACCTATACATGGCCGCCGCATTCGTACGCGGAGGGAGCAGTATGAGCGAGAGTGTGACCGAATTCGCCCCCGAGGCGCTCGACGATGCCGAATTCCGGGCGGCCCTCGAGGCGATTCTGCTCGTTGTGGACACGCCCGCGCCGGTAGAACAGCTGGCGACCGTGTTGGACGAGCCCGTAGACCGCGTCGAGCAAACGTTGCGGGAAATGTCGGCAGAGCTCGCCGCACAGCGCAGTGGGATCGATCTGCGTTTCGCCGGGGACGGGTGGCGCTTCTATACTCGCAGCGAGTACGCACCGTATGTGGAGCGTATGTTGCTCGACGGCGCCCGGTCGAAGTTGACCCGGGCGGCACTGGAGACGCTGGCGGTGGTGGCATATCGGCAGCCGGTGACCCGGGCCCGGGTCAGCGCGGTGCGCGGCGTCAACGTCGACGGTGTGATGCGCACCCTGCTGGCCAGGGGACTGATCACCGAGGCGGGCGCCGACCCGGAAACCAACGGCACGCTCTACGGCACCACCGAACTGTTCCTGGAACGTATCGGGCTGGCGTCGCTGAACGATCTGCCGGAACTGGCGCCGCTGCTGCCGGGCGTCGACCTGATCGATGAGATCAACGACAGTCTGGAGACGGACCCCCGTTACACCAGACTGCGCAAACCCGCCGAGGACGATCTGAACCTAGGCGCCGAGGATTGACAGGAAATCGTGAATACACCCGCTCGCCGAGATGGCACACCGGATCGTAGACAACGCGGAGACCAGCCCGCCCGGGCCGGTCGCGGACGCGGCGCACCCCGCGGGGCGGGGGAGGCCCGCCGTGGCGGTGAATTCCCCCGTAACGGCCGTGGCAGTGAACCGCCGCGAACCGGCCGCGGTGGTGGAACCCGCAGTACGGAACGTGGGGCACGCAGTGACCAGGTGCGGACCGGACGCACCGGGGGTGCGGATATGCCGCCGGGGCGTCGCGGTGCCGGCACCGGCCGGGGTGGTTTCGCATCCGCCGGTGGAAGCGGCGCCGGTGGGCGTCGCGGTGCCGCCGCCCCTGGTCGTACCGGGTCCGCCCCGGCCCCCCGTGGTGGCTCGGCCCAGGCCGGTCGTGGCGGTGCTGCGGCGTCAGGGCGTGGTTCGGGTCCGGCAGGCCGTGGTGGCCCGGCTACCGGTCGTGGTGGTCCGGCCGGTGGCTCGCGGACCGGCGGACGTCCGGGGGGCGGCGCTGCCGCCCGTAAGAGCCCGCCCGCGCGGTCCGGTGGCGCACCGCAGCTGAACAACGCCAAACCCGCCCGCCATCAGTATGTGGAAGCGGAGGAATCCGGCCACGAGAAGATGCCGTGGGGTGAAGGTGAGCGCCTGCAGAAGGTGCTGGCCAAGGCCGGTGTCGCCTCGCGGCGCGCGGCCGAGGAGATGATCGACCAGGGGCGGGTCGAGGTGGACGGCATCATCGTGCGCGAACAGGGCCTGCGCATCGACCCCGAGAACGCCGTGGTGCGGGTGGACGGTATCCGCGTGGTGGTGCGCGAAGAGCTGGTGCATCTGGCGTTGAACAAACCCAAGGGCTGGCAGTCCACCATGTCCGACGATCTGGGCCGCCCCTGTGTGGGCGATATCGTCGCCGAGCGGGTCGCCGCCGGGCAGCGACTGTTCCATGTGGGCCGGCTCGATGCCGATACCGAGGGACTGTTGCTGCTCACCAACGACGGCGACCTCGCGCATCGGCTCATGCACCCGTCTTTCCAGGTGTCCAAGACCTACCTCGCGACCGTGCAGGGCGAGGTGCACCGTTCCATCGGCAAGATTCTGCGCGACGGCGTGGAACTCGAGGACGGTCCCGCCAGTGTCGACAAATTCCAGGTCCTGGAAGTCGACGCGGGACGATCCCTGGTGAAGGTGGTGTTGCACGAGGGGCGCAAACATATCGTGCGACGGCTGCTGGATGCGGTCGGTCACCCGGTGACCCGGCTGGTCCGCACGCATATCGGCCCGGTGGTCCTGGCCGATCAACGGCCGGGCACCCTGCGGGTCCTGGGCCGGGACGAAATCGGCAAACTCTACGAGGCGGTGTCATTGTGAACGGGGCCGAGGTGTTCGGTATGGAAGCTCCGGTCGGGGTCGTCGCGGATCCGGCGGGCGACCGGTCGCTGGTGGTCGCGATGGACGGGCCCTCGGGCACCGGTAAGTCCAGCGTTTCGCGGCGGCTGGCGACCCGGCTGTCGGCTCGTTACCTCGATACCGGCGCCATGTACCGGGTCGCGACCCTGCAGGTGCTGCGCGCCGGGATCGACCCGGCCGATTCCGCGGCCGTGATCGCGGCGGTCACCGATATGCCGTTGCGGATCGGTACCGACCCCGAAAGCGAACTGATCGAACTCGACGGTGACGATGTGCGCGCGGAGATCCGCGGCCCGGAGGTCACCGCCGCGGTTTCGGCGGTTTCGGCGGTACCGGAGGTCCGCGAACAACTGGTGGCGTTGCAGCGCGAGATCGCGGTGAGCGCGGGGCGCGTCGTCGTCGAGGGCCGGGATATCGGCACCACCGTGCTGCCCGACGCCGACGCCAAGATCTACCTGACCGCTTCCGCGCAGGCGCGGGCGCATCGGCGTAATCAGCAGAACATCGCCGAGGGCCGCGGGGACGACTACGCCGGCGTACTCGCCGATGTCGAACGCCGCGACCGTCTCGACTCGACCCGGGCGGTATCGCCGCTGCGGCGCGCCGAGGACGCCGTGCAGGTCGACACCAGCGAACTGACCATGGACGAAACGATCGACGAGCTGTACCGGGAAGTCGCCCGGCAGCTGGACCGGTCGCACGAGCGGTCGGCGCTACGCCGCCGGGGCGCGGCCGGATGAGCGGGGAGACGATGAGCGATGTACTCGCCGGCGACGGTGTGTGGACCGACGAAACCGACTGGGAGATCACCGATCTGGCCGGTGACCCGGAGGCCACCGACCAGGCGCCGATGCCCACCCTGGCCGTGGTCGGCCGCCCGAACGTCGGGAAATCGACGCTGGTCAACCGGATCCTGGGACGGCGCGAAGCGGTGGTCGAGGATGTGCCCGGGGTGACCCGCGACCGGGTTTCCTACGAGGCGAGCTGGGCGGGTCGCCGGTTCTGGGTGCAGGACACGGGCGGCTGGGAACCGGACGCCAAGGGTTTGCAGCAGTCCGTGGCCCGGCAGGCCGAACTCGCGATGAATACCGCCGACGCGATCCTGCTCGTGGTGGACGCCGTGGTCGGCGCCACCGCCGGCGACGAGGCCGCGGTGAAGGTGCTGCGGCGCGCGAAAACGCCGGTGATCCTGGTCGCGAACAAGGTCGACGATCAGCGGGCCGAAGCCGATGCCCACGCACTGTGGTCGCTCGGGCTGGGGGAGCCGCGGATGGTGTCGGCGGCGCACGGCCGCGGCACCGGCGATCTGCTCGACGATGTGCTCGAAGTGCTGCCCGAGACCCCGCGCGAGGGAAGCGGCGGCACCGGTGGACCCCGCCGGGTGGCGCTGGTCGGGAAACCGAACGTCGGCAAATCCAGCCTGCTGAACAAGCTCGCCGGTGACGAACGGTCGGTGGTGCACGATATCGCCGGCACCACCGTCGACCCGGTGGACTCGCTGGTGGAACTGGGCGGCAAGGTGTGGCGGTTCGTCGATACCGCCGGTCTGCGCCGCAAGGTCGCCAATGCCAGCGGAACCGAGTTCTACGCGTCGCTGCGCACCAAATCGGCGCTGGAGGCCTCCGAGGTCGCGATCATGCTGATCGACGCGTCCCAGCCGATCACCGAACAGGATCTGCGGGTGATCAGCCTGGTCGCCGATTCCGGGCGGGCACTGGTACTGGCGTTCAACAAATGGGATCTGGTGGACGAGGACCGCCGCCTGCAACTCGACCGCGAGGTGGACCGCGACCTGAACCGTGTGCCGTGGGCGCAGCGGGTGAATATCTCCGCGCATACCGGCCGGGCGGTACAGAAACTGGTGCCGGCGATGGAAACCGCGCTGGAATCCTGGGATAAACGGATCCCGACCGGCCGGTTGAACACCTGGCTGAAAGAAGTGATCGCCGCGACCCCGCCACCCATGCGTGGTGGCCGGCTGCCGCGCGTGCTGTTCGCCACCCAGGCGACCACCCGGCCGCCGACCTTCGTATTGTTCACCACCGGATTCCTGGAGGCTGGTTACCGCCGGTTCCTGGAACGGCGGCTGCGCGAAGAATTCGGGTTCGACGGGTCGCCGGTGCGTATCTCGGTGCGAGTTCGGGAGAAGCGTCCCAAGAAGTGATCCGGGGCACGGCGCATCGCCGGCAGCACAGATAGTGGATCTCTCACGTGCAGCGTGGTTGTGGGGGCCCCCGGGGAGGAGACCCCCCGCGGGCCGCACCCACCCCAGCACGCCGTTCTCGGGTGCCGGTCGCCGGTGCAGGTGGATATCGCGGAGTTCGTTCATGAATCGTTGCCCGAGTTCTGGTCCGCCGTCGGCGAGCAGGCGGGCGCGGATGGGGAGTTCGGGTGTGGTGGGTTGCCAGCCGGCCCCCCCCGCGCCCGCGT
>NZ_JARWNW010000129.1 GCF_029868325.1 Nocardia carnea
AACTACACCACCGCCGCGGCGGCGGATACACCGGAAAACGCCGGATCAGACCTCGAGCAGTTCGGATTCCTTGTGCTTCACCAGCTCGTCGAGCTGGCCGACATATCTGGCCGTAGTCTTGGACAGCTCCTTCTCGGCCCGGCCGCCCGCCCCGGCCCGGGGCCAACCCCCACCGCCCCGCCGCCACTACCCAACGGGCCCCGGTTGGGGGGGGGCCGCGCGGGGCGGCCCGCGGGGCCCGCCGGGCCCGGAACTCGAGCCAATCGAGCAGCCAGCGGATCGGCGTGCGTCCGTTGATCCGGATCACCGCGGTCAGCAGTAGTCCGGCGACGATCAGCGCCGCACCCCACAGCGGCAGGTACGCGGACAACCCGGCCACCACCACACTGCCTCCGATCGCCATCACTGCGAAGGGGCCGCGTTCCACGCCGGCGACCCGGCGGGCCGGTGCACGCACGACCCGTTCGGCGGTCACCGTCACCGCGACCTCCGGCGCGTACTCACACCGTAGGTGGCGCCGGCGCCGACCAGCACCGCCGCGACGATCACGATCGCGGCGGTGATACCGGGCCTGGCATCCGGCGGTCGTGGTGCGGGCGGTAACTGGAAGTCCGAGGCAACGAAGAGCCCCTCCGGTGGTTCGGGGGGCGTGCGATAGCTCAGCGCGGCAACCGGATCGATGAGCCCGGCACCGACTGCGTTGTCGATACCACGGGCCGGGGCATGGGCAGATACGGCGAGGCGGGCCGTGATCTCGGCGGGTGTTTCGTTCGGATACCGGGATTTGATCAATGCCGCTACGCCGGCCGTGTACGCGGCGGCATAGGAGGCCCCGCCGACGGGCCCGAGTTTTCCGGGGGTGCCGACGCCGTTGATCAGCCCCGGGCTGCCCGGGCCCAGGGATTCGATACTCGTACCGGGCGCGGCCACCGTCACCCATGGACCCCTGAGCGATTCGTCGACAGGTCCGCCGTGAGCGGTAGTCATTCCTACCGACAGCACCGACTCACTGAAGACACCTGGGGCGGAGGCAGTCCGGACATCACGCCAGTTACGTGGGTCACTCGGCCGGGCCGGATCGTAACCGGGGTTCTGGGTGTTGCAGCCCTGACCTCCGGTGTTACCCGCACCGGCCACGATCAGCGATCCACGTGAATGCACGGCGTATCCGACCGCTTCCGCCAGCACACCCAGATCGGCACCGGAATCGGTATCGACACAGATCGGCAGTGGTACAGCGATGATTCCCGCGCCGAGGTTCGCCGCACGAATTATGGCCCGCGACAACGTCCGCAGTTCCCTCGCCTGGCGCGCACGCTCGTCCCCCACGAACTGATCCGGCCGGATTGCGCCGGATCGGTAGCGGATGGACAGTATCCGCGCCTCCGGCGCGACCCCGGTGAACCCGTCCGCCGGATCGGCTGCGCCCGCGATGATCCCGGCAATCAGCGTGCCGTGGGCGTCACAATCCTGCAGTCCGTCCCCACCCGCGGTCATGTAGTCACCGCCTGGTGCCAGCGTGGGCAAGCGCGGATGCGGTGATACCCCGGTATCGACCACGGCTACCGTCACACCGGCGCCGCGGCTCAGGGTGCGTGCCTCGGCAAGATTCAACGCCAGCTCCGCCGGCGGTGTCCGCGATATATCGGTATCGTCCAGCACACCGGTCGCCAGGCAGCCGCTGTCCTGTTTGGTGGGACCTTCCGGTCCCGGCGGGCCGTCCGGCGGTGGTGCGCCCACCACGGCCTGTGGCGGCTCCATCGCGGCCGCAGGCCCACCACTGACGCTCACGACGAGTACGGCCAGCGCCGCCGCCAGGACCCTGCCCGGTCCCATCAGATTCCTCGCATAGCGGTGTAGATACCCATGATCCAGAAGGCGATCACGGGGACCACCAGAATGAGCCCGTACTCGATCAAGTCGATGATCCTGCGGGTAACCGGTGTCAGCCGCTTACCGGGCAGACGTAGTGCGGCCGTCAACGCGGCGGCGGCGATCACTGTCACGATGAGAACGACGGCCAGGCGTGCGAAAGGAGATCCATAGGCCCCCACCAGTACCGAGCCGACGCCGAGCACCGTCACCGAAGATCCCGAGATCAGCGCAATCGCCTGGATACGGTCGGGGTACCAGCGCGAACGCATGGCCAGGAGTCCGGCAACCGCAGCCCCCATGACTATTTCACGGATACCGCCCGGACTCACCGCCGCACAGATCACGGTCGCCACCGACAACAGCCCCGAAATGGCCACCACGAGCCCACGCAGGCTGGTGACCGCCAGTCGCGCCCGGCTCTCGATACCTACCTCGTTGCTGCGCCGCGTTTGCTCCGCGGCTGCCGCATCCTCGGCGTCCTGCTCCACATCGCGGTGGGTTTCGGCATCGAAGATATCGGTGAGCGTGGCAGGGTTCACTTCGTTGCCCGGGTCCGGCAGGTCGGGGGGCCGGATCTTGGCGATCAGCACGGCGATCCGAGGGGCGAGAGTGAGCAGCACCAGGCCGACGAACACCGCACCGCCGGCGACCTGCCTGGTGACGAGGTCGAAGTAGGTCAGGGGAAGCACTGCCGCGGTGACCGTGATACCGAGAACGGAGATGCTCATCAAGGTCGCGATACCCGAACCCGTGAGCCGCATCATCGCCATCGCCGCCACGGCCGTGACCACGGCTCCTGCCGCGATATTGGCCGGCGCGAAGGGCCCCGGCTCACCGTAGGCCGGCGGCACCAGCATTGCACTGCCGGCGAACAACAGCGGCAGTGCGGCGAGAGCGGCGCCCAGCGAGATCCGCCGTTTGGCCCCGCTACCGCGGATCGCGACAGCCGCCGCCCAGCACAGCACACCGAGTAGCAACGCCGGTAGACCGCACCACAACAGCGAGGCCGTCTGCGTCCACGTCCAGGACAGCATGCCGGCGATTCCTGCGGCACCGATTCCGAAGACCACCAACCCGACAACGGCCGCGGTATCGGCATCGAATTCGGCGAACTCACGCTCGTTGATGAGGGCCAGCGCATCGGTGATGTCCTCGACGACCGGCGTGAACACCTCGGCCGATTCGACCGGAGCGAGCATCAGGACTGTGCCGTCGACGATATCGTGATCGCCCAGGCTGCGCCAGCGCGGGATCGGCGGCTCGCCCGGCCGCGCCAGACTCCATTGGCCCTGCGGCGGACTGAAATCCACCTCCGGGTCACCGATCGCATCCGCGAGTACCGCCACCAGATCGTCGATGAAGGTTTCCACGGTGAACTTGGTCGGTACCACCACGTCCACCTGATAGGTGGCAACCATCACCGCGATCCGGGCGCGCGCGACCTCGGCCGGGGCCGCCCCGCCCGCGGGGGACGGCGGCGCCGTCTGCACTGCGGTCACCGCATGGCTCCGGGTTCACCACCGGACGGATCGGCCGAATAGCCGGGGAAATCATCGGCCAGACCGGCCGCCAGATCTTCGAATGCCAGCGCGGTTTCCTTCTGCAACATGCGCAGATCGATCTCGCCGCCCTCGGCGAGATGCGGATCGAACGGTATCTGCACGGTCGGCCGCTGGGCCGAGGCGAACAGCTTCTCGATGGCTTCGACATCCACCGTGGGTTTGACCGGATGCTGCCGCACGATGGCGACCATCGAACTCGCGATCAGATGTTCGAACCCGTGGGAATTCAGCCAGTTCAGAGTGGCTACCGCGCCGGTCACACCGCCCACAGTCGCGGGTGTTACCACGACTACCGCGTCACTGGAGTGCAGGACACTGTTCGTCGAGGAATCGAGCACACCGGTTCCACAATCGACCACGAGCAGATTGTAGTGGCGCCGCAGTATCTGTACTCCGCGCCGGTACTCGTCTCCTGTCAGTGCCTCGGCTGCATCGGTGTTCCACGGCGACGCGATAACAGCCAGGTCCGCGGTATTGACCGCGGTGTAGGAGTGGACAGCGGAGAAAGAGTCGAGCCGTTCCCCTGCCGCGGCGAGATCGCGCAGGGTGAGCCCATATTGATGCCGTGCCGTACGGCTGGACAGATCGCCGAAATCCGGGTTGGCGTCGACGGCGACCACTCGATCGGGCCGTAGCCTGGCAAAGGTGGACCCGAGACCCGCGGCGGTTGTGGTGCGGCCGACCCCGCCCTTCACGCTCACCACCGCGACCTGGTACGGCGCGGTGAGCTGGCGGCGGATCCGGGTACGGCGGCTTTCGGCACGCTGTTCGGCCGGTGAAAGCCCGATATTGAAACCGACTTTGTTGAGCGCACCGCGCACGCCCTTGTTCGAGCGCAGGTGCGCCTGCCGGACCGCCGCGATCTCGGCGAGCAGCTCGGCAGACGCCAGAGCGGGCGGCAGAACCTCTATCCGGCCGGTGGTTTCGTAGGCCTGCCGGTTGATGCGGTCGGGAACTCGCGATTGGTCCGTTGTGGGCTGCGCCGGTACGGGACCCGGCGACGCGCCGTACCCGCCGTGGATACCGGGTTGCGCGGCCGGATTGTGTTGTGCCGCGTAATTCGTGGAGGCAGCTGCTGCGGGCGGTGCCATACCTGGGCCGGGTTGCGCGGGTCCGTGCCCTGTATCCCCTGGAGAAAGCCCGTCGGGCCGGTTGACGGCGGCGCCGGCCGAAGCCGGGCCCGGCTCCGGAGTTGCTTGCTGTTGACGCTGCGCAATCGCCTGCCGTTCGGCCTCGGCCGCTTGCTGATGCGCGTCGGCTGCCCGTCGACGCAGCTCGGCCAGCTCACCGTCACCGATCCCGCTCGTCTCCGGCCCCGGCGACGTGGCGGGTTGTGGTGCCGGACCGGCGACCGGTGAGGATATCGTTCCCGGTTGCGGTGCCGCGCCGTTGTGTTGAGAGGAAGTACCGGAATCCGCCGGGGCGGCCTCACGGGCCGGTTGGTCCGGCTGTGGTTCGGATATCGAGGAACCATTGCTCACCGCGGCACCGGCCGAATTCGCTGCTCCCGGTGCGGGCGCCTCCGGCGGACGATCCTCGAGCTGTGCGAAGTACGCGTCGTACCCACCCCTTGTGAGCGCCGCGGAAGCGTCGCCGTTGGTTGTCGGTGCCCGGTTCATCTCACCGTCCTCTCATCCAGCACTGGAACGTCAACCGGTGCGCGCGGTATCGAACCAACTGCTCCCCGGCAGGAGCTCTGCCAGGGTGTTGATACCACTGTGCAGAGCTGCGCGGTCACCCGGCCGGAAGGTCTTGTGCATCCGGCCGTCCAACGCCACGCTGGGGGTGATCACGAACCGCCCGGATAACGTGTCCAATACGTTCATACAGATTGTGAAGTCGGGTGTTTCGGGGCCGCCGTCCCGATGTTCGATCATGAGCACCTCGGCTTGGCGGACGATTTCGCCGAGGGCGCGGGTGAGCACATTCGCGGTCCGCGGTGTGGCACCCAGGTCACGCAGCCCGGCCCGTACCCCGTCCGAATCCTGCGGCGGATCGTCCGGTTCGGCATCGACCGATGTGAAGGGGTCGAAATCCAGTTTCGGATACTCACCGAGTACAGATTCCAGAACTGCGGTGAGCGTATCCGGCTGCGACCCCTTGTGGAATACCGACTGGATGACGACCTCGTCGTCACAGCGCACGGCGAGGACGTGCTGTTCCCCGCTGCGAACGAAGGACAGGCGCAGCATGGTCGGGGCGTGCCCGCCGCGACCGTTGTCGATCACCCGGACGGCCAGCTCGGTATCCGGCCGGGCCAGACACCGCAGCCAACCGGCCACCACCGGATCCACCTCGCCGCCGGAGATGATTCCGTCTGCGGTGAGCTGGTCCACGACCGCGGCCCGGACTCGGTCGCGGTCGGAGATCCGGAAGATGGTCGGCATAATCGCGAGGACCAGAGGATAGTTGTCGATGCCGACCAGATCCTTCAGGACAAGGGCGGCATCGACATCGAGATCCACCGATACCGGGTCCCCGGATTCCACCGCCGCCGATGCTGCGCTCATCGACGCGTGGTCGGTCAATGCGACACTCGCCTCCTCACACTATGCCCGCGAACAGCCTGTAGACATTCGCGTCCGCATCGGTGATCATCCGGGCGGCCCCGGAGGTCGCGCCCTTCAGCTGAGTAATACTGCTCCGGTAGGCTTCGAGCCGCTTCTCCAGCTCCTGCGCCGTACCCGAATAGCCATCGGAGCCTTGGCCTTTGAACGCATCCAGCAACCCATTTTTCAGGCGCACCAGATCTGCGAGATTTTCTTCCATCTCACCGATAACAGCCTGCACCATTTCCATATTGGTGTCGATAATGCCATTATCGGTATAAATAGGTTTAGCCATCGAATTCTACCTTTCCGGTACGAATGATTGACGAATCAGGTGGCGGAAGTTCAGAAGTTGGTATCCACCTTCGGATTGGCGATCAAAGTTGTGGCCGCATTGGACGAACTTACCTCACCGTCCACGCTACCGCCGCCGAAAGAGCCGAGATCGGCGTTCATCCGGCTCATCACCTGGCTCATGGCATCCGCATCCTGCTGAGCGAACTGCGAACTCGCATTCACGATACCCTGGACGATCTGCTCGTGATACCGCGCAACGGATTCACCGGCCCTGATGGTTTCGGAGAAACTTCCGTTGACCGCATCGCCGGCCACTCCCTTGAACGCACCCTGCAGCTCCATCTGCACTGCTTTGAGTTTTCCGAGCAGCGCCTGATGCCGCTGCGCCGGCCCGTCCGACTGCTTGACGAAAGTCAGCAGTGCTTCTTCACTTGCCTCGGTTACGCCAGGTTTACTTCCGGGTATCCCCGGGGCGGCACTTGCACCTTCAGCCATGATGTTCTTCCTTCCATTGCTTCGGCGATCCCCGGCCACTTACCGGGTGCTGTATCCATTCTCCGTCTCGGTCTCTTCGCCGAGCTGGTCCAGTACTCCCACGAGTGAGGAGTCCACGGACAGCTCGATATCCGGTTCTTCGTCCCGGTATTCGATGATTCCGATATCCGGTGGCCGTTCCAATTCGGGAACCTCGAACTGCTCGCCCGGGGCGAAAACCTTCCCCTTCGCCGTTTCCTCCTCCTGGCGACGCCGCCGCATTCGCGCGGTCGGCGCCGATACCCGCTTCGGCGCAGTGCGGGCCGGTGCCGCCGGAGCCGCAACGGGATTGCTCGCGCCGAAAGCCATGCCTTTCCCGGGGGCCCACCCCGTGGGTAACCGGAAACCGGTAGCCGCACCCGGCATCGAACCGATACCGCCGCGGACCATCCCGTATCCGGCCAGCGCACCGGCGCCGCCGTTGAGAGCTGCCAGCGTCGTCGACTGCGACGAAACCCCGAGCAACGGGCTGGATGTCGATGTATCGGCACCGTAGCCGTCGAGGCCGGGGCCGTATCCGGGCTCGGGCGTCATCGGCTGTTGCGGGTCGGGCAACGGCTGCCCGTCCGAACCCGAGGGCCCCGGGTCCGGCCCTTCGCCGCCGGAGCCGGAACTCCCGCCGTCACCACCGGTCTCCGGTCCGCCACCGGAAGATTCGGAACCCCCGCCGGGGCCCGGCCCGGGCCCGGAGTCCGTGGGGATATACGGGCTGTCGGGCCCTTTGTCGGCCAAATTGTGCAGTAGACCGGTGACCTCCGGACCAGGCGGCGGCGGCCCCGCCCCCGGGCCCGGCATCGCGATCGGCGGCGGCGGTGTGAGCGAGCCCGCCGTCGCGGCCAAGTCCAGGAGCAGGCCCACAGCTCCGAGCTCGTAGCCCATCATGGCACTGCCGGCGCGAATCCTCAGCTCGTGATACTTCGCCTCCAACAGGGCATGGGCCGCGCTTGCCGGGGCGAAAACCAATGCTGCGGCCGCAGAAACCGGACCGGCACCGGCCGAGGCAACCGCCCCACTGGTGGCCATCACCGCGGCTGTTGCCGCCAGCGCCGCCATCACCATTTCGATCTCGAGCCTGGGCGGCATCGCCGCGAGTGCTGTGCTGTGCAGCTTCACCCCACGACCGGCCAGCTCGGCCACCTGCGCCGCGATGCGGGCTTGATCCTTCACCCACTGGTTGTGCTCGGCGAATGCCGCCTGTGCACGCTGGGCGCTCATCCCGGCGGGCCATGCCTCCCCCAGGTCTTTCAACAGACCTTCGGTACCGGCCGCCGCCGATTCGAGCGCATAGTCCACCGTCGAATAGGCACGTGCAGCGTCGTACATCGGAGCCGCGCCGGGCCCGCTATCGATCAGGTCCCGATTCTGGATCGGCTCCAGCGCGAAGTACTCGAAGAAAGGCATAGCACCCTCACTCCGCGACCAGGTCGATCAGTTTCCGTGTACCGAAGCAGCCACGGCATCGCCGACGGCGGCGACCGATACACTCCCGGCAGTATCCGTCGCCTCGAAGGTGCCAGCGGCCGGAATTATTGTGGCGACGCCGTTGAGCTTCGCGACGCTACCGGCAGCCAGGAGAGTGGACAACACTGCTCCGAACGAGCTGAAACCGACCGACATGAGTACGCCCGGCATATGGAATCCGGTGGGGGCCGGCATCAGCTCCGGTGTCGTGGCGTTGACCGTACCGGTCAGATTGGCTTCCTGCGCAGTAAATGCCGCGCTGATCGCCGGCAGCAGATCAGGGGTGATTTGGATAGGGATCATCGAGGCTCCGATCGATCAATCTCCACGCCCGTCACCAACTTCCGGTAACAGAGCAGTACACAGAGAACGCTAGGCCATTCCCGGCACTGGGGAGTCCCACTGAGCGGCCCCCGGGCACAGTCGTCACTCGGGTATCCACGCCGCTTGCACCAGGTCCTTCGTCGATGTCAGCGGTTCCACCAGAATTCCGCGGCCCACCGGCTGCTTGGTGGGTTTCACATCGCCGATGAGCATCCCGTCCAATCTCGTGCCGTCCATGATCAAACCGGACGAGTTCAGGTTCTTGACCTGACCGAGCACACTGTCGTACATGGCACTGTCCGCCTGCGCGATATTGCGGGCGGCGACCAAATGGAAACCGGTATCGCGGCCGTCGACGATGAGATCCTTCAGCGAGTCCAGCGGATTCATCTGGCCGCGCTGGGCGACCATATGGTAGTCGTCGACCACCACGAAAATCTCCGGCCCGCTCCACCAGGACCGTTCCTTGAGCTGCTGGGAGGTCACCCCGTCCGGTGGCCGGCGAGTCCGCAGCCGCTCCGCGACGGCCGGCAGGTTCTCCACCAGATCCCGGCCGCTGGTCAGATATCCGACCAGCATTTCCGGCGGCAGCGCGTCCATGTGCTGACGGCGATAATCGATCAGCAGCACCCGCGCCTCATCGCTGGTGAAGCGGGTCCGAATCGACTCCAGCAGAGCCGCCAGCACAGTCGACTTCCCACAGCCGGACGAACCCAGCACCACGAAATGGGTGGACAATCCGAAGTCGATCACAGCGGGCGCCAGATCGGATTCACGAATTCCGAAGGGAATCGCCAGGCGTTCGGCCAGATTGGTGGGGCGTGGGACGGCGGCCAGGATTTCCGGCATCGTCACCTGGGCGGGCAGTAGCCGGACCGCGGGCGCCTGCCGCCCCGGATAGGTCTGGCTCACCTGGGTGATCGCCGCGCTCAACCCGGCCGCCGCGGTATCGGCGTCTCCGCTGCCGTCGATACGAGGCAGCGCGGTCAGCATATGGAGGGCGTCGTTGGAAATACAGCGGCCGGGGCGATTCGGAGGCACCGCAGCCACGACGGCCCGATGCGCGTTGAAGGCCGTATCGGTCAGGTCACCCAGCCTCATCTCCAGCCGTGTCTGGATCAGGTCTTTGATATTCGGCCGGATCGCTGCCCAGCGTGAACTGCTGATCACCAGGTGCACACCGTAATTGAGGCCCTGCAGGGCCACGGTTTCCATCGTCGGCATGTACTCGTCGTAGTACGGGCCGTTGACAGCGAACCCGATATCCCAGCCGTCCACGACGATGAAGACATCACCGTGCTCATCGCCGTAGGACGACAACTCGGCCGCCCCTTCAGGTGTGCTCCGCCGTCGCCGGAATTCACGCATGGAATCGATACCGAGGTGGTCGAACAGTGCCTGGCGGGAGGCGATCACATTCCGGATCAGCGCGAAGGTCCGCCGGATCCGGTCGACATCGCGCGCCGCGGCCACGGAACCGACGTGTGGCAACGTCCGTATCGAGGACAGGCCGCCGGAGAAATCGAAGCAGTAGAACTGCACCTGCTCGGGAGTATGGGTGAGCGCAGCCGAGAGAATCAGTGTCAGCAGGGACGTGGATTTACCCGATTGCGGTCCACCCACCACCGCGACATGACCACCCGCCCCGGAAAGATCCACAGACCAGACGTCCTGGCGCTGCTGACGCGGTCTGTCGATGAGCGCCCACGGCAGCCGGAGCGCGCCGGGCTCGACGGCCTGGCTCAACCGGTCCAGCGTCGGAGGTACGCCCAGTGGTGGCAACCACATCTTGTGCGCCGGGCGCCCGTGCCGCGCGAACTGCTGCAGCACGGTTTCCATGACGGTCTCGGGTTCGCCGTCGTTTTCCTCGGGTTCGGGCACCGTGAGCGGCTCGACCACCTGTACCGGGCGTGATTCCACAATGCGCGCGGCGGTGAAGCGCTGCGGCGGTTTGTACCCTCCCCCGGGACGGCGGGCTCGCTGCGCGCTCGACGCCGTGGCCTGGGCCGGCGGGCTGTACGGCGCACCCACATATGCTGCCTGGAACCGCTGGAGATCACCGGCGCCGACCCGCAGATAGCCCGACCCCGGCTTCTTCGGCAGATGGTAGGCATCGGCGGTGCCGATGGCATCGCGGGAGTCGCTGGTCTGGTTGGTGCGCAGCGCGATCCGATAGGACAGGTGCGCCTCGAGTTCACCCATTCGGTTCGCCGGTACCTTCTGCGAGGACAGCAGCAAATGGATCCGCAGCGATCGCCCCAGGCGGCCGATCGCCACGAAGAGTTTGGAAAAGCTCGGGTGCTGTTCCAGCAGTTCGGCGAATTCGTCCAGAATGATCAGCAAGGTCGGCAGCGGCTCGAACCGCGCACCCTGTTCCCGTGCCTTCTCGTAATCCGCGACACTGGCGAAGTTCCCCGCGTCACGCAGGATACGCTGCCGACGAGCCATCTCGCCGTTGATCACGTCTTCCATACGAGTGACGAGGTCGGCTTCCTCCTCCATATTCGTGACCACCGCGGTCACATGGGAGAGCCGGTCGAACCCGAGGAAGGTCGCACCCCCCTTGAAGTCGACCAGTAGCAGGTTCAGCACATCCGGGGAATGCTGGGCGACCGCGGAGAGCACCAGCGTGCGCAGGAACTCCGATTTACCCGACCCGGTCGCGCCGATGCACATTCCGTGCGGGCCCATACCTTCCTCGGCGGATTCCTTGATATCCAGGAAAACCGGCTGACCGGTGGGGTCGTGTCCGAAGGGAATGTTGAGACGATTGCGGTCGGCATCGCGGCGGGCCGGCCACTGCCTGTCCACCCGGACATTTCCCGGATCGGTGATGCCGACCATATCTTCCCAGGACGTACTCCCGCTGGCCTGCTCCGCGGCCACCGCCTCCACCACGGTGGACAATCGGTAGGGAGAAAGGCGCCGCGCGATCGCCATCGCCTGCGGCACCGACATGGTATCCGCGGTGCCGACGAGGCGGCTGCCACGTGGCGTTATCTCCTCGAGCGTGTGCTCCGCACCGACGGTGAACCTCAGTGACCGCGGCAGCGACTGCTCGGACTCACCCAATCGCAGCCAGGTGCAGCCGTCGATACCGGAGATGTCACGGTCGGTGTTCGCACCCCCGGATTCGACGAGCAGTACGTAATGCGATTTGTCCATCGTCGGCTCGTTGTTCGCGGAGAACGGCCCACGATTGAGGCCGGCCAAAACTTTGGTCCGCAACTCGGCCACGGTGCGATACACCATCCGGCTCGACCCGATGGCATCCGTTTCGGTCGGATGCTGGGTGTGCGGTAGCCATTTCAACCATGCCCATTCCGGACTGTCCGGATCGTTGAGTACCGCGGCCACCGCGACCTGATCGGGTCCGTGCAGGACGGTGATCTCGGCGACCATTGCCCGGGCCAGCCCGGCCACCGCGGCCTGATCGCCGTCCAGGCCGACCAGCGGGGCCGACAACAGATTGATCGCCACCGGCATACCGCCGACAGTCGAATACGCCTTGGCGAACCTGGTCAGCTCGACCACCCCGACCGGATCGAGATCGGAGGTCGGGGCGGCTTCCGGAACGATGACCCGGACCTGGTTCGCGATCCGGCCACGCCCCATCCGGACTCGGAGGAACTGCGGATTGGCGACCTGCACCTCCCACATCCGGTGGCCGCCGACCAGGCGGCCCAGCCCCATCGGTCCCGGATGCGTATAGGAAAGATATTCGTACAGCTCGGTTTCGGCTTCGTGCACGGTTTTGCGGTTATCGGTGATCGATCGCAGGTAGTCCTTGCGTTCCTCGTTCAATCCCGCCGCAGTACTGTTCGCTCCCCCGCTACCGCCCAATGTCCCGCCGAGCATGCCGACCATCGACACGATCATCATCATCGGGAACATCATCATCATCGGGGACATGGCGCGCCCACCGGAGAACATCATCGCCATCATCCCGATCATGGCCACCACCATGATCAGCGGCATGATCATCTTCAGCCGCGACAGCGGCACCGGCCGAGGCAATTCGGTCGGCGGTTGCAAACGCAATTCGGTGACGGCCGGAGCCTTGGGCCCACGCACCATCCGGGCCGGCCGCACGAATCGGCGAGTCGCCGTCATTTCTTGCCCTGCATCTGCACACCCGCCATATTCGTCGGTATACCGTCGTGCTGGATCATCGCGTCGGCCACCGAAATGGTCGGCCCCACCGCGAACAACGAAACGATGCTCCACGGCGCGGGCGGCGGTTCTTTCAGGCCGAGCGCGGACAAGGTCTTGTCGCCCTTACCGCCTTGTACATCCGCGTCGATCCCGTGGCGGACACCACTGTCGGTGATCCAGAACAGGGACTCACGCAGGGGTGAGCCGGGTTCGGCGCCGGTGACCTGGACGAACTTTCCGGTGTCCCGGGGCAGATACGCATAATCGGCGGTTGCGCCGCCGGACCAGGGCGCCGTGACGAGCTGCACGGTCCGGCCCCGTTCCTGCTGGGCGAGCGGGAGCTCCCGGCCGAACAGCAGCCTGGTGTGCGCGTTCGGATCGGTACCGGTGCGGGCCCAGTGGTAGCAGGTGATCAGGTCACCGATGGGGTCCAGGATCTCGACCGGCTGCGTCGGGTAGGTGGCCGTGCCCGGCCAGTCGCCGGGCCGCAGATTTGCCGCCGCCACATCGGGACTGATGGTTGTGGTGGCCACCGCTCCGTGTGAGTTCGCATTGCGCACGATGGCGGCCAGCACCGGACTGACCCGCACCAGTCCGGAATTCGAGACCAGATAGTAGACGGCGGGCTGATTCGGTGTGGACGAGGTGACGATGGAACCGACGACTGCGTCCAGTGTGGGTTTCAATATCACCGGCGCACCGGCATCCGGTACTTCGGGTACCCGGATCGGCGGCACCTCGGGAATGGCGCCGAGCAGGCCGGGCGAGGCGGCAGCCACCGTCGCCGTCGAGTCGATTCCGAGAGCCAGCAGCACAGGTGATTCGGCCATATTTATTTCTGCCCGTACCACACCCTTTTCCGTATCGTGGTAGACCAGCCAGGTCGCGTCTTCACCACGTAACAACCGCGCCTGCGGTGGGCGCATTTCATGAATGGTGTCATCGTCCACGGTCAGCGGACCGGCTATTGCCGTAGTGAGAACAGCGGAGCGGGACAGGATGGGCAAACCCGTCTTCGGGTCGACCGGCGCCGCCGCCCCCGTTCGGGCGGTATCACACACCGTCCATTCCGAATCCTTCTCGGCCACATCGTTTATTTGTCCCGGCGCGCCCGGAATACCGACCCAGGCGCCGCGCGGGTACTTCTCCAGTTCGCTACGCGAGACTTCGACCGGATTCGCGGGCTGCCCGACGATCAGTCGCGCCGAGGTCAGGTTGAGCGCGGGGTGCAGTCGCTCGCCGAGTTTCACATACAGTGCGCCACTGTCTTTTTCCGCGAGGATGGGCGAGTTCCCGACCGGTTTGGCGGGTTTGAAGAAGGCGAGGACAGCCGCCCCAGCGATACCCACACAGGCCAGCGCGACTCCGATGGCAAGCGCGGTGGACCGGCCCCGGGACGGGTCGTCGATCATCGAGGCGTCCCGGCGCACCAGGGCGTGCTCGATCCGATGGAGCAGAAACCGCCAACCCGAAACCTGGTGTTTGGTCACCACCCGGAAGCGTGCCACCGGTATATGTTCCTTCCGCCGACCTCGGCCACAACCTAACGCGCACCCCAGCGCCAGAGACTCCCCAACGCTGGGAATACCCTCCGAGTCGAACGGGTGACGTTACTTTCCGGCCGGCGCCAGCCCCTGCAGTGCCGCAGTGATATCGAAGGCATCCACGGTCATCAGTTCCTCGTCGGTGAGCGCCGCGATATCGACATTGTCCCGGGTGAACCGGAAATCGCGCTCGGCCTCGGCGGCCTCCACCACATTGCGCACGAACCGGCCGTTACCCGCCAGGTCGATGAGTCGCCGGCCGTTACGGCTCTGCTCCGACATCTCGGTACACCGGTCGCGCAGCACCTCACGCGCCTGATCGGACAGGATGGAATCCTTCTTGCCCGCGATATGGTCGGCGATCTGCACCAGTTCGGCCGGATCGTAGCTGGGGAAACGGACCCGTTTGGTGAAGCGCGAGGACAGGCCCTCGTTCGATTGCAGGAACCGATCGATCTCCGCCTCGTAACCGGCGATGATCACGACCAGTTTGTCGCGGTCGTTCTCCATCCGCGCCAGCAGCGTATCGACGGCCTCCTTACCGAAGGCGTCACCGCCGGAGAGCCCCTCCTGGATCAGGGTGTAGGCCTCGTCGATGAACAGCACGCCACCGAGCGCCGAATCGATCAGCGCGTTGGTCTTGGGCGCGGTATGCCCGAGGTGTGTGCCGACCATATCGTTGCGCGACGCCTCGATGACCTCGGCGTTCTCGACCACGCCGAGCCCGGCGAAAATCTTGGCGATCACCCGGGCGATGGTGGTCTTACCGGTTCCGGGCGGGCCGGAGAAGATCAGATGGTTGGACCGTGAATCCACGGCCAGCCCGCGTTTGGCACGTACCTGATCCATCAGCACGCCGGATTTGAGCCGGTCGACCTGCTCCTTGACCGAATCCATACCGATCTGCGACTGCAGAAGGTTCGATGCTTCCTCCAGGAGTGCATCGCGTTCGGCCTTGGCCGCGCTCGCCGCCACCTCGGCGGGATCGTCACCCGATTTCGGATTCCAGATATCGGTACGGGAGGCGATCACCGCGGGCGTGGTCACCTCGAGCCGGAAGTTCTTATCGCGGACGGCCTGCTGCCACTGCGGGCGATTCGGCCACAGACCGGACCCCTGCAAACCCTTGAGCAGCCTGTCCGCCGTCTCGTGTTCGCCGCTGTGCCGCTGGATCATGCCCAGCAGGTAGTGCGCGTCGGCCCAGATATAGGAAAGATTGCCGGATTGGCTGTCCTCCACGATCCGCTGCGCACGGGGCAGTGCCTCCCCGAACCGGCCGAGATGCGCGAGGGCGCTGGTGGCCATCAGTTCGGCGGCGATATCGAGCAACCCGTCCTCGAGTACCGGTTTCGCCGTCCGCGCGGTGAGCACATCGGGCCAGCGGCCGGTGCGATAGAACAGCGAAATCCGGGCGAAATCGGCGACATCGTCGCCGCGGAGTTCGTCCAGGATGGATGCCGCCTCTTGCCACTCACCACCGTCGGCGTATGCACAGGCCTGCGATATGGCTATCTGGTCGCGGTCGGCCATGGCTACCCGCAGGCCGAAGACGCCGATCTCCACCTGACACCACAGCGCTCGGTCGGCCAGTCCGGCACGCTGCTGGTCGCGGTACAGATTGTGGGAGGAGCGGTAGGCGCCGTAGATGACTTCCGGGGTGATTTCACCCGCCATCGCCCGGCCCAGCCAGGCATCGCACATATCCGGATCGAGATCAGTGGCCGCCGTGAACGCGGCGCGCGCATGTTCCTCGTTGCGCACCCCACCGGCGACCAGTCCCAAACTCTGCACGCCCGTGTAGAACGCGTCTTCGGCCGCTGACAACTCGGACTTCCCTTCCGCCGACCCTCGTCTGAAGGCAGGGTATGTCACGACGGACCCACCCACTCCCCGGCTATTTCCCCCCACTGGGAAGTGACGGCGGTGTAAACGGATTGCGGCGATTGCCGGATATTGCCCGGCCGAGATCCCGCACGCTCACTGCCCGCACGCATACATCCCTCATATTCTTTTATCCACTGTCTAGCGGCACATGATAGGACGGCAAGGTCCGGGCGAATCCGTGCCGGACCTCGACCTGCTTCCAGCCGGACCCCAAGCCCACCGGACCGCTGAACAATCAGAAGTGCAGCGCCTTTCATTTGCTACTTGTTCGCCTCACGCCGACGCAGAAGGAATACGGCCCACCCGCCGCCACTGACCGAATCCGCCGGCCACTACAATGGTTATAGCGCCGTTATTGAACGGTACATTATTCATGTATATAGTCAGCTGCAGGTCATCAGTTCCCTCATCCCTGATGACCTGCCCGCGGCGGCCGGTGGAAACAGCGAGCCACTGGCCGCCGCACTCGACTGTCAACCGCGCGGAGGACCTTCGTCCCGTAACGGCGGAGCCGAAACCACTGCGGCCCGCCCGGCTTCGTCGCGTTCCGGCTCCGGTGCGACCACCGCGGCCGTGCCGGATTCGCCCCCCGCCCCTTCGGGCTCGGCCCGCGATCCGGAGACCGCGATCGAAGGTGGTGGGCTCTCCTTCGCCGCCACAACCGCAGGACGCGGCGGAACCGGCTGCGCCGCTGTCTCGTCCGGCTTCGACCACGGTGTCGGTGTGGACACCGGTTCATTGGCCGGCCGAGCCCAGGGACTCCGCTTCCGCAGGCCGCCCGACCGACTCGCAGCGATACCCGCACCGGGCGATTTCGTCCCCGGCGCAGGCCCCACAGCGCGATTCGCCTGCCCGGTGGCCTGCGCGGCGGGCCGGTTCCACGGATTCGGCTGATCCCGTGCCTGACCGGTCGCGGCGGCCCCGCCCGGCGGCGTTTCGGTCCGGTCACCCGGCACCGTGTGGGGCGCGTTTCCGGCAGCCTCCCCCACACCTGCGGCCGAATGAGCGGCTGGGCCGATATCGGTTGCTGCCCTGACAGGCTCGAGCGACGCCGGAGCCGGGCCCCGCGCCGCATCCGGCCCGCGCGCCGCATCCGCTTCGGCACGGATACCGGCAACCTCCGGCCCCGGTGCGGCGGCCGGCGTCGGCGCGGCCTCGATGGACGACCCGGCCTCGGACCGGGGGGCGGTCGCCGGGGGCGGCCCGTTACCCGGCGCCGAGACGCCACCCGGTGCCGCCGCCCCACTTCCGTCCGGTGCGGCCGATCGCGGCGGGCTCTCGGCCGGATCCGGCGTAACACTGTCCCCCGGAAGATGCCCGCCCCGGGCAGGACCGGGTATCCAGTTCCGCTGAGCCGGGTTGTCGGCCGGGACACCGGACCCCGGAGGCCCACTCGGCGCGACCGTCGGGCCCGGGCCGGTCGTGCCGGGCCGGCCGCCGGCAGCGGAAGGCGTGGCGCCCCCCGGCGGGCCGACCGGCGTACTGAAATCGAGCGCCGCGACATTCTCACCGAACTTGACCGCATGCTTCATGATGTCGTCGGCGTGATCGTCGAGAACCTGGGCGTAGCGCCGGAGTTCGTCCGGGTCGACGAGCACCACGTCACTGCGCCCGGGGTCCACGCCCAGCATATCGGCGCTCGCGCCGTACACCGCGCCCTGGACCATGTCCGAAACCGCCGCCTCCAGCGGTTCGATTGCCTTGCCCAGCACCTCCGCCACGATGTACCCGACGAGCACCTCCTCCATGGCACCGACCAACCGCCGAGCCGCCAGCGCCAAGCTCTGGCCCAGCGCGGCCGAGGCCCCGGAGGTGACCACAGTGGCGGCCATCGCCGCGGTATAAGCGGACGCGAGCAACGCGAGTTCGGCCAGCACCGCCACCTTCACCGCGGTGATCACATCCGCGGCGATCTCCAAGGCGGTGGCGACGATCCTGCACAACTCGTCGAGCCGCTCCATATGTGTGGAGCTCAGTTGCGCCCAGGACGCCACCAGAGCGCGGTACGACTGCCCCTGATAGACCCCGCCCATCTCGGAGATCGTGCCCGTGGCCGATTCGTGCGTTTCCGAAACCTCGTCCGCGAAGGTGCGCACATGCCCGGCCAGCTCGCGCACCTGGTCCTCATCGATATCCGGGTAGGGCACACCGATGAAGTTCAGGAACGCCACGACTTCATGGGGTAGCTCAATGGCCAAGGTCGAGAATCCTGCTCAGACGACCCGGATCACCACGGCATCGGGGGGCATGCGCGAATAGGTTACCGTGGCACCCGAATACGGCGCTTCGATCACCATCCCGTTTCCGGCGGCCAACTGCACATGTTCGGGCCCGCGGGCGCTGAACGATCCGGCCGGGAACACCAGATCGCCCGCCCGCACATCGCGTGGATCGATACGTTCACCAGCGTAGATCTGTTCATAGGTGGTCCGCGGTAGCACCACTTCACCATCGGTGGCCTGTGCGATGGCGTACTGGGTCAACCCGGAACAGTCGAATCCGCCGCCGCTGGGGCCGCCCGCGCCCCCGCCGCCCCAGATGTAGGGCAGACCCAGGGCACCGTCCGCGGCCTGCGCCGCCCGGCCGCCTTTCGTCTTATCCCAATTCCGGCGGGTTCGCCGGCGCACCGGTTGCGTACCGACCTGCTGGCCCGACACCATTCGGGGACGCCGGCGGCGCCGCCTCTTACGGGGGGCCGGCGACGCGGCATGTGCGCGGCGGCCGGCGAGCGCCACCGGCGGCATGATCTGCGCCGCCTGTCTGCGTGCCGCGTCGATATCGGCGTTCACCTGCCTGGTCGCGTTGGCGATGGTCTGCTGGGCGGAATCGAGCAGTGCCGGACCGCTAAATCTTGTATCGCCGACGGCGGTGATGGCCTGGATACGCGTCTGCAGATCGGAGATCTGGGTCGTGAGGATCCCGCGGCCGGTGAGCGTGCCGGTTCCCGATTCGGTGACCGTCTTGCCCACGATCCCGTCTCGCCCGTGCTGTGTTTCCAGCACGGTTCGATGGATGCCCAGTTTGTCCCCGTACCCGTGGGCTCCGAAACCGGAAAGCCGGCTCAGCTCGGTGGCCGCACTCTGCGATAACGCCGCCGAGACACGATCGGCGGGCTGCCCCGCTCCGTACAGCCCGAGCAACTCCTGCAGTACGCCGTGCACATCGTCGGTCAGTGCGGGCATTCGATCAGCTCACCCTCGCCCATCGCACCGACTTACCTCCCTGCCCCGGCACCCCGGGCAACTTTTCGGCAATACAGCCCTCTTATTTGTTTCGACTATGCGACAACACCCGCGTGAACGACGGCGGTCCTATTCCCATCCTCAGGAAGACAAGACAATGAAGGAGACAGCACGGGAGGGCGACGACAGCGGATGGAAACAGCAACGACCGACGCGGAACTCGAAACCCCCGATACCACCCCGGAGACCAGGACCGCAGACACCGGCCCCACGGGGCATCGGCTCTCGACCACGTCCGGTTCGGCGGAACCCGGATCCACCACCGCCCTGGACGGTAACCGAGTACTGGCCGCCGAGAACAAGACCACGAGCGAAACCACCGGGACGCCCACTGGGGCCAAGGCGGAGAACGCGTCCGGTTCCGCCGCCGCCGGGACGTCCGGTGGCTTGCAGGTCATCTCCGCGCCCGGTGGCTCGAAACCGTTCTACAAGATCTCGCTGGTACGACTTCCCGACGAACCGGATGTCAACGCCTTCATCGAGAGTGCTGAGCAGGCGATGCAGAAGTCGGTGGACATCCTCGGCTTCGGGCGCACCGATCCGCCGCCACCACCCGCGAGCGGAAAGACTCCGGACAAGGTACAGGCGGCGAACCTGCCGGGATCCGGCAGAGGCTTCGAACAGTACCAACAGCAGGTGATGTCCGCGGGCGCCCGGCAGGACTCCATGGTCGATATGGACGCCCAGGTGGGCGGCACTTCACAGCGGGTTGCGGCCGAGCAGGCTCAGACCCTCTTCGCCATCCAGCACATCGAGGCCGATCTCAACGCGGCCTTGCGGTCGGTCCGCGGAAAAAAGCTCAACGCCGCCCAGCAAGCTGCCATTTTCGACCATATCGCGGCAGCGGTAACGGCTGTCCACGACAAGGTCAGTGCCGCACAGGACACCAACATCGATGCGGCAGGCGGCGGTTCGG
This sequence comes from Nocardia carnea, assembly GCF_029868325.1. Taxonomy (GTDB): domain Bacteria; phylum Actinomycetota; class Actinomycetes; order Mycobacteriales; family Mycobacteriaceae; genus Nocardia; species Nocardia carnea_C. The sequence continues at coordinate 20,344 of NZ_JARWNW010000129.1, forward strand.
GCGCCGGCGGGTCCGGCGGCGGCACGGCCACTCAGGCCGGCGCGGCCATGGGGAACGCCATGGGTGGTATCGGGTCGATGCTGCCGATGCTGGCCATGCTCCCCATGGCCCTCATGCCGATGCTGCCCGAGCTCCTGGGGCAGAAGGACAAGGACGAAGAGGAGGGCGAAGCCCCGCCCAGCGAACCGGCCCCGTCCCCCGGCGGACCCACACCCATCGACCCCACCGCTCCTCAGGGCGCATCACCCACCCCCGGCGAGACTGCACCACCGAACGGGAACACGCCACCGTCGGGGACCCCGCAGACCGATATACCTTACGGCCCGACACCTCCCAGCAAACAGGTCTGATCGCCCGGGGTGCCCGCGCGGGCGGGCGATCGCCGATATCGGATTCGAAGGGCCGAGAAGCCCTGGGTCTCATGCCGTGTGCACCCGCGGGCCATCGCAGGCACCGGATAGCCGACCACCACAGACACCCGCACGCCGACAACCGGACGGCGGATGCTGTCCCGCTCGGTGTGTTGCCGAATCCGTCGCCACCCGAACAGGACAGCGGTGCATGTGGAATTCGGCGATATCGCCTCTCCGCCGCGCACCGGCCGGCCTCGGTGAAATTGCCGATCGGCGAATTTGCCGATTACCGGTGCTACGGCGCGGAGCGTGGACTCAGTTGGTGTGCCGAGTTTCCGGCGGCGGCGCGACGGGCGGCGCAACAGCACCCGCCGGCGGACCGGAACCGGTATCCGGAGCAGATACCGCACCGGTGGGAGCGGTGACCGGGGACCCGGCGGCACCGGCAGGACGCTCCACCGCAGTGTCCTCACCGGCAGCCACGGTTGCCGGCAGTACGACGAATGCGGGATGCTCCACGATCTGGCTGTGCGCGTACACGGCGTCACGGAGCACCTGACGATCCGGCTCCTGGTTCAGTAAGGCCACCAGCTCATTGCAGCGCCGTTCCCAGACCAGCGCACGCAGCATGGCGACCTCGTCGTCCACCCGGATGGCGCCGAGATCGACCCGGCCCACATCGACTCGCTGCGAGACCATGGTTGCCGCCAGCAGATCGTCGGCCTCCCGGAGTTCGTCCCACCAGGATGCGGGAATCTCCTCGGCTCGTTCGATCTTGGCCAGGATCCGGTCCCGGAGCGCACGGGTCCCGAAGGCATCTCGATAACCCGGTATCGCGATGCGCCCGAGCTGGGCGTGGGCATCCACCGCCAGCCCGACGCATCGGGCGCGCACATCCGAGTCAGCCACGGCCGCTACCGATTCCAGCGCCGGAACCGATCCGGTGATTCCGAGCCGATCGGCGGTGTCCGGGGTGAGCACCTGCAGGTTCACATCGGCGGGGGGGGGGGGGGGGGGGGGCCCCCCGCGCCGGCCCCGCGCCGCCCCGCCCCCCCCCCGGCGGCGGGGGGGGGGCCGCCAAAATTACAGCTCGAAGGTTTCGCCTGGGGTTACCGCGTGGACGGGGCCGGTGAATTCGGCCTTCGCCTCGGCGATGACGTCTTCGCGGGAGGTCCACGGTGGGATGTGGGTGAGGAGTAGTTCCCCGACACCTGCCGCGGCCGCGATCCGGCCGGCTTCGGTGCCCGAAAGATGTATGCCCTCGGGACGATTCGCCGGATCGTGGGTCCAGGAGGCTTCGGCCATGAGAACGTCGGCGCCCTGGGCCAGTTCCTGAACGGCCGAGCAGACGGCGGTATCGCCGGTGTAGACGAAGGTGCGGCCGGCCGCGGTGACGATACGCAGTCCGTAGGACTCCGGCGGATGGAACATTCGGCGCGCGGTGAGGGTGTGGCCGGGACCGAACTCGACCGTTTCGCCCTCGGCCCACGGCCGGAAATCGATCACATCGGACCAGTCGTCGCATTCGCCACCGACCTCGGCGGAAGCATTACCGATTCGCAGCGGGGCGTCGGAGGGCCCGCGGACGATGGCCTGCCCGGTGGGCGGTGTCGGATGGTAGCGCCGCCAGACCAGCAGTCCCGGCAGATCCAGGCAGTGGTCGGCGTGTAGATGGGTGAGGAAGATGTCGACCTCGCCCGGATCGGCGTATCGCTGCAGCGCGCCGAGGATCCCGGGACCGAAATCGATGACCACCGGCGACATATCCGGGCCGGTGAGCAGATAACCCGACGCTGGGGAATCCGGGCCGGACACGCTGCCCGAGCACCCGAGGACCGTGAGGCGCATGCTCCCATGCTGCCACGATGTTTCCCGATTCAAGACTGCATCCCCCGAAAATACTGGCCGCATCCACGGTCACCGGGGTGGGATGGCCGTCCCGGTGCGCAGTTGCCGGCGGTGTCGACGTTCATCAGTGGAGAGTACCCAGCCGGCGATCAGTCCACCCATTGCGCCGAAAAGGTGCCCCTGCCAGGAGATTCCGTCTTGACCTGGGAGAACGCCCCACAGTAGGGAGCCGTAGAAGGCGAGGACCACCACGCCGAGAACGATCTGGCCGATCCGGCGGGCGAACCAGCCGCGGCAGATGAGGTAGGTGAGCCAGCCGAAGACCAGTGACGATGCGCCGATATGTATGGAGTTCGTGCCGCCGGTGAGCCAGGTGCCCAGGCCCGCGACGATCCAGATGATCGCCGTGGCGGCCAGCCCCCGGCCGATACCGGTGGCCAGCGTAAGGAAGCCCAGGATCAGCACCGGCAGCGTATTGCCGATCAGATGGTCCCAGCTGCCGTGCAGCAGCGGCGCGAACAGGATGCCGTCCAGGCCGTCGACGGCACGCGGTTCGATCCCCGCGGTGCAGTCGATGCAGTAGTCGATGATCGAATCCACCGATTCGATCAGATACAACAGGACCACGAACGCGGCCATCAGCACCGCGGCCCGCCCCCAGTCCCGGCCGGCGGTGAAACGGGGCCGGCCGGCGGGTGCACCGGCCCCGCCACCGGAGGCCGGCCGGAGCCCGGAAATACGCTCGGGGTCGAACGAAGCGCCCAGGGGTGCGCCACCGGTCATGACGATCTCCTCCTCGGCGCGACCAGGTCTCTACGCGCCTGATACCGAGGGTACTGGGTCGCCGGCCCTGCCCCACGGTGTCGCGTGTGCCACCCAGGTATCGAAACCGCGGAGGAAGCCGCACCGCACAGCCCCGCGGATCTCCGACCGACAATGCCATCGGCGGCAAGCTCAGCGCAGCCTCGGAGATCCCCCACCCCGACACAGCGGTGCCGCACCCATCATGACCGCCTTACGAGGCCCCTCGGACGTTCACATAACCCCCGGACCTGGACGCAACCACGGCGGTGCCCGAGCCTTGCGAGCCCCTGAAGGGTTCACATAACCCCGAAACCGGACGCAACCACGGCGGTGCCGAGTCTTACGAGGCCCTGAAAGGTTTTGGCCCGTCCCAGCTGTAAGCGCGAGGTGCAATTCGGCGCCGCCGCGGGCAAAGAGTGCGGGCCGCAGGGGCCAAAAGGGGGCAAAAACCCCCGCCCCCCGGGGGTTGCCCCCCCCGTTGCCCCCCCCCTCCCCCCCCCCCCCCCCGCGCCGCCCCCCCCTCCCCCCCCCCCCCCCCCCCCCCGCCCACGGGCCAAAACCTTTGAGGGCCTCGTAAGACTCGGCACCACGGCTGGTTGCGTTCGGGTGGGACCGAGAACTTTCAGGGCCTCGCTGGACT
>NZ_JARWNW010000130.1 GCF_029868325.1 Nocardia carnea
TGAAATACCGCTGCTGCCTGATCCCCTTGGACGGCTGGTACGAATGGCTGGTCGACCCCGATCCGGCCGGTCGGGGGCGCGGTAAGAAACCGAAGGTTATCAAACACCCGTACTTCATGTCGCGGGCCGCCGGTTAACCACCCCCGGCCCACCGTCCGGGGGGGGGGGCGCGCCGCGGGGCGGCCCCCCGGCCTGCGCGCCGAGCTCGGCGACCTTCAGCGGCGCGAGCGTGCCGTCGAGGTTCAGCCGGTTGGCCAGGCTGGGCGCGTTCATGTATTCCATGACCAGCCACGGCTGCCCGTCTTCGTCGGCGACGTCGAACACCGAGATGGCGTTGGGGTGATGCAGGCGCGCGGCGATCCGGCCTTCACGTAGTGCGCGCTTACGCGCCTCCGCGGTCTGCTGTTCGGTCAGGTTCGGGCCGAGCAGCACCTGTTTCACCGCGACGGTGCGCTGCAGCCGGATATCGAGCGCCCGCCACACCACTCCCATGGCACCGGTGCCGATGGGATCGGTGAGCCGATAACGTCCGGCTATCAGCCGATCCTTGCTCATCTGAAGTCGTGGCCCCTTCTGCTTGCCGCCGAGTCGTCCAGCACTCCGCGCGTCACAGGCGGTTGCCTACGGTTCCGCGTCGACCCGGCGCGTGCAACGCACCCGAACGGCTTTGTCCGGATTTCTGGTTCCGCGGGAACCTCGGCGGAAATTCCCGGAAATCGTACGCTCCGGCACCCCGAACCCCTGCGGGCAGTACGGGATTTCGGGCCCGCTCGCGCACCGGTCACCTGCGGTTTCCACGGGTAGCCCCGGCGGGCGGCACAGTAGTGACACGTAAAAGTGACCACAATCACATCAGACGGGTGTTTAGCCCGGCTCAGGCATTGAAGTACTTCGCCTCCGGATGCAACAGCACGAACGCATCGGTGGACTGTTCGGGATGCAGCTGCAACTCCTCCGACAACGTGACACCGAGCCGCCCGGCGTCGAGCAGGTCCACCAGTTTGGCGCGGTCCTCCAGCTCCGGGCAGGCACCGTAACCGAACGAGTAGCGGGCACCGCGGTAACCCAGTTTGAAGTATTCGGTCACATCCGCCGGATCGGATTCGGCGATGGCGTGCCCGTCGAGGGTGAGTTCCTCGCGGATCCGGCGATGCCAGTATTCGGCGAGCGCCTCGGTGAGCTGGACGCCGATTCCGTGCACCTCCAGGTAGTCGCGGTAGTTGTCGGCGGCGAACAGTTCGTTCGCGAAATCGGCGATCGGCTGCCCCATGGTGACGAGCTGGAACGGCAGCACATCGACCTGTCCGGTCTCGCGGGCGTGCTCACGGGAGCGGATGAAATCGGCCACGCACAGGAACCGGTCGCGCTGCTGGCGCGGGAAGGTGAAGCGGTACCGTTGCGGCGCATCGGGTTCCGGTTCGGTGAGCACGACCACGTCGTCGCCCTCGGACACCGCCGGGAAGTACCCGTACACCACCGCCGCATGCTGCAGGACGCCTTCGGTGCTGAGCCGGTCCAGCCAGGCCCGCAGCCGCGGCCGGCCGTCGGATTCCACGAGTTCCTCGTAGCTGGGTCCTTCACCGCCGCGTTGTCCCCGCAGCCCCCACTGGCCGAGGAACAGGGCCCGTTCGTCCAGCAGGCCCGAATATTCGTGGACCGGGAGCCCTTTCACCACACGGGTGCCCCAGAACGGCGGAACCGGCACCGGCACATCAGCGGCCACATCGGACCGTTCCGGCACCACGATCGGCGTTTCGGCGGCCCGCCGCTCCTCGGCGATCCGCCGCGAACGTTCGTGGCGGGCTTTCCGTTCGGCGGCCTTCCGCCGCCGCTCCTCCGCCTCCGGGCTGTCCGGATCGGGTCCGTCCCCGCGTTTGACGGCCATGATCTCGTCCATCAACCGCAGACCTTCGAAGGCATCGCGTGCGTAGTGCACATCGCCCTCGTAGACATCGGTGAGATCGTTCTCCACATAGGAACGGGTGAGCGCGGCGCCACCGAGCAGCACGGGGAACTGGCCGGCCACTCCCCTGCTGTTGAGTTCCTCCAGGTTCTCCTTCATCACCACGGTGGATTTCACCAGCAGGCCCGACATTCCGATCACATCGGCCTTCTTGTCCACCGCGGCATCGAGAATGCTGGCGATGGGCTGTTTGATCCCGAGGTTCACCACCTCGTAGCCGTTGTTGGACAGGATGATGTCGACCAGGTTCTTGCCGATATCGTGCACATCGCCCTTGACGGTGGCCAGCACCACGCGACCCTTACCGCTGTCGTCGGTGGCCTCCATATGCGGCTCCAGATGCGCCACGGCCGCCTTCATCACCTCGGCCGACTGCAGCACGAACGGCAGCTGCATCTGTCCCGAGCCGAACAGTTCGCCGACCGTTTTCATCCCCGAGAGCAGGGTTTCGTTGATGATCTTCAGCGGCGGCACCTCGCGCATCGCCTCGTCGAGATCGGCGTCCATCCCGGCGCGTTCACCGTCGACGATGCGCCGTTCGAGGCGTTCGAACAGCGGCAGCGCGGCCAGTTCGTCGGCGCGCGAGGCCCGCGAATCGGCCGTCGACACGCCTTCGAAGAGTTGCATCAGCTTCTGCAGCGGGTCGTAACCTTCGCGGCGCCGGTCGTAGACCAGGTCGAGGGCGGTTTCGCGCTGCTCGTCGGGGATCCGGCTCATCGGCAGGATCTTGGAGGCGTGCACGATGGCGCTGTCCAGGCCGGCCTGCACGCATTCGTGCATGAACACCGAGTTCAGGACCTGGCGGGCGGCGGGATTCAGGCCGAAGGAGATATTCGACAGGCCCAGCGTGGTCTGCACTCCGGGGTGGCGGCGTTTGAGTTCACGGATGGCCTCGATGGTTTCCAGGCCGTCGCGGCGTGATTCCTCCTGGCCGGTGCCGAGCGTGAAGGTCAGGGTGTCGATGATGATATCGCCGACCTGCAGGCCCCAGTTGCCGGTGATATCGGCGATCAGCCGTTCGGCGATGGCGACCTTGTGCTCGGCGGTCCGCGCCTGCCCTTCCTCGTCGATGGTCAGCGCGACCACCGCGGCGCCGTGTTCGGCGACCAGGCTCATGATCTGCTGGAACCGGGAGCCGGGTCCGTCGCCGTCCTCGTAGTTCACCGAGTTCACCGCGCAGCGCCCACCGAGGTGCTCGAGCCCGGTCTGCAGTACGGGCGGCTCGGTGGAGTCGAGCATGATCGGCAGGGTGGAGGCGGTGGCCAGCCGGGAGGCCAGTTCCGACATATCGGCGCTACCGTCGCGGCCGACGTAGTCGACGCACAGATCGAGCAGGTGGGCGCCGTCGCGGGTCTGGTCTTTGGCGATATCGAGGCATTTGCCCCAGTCCTGGGCCAGCATGGCCTCCCGGAACGCCTTCGACCCGTTCGCGTTGGTGCGCTCGCCGATCATCAGCACGCTGGCGTCCTGTTCGAACGGCACCGCGGTGTACATGCTGGAAATGCTCGGTTCCGGCTGCGGGGTGCGGCGCTGCGCGATCGGCGGCAGTGTGGTTTCCACCTCGCGGACGGCTTCGGCGACCTGACGGATGTGCTCGGGGGTGGTGCCGCAGCAGCCGCCGACCAGGGCCAGGCCGTAGTCGGCGACGAAACCGCGCAGCGCCGCGGCCAGCTCCTCGGGCGTCAGCGGGTACTCGGCGCCGTTGGCCCCGAGTACCGGCAGACCGGCGTTCGGCATCACGGAGACGGGGATGCGGGCATGCTGCGAGAGGTAGCGCAGATGTTCGCTCATCTCGTCCGGGCCGGTCGCGCAGTTGAGCCCGATCAGATCGATACCCAGCGGCTCGAGGGCGGCGAGCGCTGCCCCGATCTCGCTGCCGACCAGCATGGTGCCGGTGGTCTCGACTGTGACGTGGGTGATGATCGGAATACGGCGTCCGGCCCGTTCCATGGCCCGGCGGGTGCCGTTGATCGCCGCCTTGACCTGCAGCAGGTCCTGGCAGGTTTCGATGAGTACCGCATCGGCGCCGCCGTCGAGCATGCCGAGCGCGGCCTCGACATAGGCGTCGCGCAGGCTCGCATAGGGGGCGTGACCGAGGGTCGGCAGTTTGGTGCCCGGGCCCATCGAGCCGAGGACGTAACGAGGCGTCCCGTCGGCGCCGGGACCCATTTCGTCGGCGACCTCACGGGCCAGCCGGGTGCCCTTCTCGGACAGATCCCGGATCCGGTCGGCGATATCGTAGTCGGCGAGGTTGGGCAGGTTGCAGCCGAAAGTATTGGTTTCCACGGCGTCGGCGCCGGCCTCGAAATAGGCGCGGTGGATATTGCGCAGCACCTCGGGGCGGGTGTCGTTGAGGATCTCGTTGCATCCTTCGAGGCCGCGGAAATCGTCGAGCGTGAGATCCACGGCCTGCAACATCGTGCCCATCGCCCCGTCACCGATCACGACACGGCGGCTGAGCGTGTCGAGCAAGGTGGTATCGAACTCGGCGGGGCGGGAGGCAGACATGGATTCCAGAGTAGTGGGCGCCACCGTCACGATGTTCGCCTAGTTCACACCTGTGGGGGCGGCCACAGCCGGGAACGTCCCGGCCGGGCTCGCCATTGTCCCGGCGGGGCGGCGTCCGCACCCGGCGGGAGACCCGCGGCACCGGCAGTCACGTGCGCCTCCGCCCACCCCCGCGCAGGCCCCGCGACCGGCCGCGACAGGCGCGGGGGATGCGATACTGCGCGCCGGTCACGACCCGCACCGTAGGCTGGCTTGGGTGAGCTCGAGTGAATCTCCGGTGGATCGGGAACTGCCCGCGTTGCGTGACCCGGTGCTCGTTGCCGCCTTCGAAGGCTGGAACGACGCTGGTGACGCGGCCAGCGGCGCGGTCGAGCACCTGGAGTTGATCTGGGATGCGCGGCCGCTGGCCGAACTCGATTCCGAGGACTACTACGACTATCAGGTGAACCGGCCGATGGTTCGCCAGGTCGAGGGCGTCACCCGCGAGATCGTGTGGCCGGCGACGGTGCTGTCGGTGTGCTCCCCGCCCGGTAGCGACCGCGATGTGGTCCTGCTACGCGGGATCGAACCCAATATGCGGTGGCGCCGGTTCTGCGCGGATCTCCTGGAGCTCATCGATCAGCTCGGCGTCGAGACGGTGGTCATCCTCGGGGCGCTGCTGGCCGATACCCCGCATACCCGGCCCGTGCCGGTGACGGGTTCGGCCTACAGCAAGGAGGCGGCCGAACGGTTCGGCTTGGAACAGACCCGCTACGAGGGCCCGACCGGGATCACCGGCGTGCTGCAGGACCAGTGCGTGAAGGCCGGTATCCCGGCGGTGTCCTTTTGGGCAGCCGTTCCGCATTATGTCTCGCAGCCGCCGAATCCGAAGGCCACGATCGCGCTGCTGCATCGGGTGGAGGATGTCCTCGATATCGAGGTGCCGTTGCGGGAGCTGCCGCAGCAGGCCGAGGAATGGGAGTCGACGGTGAACGAGATGACCGTCGCCGACGAGGAGATCGCCGAGTATGTGCATTCCCTCGAGGAACGCGGTGACGCCGCGATCGACGTGAACGAGGTCATGGCCAAGATCGACGGCGATGCCATCGCGGCCGAATTCGAGAAGTATCTGCGCCGGCGGGGGCCCGGCGGCTTCGGACGCTGAGGGGGGACGCCGAGCCGCCGGGCCGCCGGTTCAGCTCGCCACCGACCAGATGCGGGCGGCGGCGTCGTTGGCCAGTTTCGCGATCAGCAGTTCGCGTGGAATGGTCTGGCCGGTGAGGTGATCGAGCGAGGGCACCACCACGTGGTGGGCATCCGCCCGTTGGAGTTCCCGGGTCAGTTCGGCGAATGCCGTTCCGTCACCCGCCTGTGATTCGTGGAATGTCGCGGCGAAGCATAATCCGTGGGCATCGGCCAGCTCACGTAGCGCGGCCTCCATATCGTCGCCGTCGCCCGCGGCCAGATCGTCGCGTAAATACCCATATACCAACGCTTCCACCCGAACCTCCTGAATCCTTCCCTGCCCTGCGGCGGGGAACCATTTCCTGCTCCGGGATCTCCTCCCGCGTTCGCGGGGGTGTTGCTTGAACCGGCACGGAGCCGGTCCGATTCGAGCATGACCGACGCCGAACGCATGCAGAAGAGGTCATGCGGGGGACATCTTCATGCCCTATGGGGTCCACGAAAAGTTTGCTGGTGCAATACTGGCGGCGTGACTGCTGCTGAAGATCGTCCGCTGTGGGCCATCCGGATGCGCTCGGAACGCGATGCGCGTGGGTGGTCACAGGCCGAGGCGGTACGCGCGCTACGCGCCAAATCGTCCCAGAATCTACCGACCGACAGCACCCTGCTACGTAATTGGCGGCGTTGGGAATCGGGCGAATCACGCCCCGACGATTTCTACGCTCCCCTCATCGCCGCCGCCTTCGACACCGTCGCCGCGGCCTTCTTCCCCAAGGCCCGCCCGAGCCGCGATGACGAATTGCTCACCGCGACCGGTATGGACACGCTCGAATTCATGGGACGGCTACGGATGTCCGATGTTTCGACCGCCACCCTCGACGCCGTCCGGATCACCGCCGAACGCCTGTGCCGTGACTACGCCTCCACCGATGCCCACCAACTGCACCGTGAAGCATCGGGCTGGCTGCGGCGGATCGCGGCCCTGCTCGACAGCCGGCTGACGCTGGCCCAGCACAAGGAAGTCCTGGAACTCGCCGGCTGGGTCGCGCTGCTCCTGGGCTGTCTCGAATACGATCTCGGGCGCCGCGGCGGCGCCGAGGCCACCCGGCGCGCCGCCCGATCGCTGGGCCTGGAATCCGGGAACACCGAAATCATCGGATGGAGTTCGGAACTGGCGGCCTGGTTCGCACTCACCCAGGGCAACAACCGCGGGGTCATCCAGGCCGTCGATTCGGTACCGCCGGAATGCGCCGACAGCGGCGTCGGCGTCCAGCTCGCCGCCCAGCGCGCCAAAGCCTGGGCCCGCCTCGGCGACCGCAGCGCGGTGGACGCGGCACTGGCGCAAGGCCGCATGCTGCTGGACCGCCTCGGCCACCCCGAAGACCTGGAGAACCATTTCGTCGTCGACCCGCAGAAGTTCGATTTCTACGCCATGGACTGCTGCCGGGTGGTCGGCGACGATGTGCGCGCCGAACGGTTCGCCCACGCCGTACTGGCCGATTCCACCACCCTGGACGGCACGGTCCGCAACCCGATGCGGGTCGCCGAAGCCCACCTCACCCTGGCAATGGTCGCCGCCCGCGGCCGCGATCTCGAACTGGCGGTCTCGGAGGGGCTGCAGGCCTTCGAATCCAAACGCCGGTCGCTGCCCTCACTGCTGTGCATCGGCGGCGAGGTCGGGCGGGAACTGATGGCCCATTTCCCCGACGACCCGCGGACTCAGGAGTACCTGGACGAACTCCGCGCAGTATCCAGCACCTGAACTGTTCCGTGAGCGCACGCCCGGCGCGGATCCACGCCTCAGCGGTGGGCGGCGTCGGGCACCCGGGGCGGACAGGCCGTCCCCGGGATGGTGACCAGCTCGAAATGCCACCATTCGTTGTCGAACGTGCGGCACAGCCCCCACCGATTGCCGTTTGCCTCCAGCCAGGCGGCACCGTCGCGCGGGGCGATATCGACGGCCCGGCCGGTGACGTGCGTGGACTCCTCCGGCGGCAGCACCCAGCGGCGCGCCTCCTCCGGCGTGCCGTAGGTACGCAGCCCGTCCTCCCACATCGCCTGCTGTTCGGCCGGGCTGCGATAACCGGAATTGATCCACATCGGCACCCCCGCGGCATGCGCTTCCCGCTCGGCCATGGTGTACGCGAGCGCCAGCAACGGATCGAGCCCCTCGGTCCCCGCCGCCGCGGTCTCCGTCAGCGGCGGGACCGGAAACGGCGAGGCGGCGGCTTCGGCCCCGCCGAACGCGATGGCACCGGCAGCTACCGCCGATATCGACACCGCGGCCGCACGACCAGCACTTGCTCGCAGGGTGAAGGGCATGCGGATGATCTTATCGACCGCTACCTCGGCTGACCGGCTGCGTTACCGATGAGCTGCACAGATGTGATTCCATCCGAAACCACCCGCATGGACGTTGCTGTCACCCTGGCCGGGACTACGCCGGGTTCAGTGTCCTTGGTCGGGCCACCACAGGGCGATGGTGAGACCGAGTAGACCGAGCGCCAGCTGCATCAGCGCCACGTCAGCCATTCACCTGCTGCTGGCGTTCGCCTGGATCCCAACGGTGACCGCGTGGGTACAGGCGCATCGGGGTGATCAGCGCGGCGTTATCGGTGACCAGGTGGCGGATCGCATCCACGTGTTCGAAGCCCGGCACGACAACGGCGGCCGCGCCGTGCTCACCCGCGTGCCGGGCCAACGCCAGCGCAGCACCTTTCGGCCCTGCATCCGTGAACACTGTGAACACGAGCCGATAGCCGTGCCTTTCCGCCAGCGCGTACAAGTCGACGACGGATACCGGAACGTCACGCCGGACCAGCGCAACTGCCTTCGGACGCTCATCGATGGTCACGCGGGTCCTCCGAATCCGCGCACCAACGACGCACGGCGGCTGCGATGCGCTCCAATCGCTCGATCGGCGGCAGGACAGCTACAGGCGCTCCCGAGATCCCAGAAGATCCGCGAACCCGCTTCGGTAGCAGTCCCGGCCCGGACCCGGATGATCGTCCATGCTCCTGAAATCCGTTGACAGACAAGAGTTGTCCCCTGCTCCTGGAATAGTCTTGGCAAGCACCCGGCGCAGGGTCCAGCACGGCATCAGCGACCAACTGTGAATGATGGACCGCCAGTTCGCGGCGCTCCTGGCGTTGAACTGGTGTCTCCCAGTGGTTCTGGGAGGTGGCCTGCGCCGGGTGCGCCATCAGTAGACAAGCACTGAAGCCGCTATTGGAAGCTTCCGACAGGTCAATTCCTGAGAAAATCTGCAACATTCCAGATTTCGACCCCCACGCATTCCAGTACGGGGTCACACTGCGTTCCAGTGCGGGATATGGAGGCCCGTGCAAAGGGGAGAGGGAGTCATGGACAGGGAGACCGACAGCACCTTCGCGCGACGGATGCTGGGAAGGCAGCTACGGCATTTGCGTGAGACTTCGGGCGTCAGCGTGCAAACAGCCCGGCAGGCCATCGGCGTGGGGCACCAGACTCTATGGCGCCTGGAGACCGGGCAGTCCACCCGGATATCGGCATTGCAGGTGCGGGAGCTGTGCCGCATCTACAAGGCACCACAGGAGGTTACGGACGTTCTTCTGGATCTTCTGAGCGGATTGTCGTACAAGTCTTGGTGGCATGCCTACCGCGAGGCGGTACCGAAGGACTTCGACCTGTATCTGGGTTTGGAGGTGGCGGCCAGTCGATTCCTGACCTACGCGCCGACGCTGCTTCCTGGGCTCGTGCAGACGCAGCCGTACCGACGCGCGATGATCTGGATATCGAATCCGGGGATGCGCACCGTAGAGGTAGAGCAACACATCGAGATCGCGAGCCGTCGGCAATCGCGGTTACACGACGACCCCAGCCTGGAAGTGGAAATCCTTCTCAGTGAGGCTGCGTTGCGACACCGCATCGGCGGCCCCGCGGTGATGGCCGAACAGCTCGACTACCTCGCCGAGCTGAGCGAACTTCCCCAGGTTTCGATCAGGGCCGTCCCCTTCACCGCCACTCATGTCGGCCTGGATGCGGGGCTGTTCGTCCTGCTGGAGTTCCCGCCGCATCGGACGACATGGCTGTCGGAACCGCCGATTGTGTACGTTCAGGGCTACACCAGCGATCAATACCTCGAGCGGCCAGAGGAAATCGACAGATACCAGACGGCAGCCGACGGCATCAGACGCGTCGCGCTCGACGAAGTACGAACCCGAGACCTGGTGAAGAAGATAGCGAAGGAGCACCATGAACAGCGCTGACCTACCCGGAGCCCGGTGGTTCAAGAGCAGCCGAAGTTCCGGCACCAAGGAGTGTGTCGAGGCCGCACACCTGGACAAAGGTTTCGTCGGCGTTCGCGACTCCAAGAATCCGGCCGGCCCGGCCTTGGTCTTCAGCGCCGATGAATGGGATGCGTTTTTGGCGTTCGCGAAGTGCCGTGGTCTTCCGTGAGGCAGAGATGATCCGGGGATACAGTAGCCGGATCCGAGGGCCTCATTCTCAAAGCAGTGACAGGGCGTCAAACGTGAACGATCAGACGGCCGCCAACTGGTTCAAGAGCACCCGCAGCCATGGCGGCAAGGACTGCGTGGAGGCCGCACACCTGGCCGACGGGCGGGTGGGGGTCCGGGACTCCAAGAACCCTACGGGCCCGGCCCTGGTGTTTGCCCCTGGTGAATGGGACGCCTTCCTCTCCGGCACCAAGTCCGGCGAGTTCGATCGGGCCTGACTCCCCCACAGACAAGGAACCCCCTCCCAAAAGGAGGGGTTTCCTTGCGAAGGAGGCCGTAGGAGATGACCGGACGTCCGTTGTCTGCCGAGGAATGCGACCGGCTCTGGCGAGCCTGGACGCCCACCGAAGCCGCCACACGGCTATCGAGCGCTCCGCCGTACTGGTACGTCACCGGCGGGTGGGCGCTGGATCTGTTCGTCGGCGGTCTGGGGCGTGAGCATTCCGACCTCGAAATCGGTGTGCCCAGCAGTCGATTCGCCGATATCGCGAACGCACTCCCGGGCTACGAATGGGACGTCGTCGGCGACGGGCACGTCTGGCCGTTTCCCGAGGAAGCCGATGATCAGCACCAGACCTGGCTGCGCGATCCGGCGACCGGGCTGTATCACCTCGATGTATTCCGCGAACCACACCGAGGTGATACCTGGGTGTGCCGCCGCGATACCTCGATCACCCTGCCCTACGACGAGCTGATCCTCCATACCGCCGACGGCATCCCTTATGTGATCCCCGAAGCCGTCCTTGTGTTCAAGGCGAAAGCCCGCCGAGCCAAAGACGAGACGGATTTCCTGCGCGCCCTCCCGGCGATGGACCGGTCACGGCAGACCCGGCTGTCCGGGTGGCTTGCCCGCGTGCACCCCGGACATCCCTGGCTGGAAACACTTTCGGTGCACAGCTCCTGACCGGCGCTCGCGCGCTCGAAGTCGCAGCACCACCGGCGGAATCAGGAGCCGAATCCACCATCGATGTCCAGGCTGGCGCCGGTGATATAGGCGGCGTCAGGCCCGGCCAGATACGAGACGAAGGCGCCGACTTCGGCCGAGGTGCCGAATCGATCCGTGGCCATTACTCCGAGCAGGTTCGATGCGTTGGGTCCGTCGGCGGGGTTGGCGTCGGTGTCCACCGAGCCGGGCTGGACGTTGTTGATGGTGATTCCGCGCGGTGCCAGTTCGCGCGCAAGACCACGGGTGAGACTCGCCAGGGCACCTTTGGTTGCGGCATAGACCGACTGGCCGGGGAACGGCGTGCGGTCGGCGTTGATGCTGCCGATATTGATGATTCGCCCGCCGTCGCCCAGATGGACCAGCGATTCGCGGATGGCGACGATCACCGAGCGGACGTTGATCGTCAGCATGGCGTCGATCTCGTCCATCTTCAGATCGGTGATCGGGCCGAAGGCGCCGATACCGGCGTTGTTGACGAGGATGTCCAGGCCACCGAACCGGTCGACGGTCTGCGCGACGGCGGCCTCGATGTCTTGTTCGTGCAGGCTGTCGGCGTGGATCGGGTGCGCGGTGCCACCGGCGGCGGCTGCCACGGCTTCGGCCTGCTCACCGGAACTGGCGTAGGTGAACGCGACATTCGCACCGTCCGCCGCCAACCGGGCCACGATGCCGGCGCCGACACCCCTGGATCCTCCGGTCACCAGCGCGGTCTTGCCTTCGAGCGGTCCTACGGTCATGGGCTCGTCCTTCGATCAAGTTATGGAGTGACTACTCAATAATTCGCACCACAGGGCTCGGTTGTCAAATTTGAGGGTTCACTCAATAACCGGTAGAGTCGAGGTATGCCCAGGCCACGGAAGTTCGACGAGCAGGCCGTGCTCACCGCCGCGAGGGCCCGCTTCTGGCGCGACGGCTACGCGGCCACCTCGATCCAGGACCTCACGGAGGCAACAGGACTGGGCACCCAGAGTCTCTACGGGGCGTTCGGCAACAAGCACGAGCTGTTCCTGCGAATCCTGGACGAATACGGCACTCGCCAGGCCGCCGGACTGGAAAACGCGATCACGGCCGACCCCAGCCCGTGGCACGGACTGCTGGCTGCCGTCACATTCGAAGAGGGCGGCCGCCTGGACCTACCTCCCCAGGGCTGCCTGATGGCCAACAGCGCCGCAGCTCTGAGCGCCCAGGACGAACAGGTCCGGGATCGCTCGCGCCAGGCCTACTCCCGAACGCTCGCACTGTTCACCCGGCAGGTCACCAGAGCCCAGGAAGTCGGCGAGATCGACGCCGGCATCGATGCGGAGGCCACCGCGCGGACCCTGTTCACCGTCATGCAAGGGATCGAATTCCTGCACAAGGCGGGGGTCGGCGAAGCAGAGCTGCAACTCGCCAAAACCGCTGCGGTCGAGATGATCGAACGCTCCGTCGGGCGCTGCCACACCGCGTGCCCTCACCGGAATCAACGCCGTAAACGGCCATAAACACAGGCCGTTGCCGATTGCTGGCCGCACGTCTAAAATCTGACCATGCGGCCAGAAAGCAGTACGACCGGCCAGATTCGTCGCCCCTCACTCATCGAAGAGGTCCGGCGGCGACAGATTCTCGAAAGCGCCGTCACCGTGTTCGCCGAACTCGGGTACGCGAAAGCCTCGCTCGCCCGGATCGCCGAACGGGCCGGTATCAGCAAAGGCGTGATCTCCTATCACTTCGCCGGCAAGGACGAACTGATGCAGCGGCTCGTCGAACACGTCTACGCGGAGATCACCGAATTCGTGGTGCCCCGGGTTACCGCAGAAGAAACGGTGCTGCGGCGGATCGGCGAACGGATCCGAGCCGTCGCCGACTATGTGCGCACCAATCCCGCCGAACTGCGG
Organism: Nocardia carnea; assembly: GCF_029868325.1. Classification (GTDB taxonomy): domain Bacteria; phylum Actinomycetota; class Actinomycetes; order Mycobacteriales; family Mycobacteriaceae; genus Nocardia; species Nocardia carnea_C. The sequence continues at coordinate 12,952 of NZ_JARWNW010000130.1, forward strand.
GCGCTGACCGAGGTGCTCCACAATCTCCTCGACGAGAACGGGCGCCCGGTCTACGGCGACCAATTCAACGAATCCATCTACCAGGGTTTGGAAGCCGAGTTCCGGACCGGCCAGGCCTCCGGGGAACTACGCCCGTTCGATACCCGCGTCATGGCCGTCACGGTGCAGGCCGGGATCGACGCGATGATCGCCTACTGGCATTCCTACCCCGAGCACGATCTCTCAGCCCACGCCGACGAACTGGCGGATCTCATCACGCACGCGATCACCGCGCGCCCGACCACATCCGAGGTGTAGCCATGACAACCGACCAGGCGACGGCACGCGGTCCCGCACCGCTGGGCGGAAGCGAACGAATCCCTGGGCCGGATCTGGCCCGCGGGTTCATGCTGCTCCTTATCGTGCTGGCCAATACGGCTTACTACCTGTACGGCGGGCAGCGTTCGGCGTCCGGCGCGCATCCCGTGGACGGTTCGGCACTCGACACCGTGGTGCAGGGAATCCTCATCACCACCGTCGATCTGCGGGTCTACCCGATGTTCGCGTTCCTGTTCGGTTACGGCCTGGTGATGATCGCCCGGCGGCAAGAACAGCGCGGGCTGTCCGATAAACAGGTCCGGTCCGTGATTCAGCGCCGGAACCTGTGGCTCATCGCATTCGGCGCGGTGCACGCCCTATTGCTTTGGGGCGGCGACATACTCGGCGCGTACGGCCTCACCGGCCTCGTTCTGGTGTGGCTGTTCCTGCGCCGCTCCGATCGCACACTGCTGATCTGGGCCGGGATCGGCACTGCCCTCGTCACCCTGGTGGCGGCCCTTTCCACGCTCGGGGCGGTGGCTGTGCTGGCCGGCGAAGACACCGGCAGCGAATTCGACCCGGGATTCGCGAACGCGGCATATGCCAGCATCTCGGCGGAGAATTTCTGGGATGCCGCCGTCGCGCGGATGACGATGTGGCCGGTCCAGATAACTGTCGTCCAGGGCCCGATCGGTCTGGTTGTCCCCGTATCGATCCTGCTCGGATTCTGGGCCGCGCGCCATCGGGTATTGGAGCGGCCACAGGAACACCGCCGGCTGCTGTGGGTGACCGCGATCGCCGGGATCGGCATCGGCTGGGGCTTCGGGCTCGTCCACGCGCTCGCCCACACCGGGGTGATCAGCGGTATGGAACCGGCGATGGCGGCATTGTTGGCACCACAGATGGCCACCGGCCTGCTGTGCGGCCTCGGTTATGTCGCGGTGTTCGGACTGATCGGCGGCCGTCTGGCCGATCGCCCGCTCGGACCGCTCGCACACTCGGTCACCGCGGTGGGTAAACGTTCGATGACCTGCTACCTGGCCCAGTCGGTGCTGTGCGCGCCACTGCTGGCGGCCTGGGGCCTCGGGCTCGGCGCCGAACTCGGCAGTGCGAGTATGGCCGCGTTCGCCATCGGCGTCTGGATCATCACGATCGCCTACGCCCTCTGGCTCGAACGGCGAGCAAGCCCGGGACCTGCCGAAAACCTGTTGCGCCGACTCGTTTACGGCCCGAGCGAGAAAACACCCGGCCCGCCGGCGCCCGCCACACCCGCACACTGACCGCGCGGGATCCCGTGGTCACCACAGAGCCCAACCGCGCGCCAGGGTTACGGACTACGCCGAATTGCCGCCAGTACCGCGTCCACCGACTGCTCGGCCAGCTCATCCGGCAGCGGCAGATGCCGGAACAGGGCACGGAAATAGATCGGCGCGGCCACCGCGTCGAGCACGAAACCGATATCGATATCCGGCTCGATCTCGCCACGTTCGATCGCCGATTCCAGCGCACGGGCCGTCGTGTCACGACGCGGCCCGAACACGCTGGACCACAGCTGTTCACGGAGTTCCGGGTCGGCGGCGAGGTCGGCCACCAGCGCCGGCAGCACCCGGCCCAGCGAGGTATCACGCACTGCCACGACCAGCTCCCGCATGGACGCCACGAGATCCGCGCGGAGATCACCGGTATCTGCCGTCGGTTCGAGCCCGAGCAGATCAGCGACGATATCGACCACCAGGTGACGTTTGGACGGCCACCGCCGATAGATCGCCGGGCGATGAACACCCGATTCGGTAGCGACCCGGCCGATGGTCATCCGCGCGTACCCCTCGGCGTCGAGTACGGCACGCGCCGCCGCCAGCACGGCAGTATCGATCCGCTCGTCCCGGGTTCGGCCCGCCATCAGAACACCGGCCGCGGCATGAGAACCACCTGCCAGCCGTCCGGGTCCGGGAACGCGATCGCCCCGTTCGCCGCCCAATACGGATTCTCGGTCGCAACCGGTTCGACCCCGAACTCCCCCAGCCGCTCCACGGCTTCGTACATGCGAGCCTCCGAGGAGAAATACAGCACGAGCAGGTTGTCGTTACTCGGCGCGTCCCCCGGGCTGCCGTCGGCGTGGGTGGTGAATTCGAGGTGATAGTCCGTGCCCGGAAGCCCCAGCATCACACCGTCGTAACCCGCGTGGTTCTCGAACCGGTAGAGCTCGTTCAAGCCGAGCCCCTCCACATAGAACCGGGTCACCTCCTCGAGGCGATCGGTCGGACGGGCGAATCTGACCTGCACTACCTCGAGTGAATCGGGCCAGCGGTTGATCGTCATACCATTACAGTACGGTACGTACCGTAACTATTCGAGGACGACCCCTTTCCCCGTAGCCGGTCCGGCACACGGGAGTTAGCCTGACACCGGAGGGAGGGACCACCATATGCTGATCGACTTCGTCCCCGACGAGAATCTGTACCCCTTCGAGTCGCGTTGGTTCGACTCGTCCGCCGGCCGAGTCCACTACATCGACGAGGGCTCGGGGACCCCCATTCTGTTCTGTCACGGTTCCCCTACCTGGAGTTTCCTGTATCGACAGATTGTGAAGGACCTACGCGACCGATATCGATGCATCGCCGTCGACTACCCGGGCTTCGGATTGTCCGAACGGCGCACGGGTTTCGGTTACACCATTGCCGAACAGACCGTAGTCCTCGGCGAGCTGATTGATCACCTGCAACTCGACGGTTTCGTACTGATGGGCCAGGACTGGGGCGGGCCCATCGGCCTGGGCGCAGCCACGTCACGTGCCGATCGAGTGCGCGGAGTCGTTCTGGGCAACACCGTGTTCTGGCCGATCGAAGCGAGAGCAAATCGGGTATTCAGCGTGATCATGGGCAGCCGGCCGATACAGCGCCGGATACTCGAACAGAATTTCCTCATCGAACGCGTACTGCTGCGGGAATTGGGACACACGCTCACCACCGCCGAGGTCGACCACTACCGCGCAGTACAGCCGACCGCGGCGGCCCGGCAGGCCCTCGCCGTGATGCCCAAAGAAATCCGCACCGCCCGTCCACTACTCGACCGGCTCGCACGGGATGTCCCCGGCACGCTGGGCGATAAGCCGACCCTGGCGGTGTGGGGCATGCGAGATCCGGTGTTCCGGCCGAACGCCTGTATCCCACGGATCCGGGCCGCCTTCACCGATCTCGATATCGTCGAGCTGCCACACGCACGCCACTTCATCCAGGAGGACGCGCCGGATTCGGTCGCCACGGCCATCGCGAAGCGATTCCCATAGCAACGATCGAAGCGATGAGGTCATCGACAGCACAGCGATGGGCGGTCCGGACGGCGCGACCGGTCCGGGCACGCAACTCTTACAACAGAGACACGAGAGGCGGGCCGCCCCGGCCGGGGCGGGCCCCCCGCGCCGAAGAGCGAACACGCCGGTATTCGAACACACTTTCTACTGTTACTCGCGGTATCTCCGATAGCTTGCCCGCATGGTCGGCTCCGCACACGAGGCGATGCACCGCCTCATCCAAGACAGTCCAGGCGTATTCGCCCGAGCTTTCCGGGCCCTCGGGCTCCCCTTCGACGACCCCGCCGAGGTCGCAATCCTCACGAACGACCTCACCGAGATCCGTCCCATCGAACGCCGTGTCGATACACTCCTGCGGATCACCACCGTGCGCGAGGGCCCATTCCTACTGCTGGTCGAAGCCCAGAACAAGAAGGACCTCGACAAGCCGAGCGCCTGGGCCTACTACCTCGCGCATCTGCACGAGAAATACCGGTTGCCGGTCGTGCTGCTCATAGTCTGCCGCGACACCGCAACCGCAGACTGGGCCACCCAACCGATCACCATCGGCCTGCCGCAATGGACCAGTATCACCGTCCGCCCACTCGTCCTCGGCCCGCACAATGTCCCGGCTGTCACCGATCCCGCGGTTGCGGCCGCCGACATCCCCTTGGCTGTGCTGTCGGCGATCACCCACGCCAAGGACCGCAGTATTGATGCGATACTGAAAACACTCGCCGATGCCCTGCACGAGCTCGAAGACGAAGACGACTTCCACGTCTTCGCCGAACTCACCGAACTCGGCCTCGGCGTGACCGGAGCCGCGAAGACATGGAGACAACTGATGAGCGTGGATCTGTCGTTCTACCGATCACGGACTTCCCAGCGCCTGCGCGCCGAAGGCCGAACCCAGGGCCGCGCCGAAGGCCGTGAGGAAGGCCGACTCGAAGGTCTCGCGGAAGGGCACCTCGAAGGTCTCCATAAAGGACGTCTCCAAGATGTGGGCGAGAAGATCCTGCGCCTACTGGAGACCCGCGGAGTTCCTTTTTCGGCCCACGATAAACAGCGCATCCAGACCTGCACCGACCTCGAGCGGTTGAATCGGTGGTTCGACAGGGCCATCGCCGCTACCGATATCGCGGACGTCTTCGCCGAGTAACCGACCGTAAGCACCATCGACCGGCAAGTATCTTCGCGTACGAGACGCCCGGCTGAGTCGAGAGGAGCGACCGAGCGATGAAGGTTTTCGTCACCGGCGCCACCGGGGCGCTCGGTCACCACGCCGTTCCAGCCTTGATTCGAGCCGGTCATACGGTCACCGGCCTGGCCCGCAATGCCGAGAAAGCGGCAGCACTGCGTGAACAGGGCGCCGAGCCGGTCACCGTCTCGCTTTTCGACCGTGGCCGGTTGGCCGAAGCATTTGCCGGCTACGACGCCGTCGCCAATCTCGCTACCGCACTCCCGCCCTCGTCGAAGTTCCTCGACAACCGCGCGTGGGCGGAGAACGCGCGGGTACGAACGGAAGGGTCGGCGGCAGTGGTGGCCGCCGCCGGCGCGGCGGGTGTCGATCGGCTGATCCAGGAGTCGGTCTGCATGATCTACCGCGACCGAGCGGACCAGTGGATCGACGAGCAGTGGCCCACCGACGACTTTCCGCTGGCGCGCACCAACCATGCCGCGGAAGCGAATACGCAGCGGTTCATGGATGCGGGCGGAACCGGCGTCGTCCTGCGGTTCGGGCTGTTCTACGGTCCCGAATCCGTGCACAGCAGAGAATTCCTGACCATGGCCCGCCGCGGTATCGCCCCGATGTTCGGGCGAGGTGACAGCTTCGTATCCTCCATCCAGCTCGCCGACGCGGGCGAGGCCGTCGCGGCTGCCCTCGAAGTCCCGGCCGGTGTGTACAACGTGGTCGACGACCACCCGATCACCAAGTACCAGTACGCCGACGCGATCGCTCATGCCGCCGGCCGCACCCACTACCTCCGCGCACCCGGCCGCCTCGCGGCACTCCTGGGCGCCCGCACCACCTCCTTGACCCGGTCGTTGCGCGTCAGCAACGCGAAATTCCGGGAGGCCACCCGGTGGTCCCCCTCCTTCCCGAGTGCCACCGACGGCTGGGCAGCCTTCGCAACACACACCCCATAGGGCTGAACCGCTCGCAGCGGAAGCTCCCGGTCCGACGTGCGGTAACCGACCACCTGCTGCCGAGTGAGGGCGAATTCCACCAGGAGTCGGCCGGTCCGCCACCCCGAGTGGGGACCAACGTGTGGGCTTCTACTCGCATGCCGCAGCGCGACGATCTCATCGATATCGCTGGAGCGAGCACCTGTCGTTCGCGGTCGATGCCGAGGGTTGGCCGGAGTGGTTGGCGTCGGCGGGATCGGAAGCCGGTATTCCGTTTCCGGTGTCGCCGGTGGTCGAGTACGACCTGGAGCCGAACGTCTTCTTCGGTTCGCCGGGAATGCGGTCGGACGCACTGGCTACCCAGCAGGGTCAGGCCGGCGGGCACTCAGCGGCCGAGGAACTCCAGCAGGTCCGCGTTGAAGCGGTCCTTATCGCCGGGGACCATGGCTATGCCGTGGGAGCCGCCCTCGTAGACCCTCAGGGTGGCGTCGGCGATCTGCTCGGCGGATTTGCGACCGGTGGCGTCGATGGGGACCACCTGGTCATCGTCGCCGTGCACGACGAGGGTGGGGATATCGAATTTCTTCAGGTCCTCGGTGAAATCGGTGAAGGCGAAGGCGTCGACGCATTTGACCCCGGCCTCGATGTTCTCCTGCATCGCCATGAACCAGAATGCGTCGCGGTTACCCTGGGTCGCCTTGGTTCCGGGGCGGTTCGCGCTGAAGAACCCTTCGGAGGTGTCCTTCCAGAATTGCGAACGCTCGGTCATGATGCCGGATTTGATGTCGTCGAACACTTTCTCCGGCACACCCTCGGGGTTCTTCTCGGTCTTGATCATGAGCGGTGGGATCGCCGACAGCAGGACCGCCGATTTCACCCGGCCGGTGCCGTGGCGGCCGATATAGCGGGCGAGTTCACCGCCACCCATACTGTGCGACACCAGCGTGACGTCGCGGAGATCGAGGGCGGTGAGCAGGTCGTTCAGGTCATCGGCGAAGGTATCGAAGTCGTAACCTTCCCAGGGTTGACCCGAGCGGCCGTGGCCGCGGCGGTCGTGTGCGATACCACGGTATCCGTGGTCGGCGACGAATTTCATCTGATCTTCCCAGGCATCCGCATTGAGCGGCCAGCCGTGGATGAACACGACGGGGCGGCCGCTACCCCAGTCCTTGTAGAAGAGATCCACATTGTCGCGAGTCCGGCACATGGCCATAAGCGAGAGACCTCCCTCTGTGCGATCGCCGACCTGTGGCAGGTCGTGAGAACGAAACGCGCCGCCCGAAACGCTACCGACGGATATGCCCCTGCAAACGGGGCGTACTCATCTGTTACGCAATCCATGCACGCCCGGAATTCGGCGTACCCACGCCGGCTCCGGCGCTGCTGTGTCGTCCGCGTTCGAACCACGTGACGCCATCAACGGTCAACCGGTCGATCTGAAAGTCTGGCTACAATCGATCCAAGTCGCGATCGCGATCCGTGACGTATTCGAGCACATGGCTGGGGCGATGAGCAGGGGGAGCTATGACCGCGATAGCCAGATTTGGTGCAGTGTCACTCGATAGCCGGGATCCGCACCAGTTAGGGCAGTTCTATCGAGCGCTGCTGGATTTCGAAGTCCGGTACGAATCCGACGAGCTGGTCGTTCTCCGGGACGAAGGGGTGATGCTGACGATCGAACTCGTGGAAAATCACCGACCGCCGGACTGGCCCGGCGACGAGGTGCCCAAGCAAATGCATCTCGATCTCTTCGTCGACGATCTCGATACCGCGGAACGAGCAGCGATCAAGTGTGGCGCGGCCAAGGCCGGATATCAGCCTGCACCGGATCGCTGGCGGGTGCTGACCGATCCCTCGGGTCACCCCTTCTGCCTCACAGTGCCACCCGGTACAGCCGAATGAGGCAACCGGCAGCGATTCTCACTCCGATCTCGCCGGCCATATGGTGAATACCGCGGATTGGGCTGTGCAGTCCGGCTCCGGAATCCGGGTCGAGTGGGGCCAGGCCGGCGCCCGAGCCTTGGGCCCGCACAGCGCGGCGCTGGTGATAGTGGATGTGTTGTCCTTCACCACCACGGTATCGGTAGCTGTCGACGCCGGAACGGCGGTGCTTCCCTACCCGTGGCGGGACGATGGCGCGGAGGAATTCGCGGCACGACACGATGCTGCTTTGGCCGTTGGGCGACGTGCGATATCCCCGCAGCGACCCTGGTCGCTGTCGCCTACCGCACTGAGGAGCGCACCCGCACCGCACCGATTGGTCTTGCCGTCACCGAACGGATCGGCTATCGCGGCGGCTGTCTCCGGGGTGCCGGTTGTCGCTGCGTGCCTGCGTAATTCCACCGCCGTCGCCGCGTGGCTGACCCGGCAAGGATGGGGAACCGCCGATCAGCCGATCGCGATTATTCCCGCCGGGGAGCACTGGCCCGGCCAGGACACAGTCCGGCCGGCCATCGAAGACTGGATCGGCGCCGGCGCGGTTGTTTCCGTTCTCGCCCAGACAGGAGCGGGGCCGCTCTCGGCGGAAGCAGTGGCCGCCAGAAAACTGCACGAGGGAATCACGGACGTGCCGGGACTGATCTCCGAATGCGCTTCAGCCCGTCAACTTGCCGATATGGGCTTCGGCAACGATGTCGCGGTAGCCACGGAAATGGACACCACCACTACGGTCCCCGTACTCATAGACGGCAAGTTCGTCGCATAAACGTGGTCGCGCGCAGGCCTGAGGATTAACACCACGTGCCGGGGAGACGCGGCGGGACCTCGAGTTCGGCGACGACGCCGTAGTGGTCACTCGCTTGGACGCCGTCCACGCCCGCAACACCGAAGCGTTCGGCGGACCGGGCTTGGAGGGTCGGGCCGAAACTTTCGCCACGGACCATCACGTAGTCGATCCGCCGCCCTGGCGCCGAGAACATGTCGCCCGCGGCCACGAGGGGGTTTTGTGGCGTGAAGGTGTGTCCCGGATCGCCGGGATGAATCGCCTCCCAGACATCGTGATAGCAGACGCTCATACCTGACAACGACTGGCGGCCGGTCAGGAAACGGATGCCGGCGGAGTCCGGGGCCGCATCGAAATCTCCCAGCAAGATGACGTGCTCATCTGGGGAAGGAATCTCACTTCGGATGAATCGGGCCGCCTCGACCGCTTGGAGTTCGCGCTCATGTTCATAGTCGAAGGGAAAGACCGGCTTGTGGTGGGCGATGGTCACCGGGCCCAGCGGTGCGGGGGCGAGGACTTCGGCGAGCACCACCGCCGACCACGGGACAGCTGCGGCCCGGTCGGTTACGCCCAACCCGTGTTCACGGATCTCGCCGAACGGCCAACGGCTGGCCAGGACCAATCCGATGCCATCTGGAGTGGTGTGTGAATGCCAGGCGGCATGCCATCCGGGACCGAGGAGATCATGCAACGCCTCGTCGCGATCGGGGCCGGCGTCCACTTCCTGGAGAGCAATGATGTCCGGGCGCGCTTCTTCGATCCGAGCCGCGACAGCTCGCCGCCGGGCCGGCCAGTCGGCGAGCAGAGGCGTGAGGACGTTGAACGTTGCTACGCGGATCTGCTGCACAGAGGTTGGACCGGTCACCTCGACATGATCGCAGGTGGGCAGCCGACCGCCCACCCCGAGCGCGCGCATATGGACACAGCTGCTCCCAAAACATGTTGTGGGCCAACACTTCACTCGTTGGCCCACACCCTGGACCCGGCGCCCGCTTTCGAACGGTCCTGGTTGACCGAGAACACAGGAGCACTCAGAGTCCCGTGCGGCGGCTATCCGGTGCGGTACTTTCGGGTACTGAGCAGCAGCAACGCGGCCGGTAATGCGATAGCGCCGGCAAGCGCGACCATCAGTAACGCACCCGTCGCCGGGGCGAGGTGGTCGAGCATGGTCCAGTGCACCAGAAAGTGCGGAACCGACCAGGTCAGATACATCACCAGGGCAGTTCGAACCGCCCACCGGCCACCGTGGACCGTCGCCGCGCCGAGGACCACCGCGCTGGCCAGCGTCATGGCGCCGTAATCACGCATCAGATGCTCGTTGTAGGCCATACCCATCCCGACCACGGCCAGTGCGAAGAACCGGGCGGGAAAGAACAACGCCCAGATGCCGACGACGATCTGAACGGCGGCGAGGAACCCGATGCCTGCGCGGATCCCGGTCCACATCACCGGTCTCCTGTACGAGCCGGGCGACCGCCGAGGAATTCGTCGAACGTGATGCGCCCGACCGCGCGGTCCGGGGTGAGATGGTTGCCTGCACGGTAGTCGCGGAATACCTTGCCCGGCAATCGGACCGGACATACCAGGCGTCGACGCCCGATCGCCCGGTAGTAGGTGCGGGCCAGTTCGGCCAGGTCACGTACCTGCGGTCCGCCCAGATCCGGTGCCCGATGGACGGCCGGACCGGCGACGAGCGTAACGAGCCGGTCCGCCACCTCGGCCACGTCGATCGGCTGCACACTCATCCCGGCCGGCACGATCGTGACCGGCGATAAGCGCTGCGCATCGCAGATCGCCGTGACCAGGTCGTGGAACTGTGTCGTGCGCAGAATCGTCCACGGCAGGCCCGACTCTTCGACCAGGTGTTCGCATGCGAGCTTGGCCCGGTAGTAGCCGAACTCGACATTTTCGATCCCGACGATGGAGACATACACCAGGTGCGGGACGCCGGCTGCCCGCGCGGCCTCGATCAGATTGCCAGTGGCGGCCACGTCGCCTTTCCCGTTGGTCGTCGCCAAATGCACGATCGTGTCGACACCGGCGACCGCATCGGCCGGTCCGCCGCGCGTGCGCAGATCACCGGTCACCCACTCCTGCGCTGCCGGTTCCCGGGTCTCCCGGGTGAGCACCCGCACCCGGTGCCCGGCATCGAGCAGCCGTGGTACCAGCGCGCGACCCAACCGTCCGGTACCCCCAGTGACCAGCACTGTCTTCGATTCCGCCATAACTCCTCCGTGGTCGGCGAGATTTTCTTCTCGACATACACCACTAGGAACCGGACAGCCCTTCGGAATGTGACAGCCCGTCCAATTGCCGGGCGGCGAACCGGAGCTTGTCCGGGTTGACGATGATCCGGATATCGGTGAGGCGGCCGTCGGCGATCTCCGGAACGAATACCCCGATCAGTGTCGCGGAGAACCGGGCAATACCGGCCGGTGCACCGTTCACCTCATGAATGGACACGGTCAGACCGGCACCGAAGCGGACGGTGATCGATGCCAGGTATCGCGCGACCTTCTCCGCACCGCGAACCGGGCGCCGCGCCACTCCCGGGGCGCCGTTACCGTCCGCGACGGATATCGCATCCTCGGCCAGCATCAGCTCCAAGGCGGCCAGGTCACCGCCCTGCGCGGCGTCGAGGAAGCGCTCGACCAGCTCCCGATGTCCACGCATATCGCCGGCGCCGGGGCGTTGCCCGGTGCCGGCGAGCCGGTTGCGCGCCCGATGATGCAATTGCCGGCAGTTCGAGTCCGACAGCTCGAGCACCGCAGCCACCTCACTGTGGCTGTACCCGAACGCTTCGCGAAGCACGAATACCGCACGCTCGGCCGGGGTGAGCCGCTCGGCGAGCAGCAGAAACCCCAGCGACACGGTGTCGCGCTGCTCGGCGGTCTCCAGCGGATCGAGTACACCGTCACCGGTCAGCACCGGCTCCGGCAGCCAGGGACCGATATAGGTCTCCCGCCGATACCGGGCCGACCCCAGCAGGTTCAGGCAGAGATTCGTCGCCACCTTCACGAGCCACGCATCCGGCTTCGCGACCGCGCCCGGCTCGATGCGCTGCCAGCGCAGGAAGGTGTCCTGCACGATATCTTCCGCGTCCGCGGCAGACCCGAGCATCCGATACGCCAACCCGAACAACCGCCCGCGTTGCCGCTCGAAGTCGTCGACAGTCCCCTGCGCCACCACCTCAGTCTTCCGCACCGCACATCCAGCGATGGACCGAGGTGGCCCGGCCCCGCCGAGTCACCGCACGCCGCGGCTCCGAGCGCCGCGCCGGTCCGGTGCAGTCGGCCACCGCTGCTCGAGCCTTGCCTTCCCCAGGCCGAAGGCATTCCGCGTCCGCGGCGGCCGGGTCCGGATCCTGCGCCGGCAGCGCGGTTGGACTACGAAATGAGCTGATATGTCGAGAAAGACATCGGAAAGGCCATACAGGACTTTTATGCCCGGCCGAAGGCGAGTGCGACGTTGTGCCCACCGAACCCGAACGAATTGTTGATCGCGTAGTCGATTCGACCGCGGCGGGGGGCGCCGGTGACGATATCGAGGTCGATCGCGGGGTCCTGGTGGTCCAGGTTCAGGGTCGGTGGGATGACCTCGTCGCGGAGGGTGAGAACCGTCAGTACCGATTCCAGTGCGCCGGCGGCTCCGATCGAATGGCCCAGCGCCGATTTCGGTGCGTACACCGCGGGATGGCTGCCGATGGCCTGATTGATCGCGGACGCTTCGGCGGTATCGCCGATCGGGGTCGCGGTGGCGTGCGCGTTGACATGGGTGATGTCTTGTTCGGTCAGGCCCGCGGTCTGTATCGCACGGGTGATCGCACGCGCCGCGCCGGCGCCCTGGGGGTCGGGTGCGACGAGATGGAAACCGTCGGAGGTGATTCCGGCACCGAGCAACCGGGCGAGGACGGTGGCGCCGCGGGCTCGGGCGTGTTCCTCGGTTTCGAGGATCAGCAGGGCGCCGGCTTCACCGAAGACGAAACCGTCGCGGTCTGCGTCGAAGGGACGGGAGGCCCGTTCCGGGTCGTCGTTGCGGGTACTCATCGCCCGCATCATCGTGAACGCCGCGATCGGCACGGGATCGATATAGCCTTCGACACCGCCGGCGACCACCATATCGGCGTCGCCCATCACGATCATCTGCCAGGCCCGTGCGATCGCTTCGGAACCGGACGAGCACGCCGATACCGGGGTCACCACACCGGCGCGGGCCTGGAGTTCGAGGCCGACCACAGCGGCCGGGCCGTTGGGCATCATCATCTGGACCGCCAGTGGCGAAACCCGCCGGTACCCGCCGCTTTCGAGCGTGTCATGCGATTCCACGACGGCATCGCCACCGCCTTGACCGGTGCCGATCGCCACCGCGAGCCGCTCCCGGTCGACCTCCGGGCTACCCGCATTGCGCCAGATTTCCCGCCCGAGCACTGTGGCCAGGCGTTCCACATAGGCCAGACGCCGCAACTCCACCCGGGTCAGTTGTGTTTCCGGGCGGACCTTCAACGGCCCGCCGATCTGCACGGGGAGGTCGTGCTCCCGGACCCAGCTTTCCTCCAGGCGTCCGATGCCGGACGCACCCTCCAGTAGGCCGGTCCAGGTCGCGTCGATATCTCCGGCGAGAGAGGTCGAGGCCGCCACCGCGGTGACGACGATATCGGGGAACCTCCCGTCGACCGCGAACGGATTACGAACCTGCACCATGCGCCTCCCTGCTCGGCCGGTAATCGGCTGTCAACCCTCTGGTTGTCCCCTCGACTACGTGAGCATTCCATCGAAACCCCCGGAGCGGACGAGAATCTCCAGATGCGCTGTGGGTTTCCGGGCTACTGCCAGGTTGCGGAATCGGGGTCGATGCCGTGGGTGCGGGCGGCGGCGTCGACGATGCGGCGGAACCAGGTGGCGAGGCCGGCGCGAATCCCGTTGTAGTGGGCGGCGAAACCCGGATCGTCTTCGTACAGGCGGCCCAGGCAGACCTGCCTCTGCCTGCTGAGGGGAAAGTACGCGGAACTGAACACTTCGCGGTGCCGCTCGACGAGCTGATTCGCTTCCGGACTACCCGGGGCGATACCGGCGTCCATCGCGTCGGCGAGCGCGCGGTCGAGGGCGGTGATGCTGTCGGCGACGGCCTGCCATTGTTCGGGATTCCGGGCCGCCGAGCGTTCGGCGTACTGCTGCCATTGCGCGGTATGGCCGTAGCGTTCCCGGGCGCGGGCCGGCCAGTCCGGGTTCCATCGGGGCCCGAAGACCTCGGCCTGCTGGTCGGCGGTGAGGAGTGGGCCGCGTTCGTGGGCTTCGATCATCCGGTCGAGGCCGGCGCCGAGCCGCTGGAGGCGGTCGATACGTTCTGCGATCTGGGCGCGCTGGGCACGCAACTCTTCGGCCACATCGGCGTCCGGGTCGTCCATGATGCCCTGGATCCGGTCCAAGCCGAGACCGAGTTCGCGGTAGACGACGATGCGGTGCAGGCGTTCGAGGTCGTGCGCCGTGTACAGCCGGTACCCGGCGGCCGTACGCAACGAGGGCCGCGCCAGGCCGATCTCATCCCAGTGGTGCAGCGCGCGGACCGTCACACCCAGCCGTGTCGCGGCCTGACCGACGGTCAGACCGTCGGCGTGGGCGGTGCCGGTCATACCTGCCATTCTCAGAACCCCGTGGCACACCCGGACAGCAGGACATACAGATAGGGCCCATGGACGGCCACCACCACCACGGCGAAAACAAGAAGCTGTATGCCCAGCGTCGACGCCGGGAACACCGCCGAACGGGCTCGGGTAGGCGATACCAGATGGCCGATCCGGTCGGGTCCCGCGGCATGGAGCAGTAGACCCGCAAGCGGTGTACCCGGAGCGGCGGTGAGGTGGCTTCCGGGCGTACCGAGTTTGAGCAGGGCGCTCGCCAAGGCCGGCGTGCCCGCGTGATCGCGGGCCGCGTTGTCCGCCGCGATCTCGAGATAATGCGGGATCGCGTCGGCGATGGCCGATACCAACGGCACCCAGCGCAACGGCCAGGTGAGCGCACCGAGCAGCGTCAGGATCATATGGTGGTGCTGGCGCAGGTGTGCGCTTTCGTGCTCGAGGACCGCCGCGAGCTCATCGGACTCCAGCGAGGCATACAGTCCGTCGGAGACGACGATCCCGCCGTACCGGCGCGGCAGGGAGAACGCCACCGGTCGTGGATCGTCGATCACCAGGACGCGATGCCCGCCGATGCGCGCCGTGCGGGCCCGGTCCGCGAGCGCCTGCGCGGCCGACCGGGTGGCGCGGTGGCGGCGCAGCCAGCGAGGTATCCCCAGCCCCAGCAGGGCGGCCAGCGCGAACGCCGGTAGCAGCAGAAGCATCACGACCGGAATCGCCGTATCCACGGTGGTCGGGGCAAACGGGCTGGCGGCATCCAGGCACTGCCGGCACGCTTCGGCGAACGGCGCGGGAAGCACGCTCGGACCGGTGACCATCCACGCCGCCATCAGGCTCAGTGACGCCACAGCGAGGGCCCACAGCAGCAGACTGCCGGTGAGGAGGAGCACGGCTGCCCGGGGTACCCGCGTCAGCGCCGGTGCGGCGGCACGGACAAGCGCGGGCCCGCCCACCGAGGACGCGGCCAGTACGAGCGCCAGAACGGCCGGGACGACCAGTACGCTCATCCGCTGCGGCCGCTCTTGTCGAGGTAGTCGCGGAGCAGCTGCAGGTCACGCTGATCGATATCGTCGATGAAATGCAGGATCGACGCCATCGGGTCGTTGCTGGTGGACAGCGCCTGTTTCATGAGCTGGGCGGCGTGCTTTTCCCTGGTGTGGCGCGGCGCGTAACGCACGGACCGGCCTTCCCGTTCGGGGGTGACGAGTTGTTTGCGTTCGAGGTTGGTGAGCACGGTGGCGATGGTGGTGTAGGCGAGGTCGCCGCCGAGCCGGGTGATCACCTGCCGGATCGTGGCGGCTCCGTGATCCCACAGCACGTCCATCACCTGTTGTTCGAGGGCCCCCAGCCGCACCGGCTCGGACTGCTGATCGCGCTTCTTCCCGGACACCATGACCTCCCTACCGTACTGCAGGCACCGGGCATACGACCTGGCCCTGGAGTCGCCGCACGACGGCGACCGCGGACAGCACGAGCGCGGTCGCGGCCAGAACCGGCTGGGCGGGTGCGAACCAGGTGAGGGCCCCGGTGTAGCCGAGGGCGAGTAGCGCGATCTTGTTGCAGACCGGGCAGCCGACCGCGAACCAGGCCAGCACCGCGGCGAATCCGCCGAGCCGGGCACTGCGCCGGTCCGAACCGTCGCCGGCTTCCGCCGGTTCGCCGGACCGGGGAGTCGCTGCGGCGCCCGGGCGCACATAGGTGGCGAACAAGATCCCGGTGAGAGCGGACGTGACGATCCACACCGGGTAGTTCCACGGCTCGGGCGGTATCTCCCGCCCGAAGACCGGGTTCGGGATCAGAACGGTGACGAGACCGACCACCACACCGACCACCACGGCCGCCGTCGCGGCCAGGCCCAGCTGCCGGGGACTCCACGCAGACAATGCCTGCGCCGCGAGACCCAGCGACGTTTTCCGGCGACTCACCCACTGTTCGATCCGACTCACAGTTTTACTATGCCGGATAGTCGACTATCTTGCATAGTCGACTATCCGAGATAGTCGAGGTGCCCACCACCCGACAACCAGATGCCGGGGTAGCGCGCCGGGCGGCAGCGCCCTCCCGACCAGTAAGGAGCACGACGATTTCCTCGCAGGACACTCCCACTCGCTCGCTTCCATGGAAGGCCATTGCGCTCGGCGCGATAGCCGTCGCACTGCTGTCCATCGGCGCCGCGATCAGCATGAGCACCGGCAACGATCGATCCCCGGCCGCGTCACCGGCCACCGAAGGAAACAGCGCCCTGCTGGACCTGGCGCGCCGCGACGACAACGACCCGTTCGCCATCGGCGCCGTCGACGCCCCGGTCGTCGTCATCGAATACGCCGATTTCACGTGCCCCTACTGCAGCGCCTTCGCGGTCAACACCCTCCCGGCGCTCCTCGAGGAGTACGTCGAGGCCGGTCACGTTCGAATCGAATGGCGCGATACCCCCATCCTCACCGACCACTCCGTCGAAACGGCGATCGCCGGACGAGCAGCGGCGGAACAGGACCTGTTCTGGGAATTCTCCCGAGAGATGTTCGCGCACACCTATTCCGGATCCAAGGACTACCAGCGCGAAACCCTGATCGGCATCGCAGACAAGGTCGAGGGTCTCGATACCGCGGCGTTCACCGCCGCATTGGACGATCCCGCACTGGCGGCGGCCGTGGACCAGGAGGCCGGCGAGTCCCGGAATCTCGGGGTATCGGGGACACCCACCTTCGTCGTAGGCGACCGGATACTCCAAGGCGCGCAGCCCGTCGACGCTTTCCGGCAGGTCATCGACGCACAACTCGAGGAAGTGGACTGATGGATATCGGCTACGCCGGCGCCTTCCTCGGCGGCATACTCAGCCTCCTGTCGCCGTGTTCGGTCATGCTGCTGCCCGCGTTCTTCGCCTACGCGTTCTCCGACCCCGCCACGCTCGTCGCGCGCACCGGGGTCTTCTACCTCGGACTGGTCACCACCCTCGTACCGCTGGGCGTTTTCGCCGGCACCGTCGGGGCGTTCCTCAACGAGAACCGCAGCCTGCTGCTCACCCTCGTCGCCTGCGTGGTGATCCTGTTCGGTGTCATCCAGCTGGCGGGGATCCCGATTCCTGGTTTGTCTCGCACGTCCCGGCCGGGCGGCGACGCCGGCCGCGCCTGGACCGTCTACGTTCTCGGCACGGCATACGGGGTCGCGGGCGTCTGCACCGGCCCCATTCTCGGGTCCGTCCTGATGATCGCCGCGGTCGGCGCGAGCCCCGCCTACGGGGCCATCCTGCTCGCGGTCTACGCGGCCGGAATGGCTCTACCACTACTGATACTCGCCCTCGTGTGGAAACGATGGTCGACCGGACTCCGCGCCGCGCTGACTCCACGGGAACTCACCGTCGGCCGCTGGACGAACAGCTGGCACGCGATCATCTCCGGCCTGTTGTCCACCGCCCTCGGCGTGCTCCTGCTGTTCGTGGCCCGCGACCCGGAAGCCGGCGGCATCCTCTCCATCGCCGACCAGTACCGGATCGAGACGGGGGTGGCCGAACTCGGCGGGCAGGTGTCGAACATCTTCGTGCTGGTCCTGTGCCTGGGAATCGGCGCAGCGGCGTGGTGGCTCCGGCGTCGCGCACACCGCAGAAAGAATCTTCCTTCTTGACAGTTACTGTCACCTAGGTAGAGACTTCCGTCAGACAGTTCCATCGGTGGACTGATCAACAGGAGGTATGCGGTGTCCTTGCGGGAGCGGCAACGGCGGCAGGTCCGTGCGGAGATCCAGAGCGCGGCATACACGTTGTTCGCGCGTTCCGGATTCGATGCGGTGACCACCGAACAGATCGCCGCGGCCGCAGGGGTATCCCCCAGCACGTACTTCCGGCATGTGCGCAGCAAAGAGGACCTCCTCCTCGACCCGGTACGGGAAGGCGGCGCGGGAATCGCGGCCCTGCTCGAAGGCCGGCCGGAGGACGAGCCCGCCGATATCGCACTCGCACAATCCATCCTCGCCCGTTCCAGCGCCCTCGAAACAGACGAAGTCGAACAGTGGCGGGCAGCGTTCGCCACCGCACCACACCTGCTCGACCGGGTCGCCCTGGTCCCGGCAGACCATCGAAAGCGGCTGGTGGAGTTGGCAGCCCGGCGCATGGGCACCGATCCGGCGACCGACAGCAGCCCCGGCCTGCTGGTGCACCTCATGCTCGCGGCCGCCGAGTTCGGGTACCTGCAGTGGTTGCGCAGCACCCGAAATCACTCGGCATCCCTACCGGTCTGCGTCGAGGCGGCGGTCGCCGCGGTCCTCGACGACCGGTGGCGGAAACGACGCTGACGCCCATCGTCCACGATTCGAAGCAGAGAAGGCTCCCATGAAGCAGGACACCGTGATTCCGGATTCGGCCGACGTCGTGATCGTCGGGTCGGGAGCGGCGGGTATGACCGCGGCGATCACCGCGGCCCGGCACGGCCTGTCCGCGATGGTGGTGGAGAAAGCGAGCCGATGGGGTGGTTCCACCGCCCGCTCCGGCGGCGGCGTCTGGATTCCCGGCAATCCGGTACTCCGTCGCGAGGCGCCCGCCGACGATATCGACGCCGCCCGCGCCTACCTCACCGCCATCATCGGCGACGGGGTCGCACCGGAGATGATCGACACCTATATCGACCGCGGTGCCGAGGCATTCGAGTTCCTCACCCGGCACGCACCGCTGGCAATGCGCTGGGTGCCCGGATACAGCGACTACTACCCCGAAGCCCCGGGCGGACGGTCGCACGGCCGATCGGTCGAACCGGAACCCTTCGACGCCCGCACACTCGGTGCCGACCTCGCCACCATGGAACCCGACTACTCGAAGGCCCCGCGCAACTTCGTGCTGACCCAGGCCGATTTCCGGCAGATCCATCTCGGGCTGCGCAATCCACGGGCCCCGTTCCGCGCGGCCCGGATCGGGGCACGCTGGGCCGCAGGCCGGCTACGTGGGCGGCATCTGCTCGCCCGTGGTCAGGCCTTGAGCGCCATGCTGCGCGTCGGTATGCGCGATGCCGGTGTGCCGCTGCTGCTGGACACCGCGCTGGTGGAACTCCGGACGACCGGCGAACGGGTCACCGGCGTCGTGATCCGCCACGGGGGCGCCGACCACGCGATTACCGCACGACGCGGCGTGATTCTGGCCTGCGGCGGTTTCGAGAAGAACGACGCCATGCGCAAGCAGTACCAGCGCGAACCGATAGGCACCGACTGGACCGTCGGCGCGACGGCCAACACGGGCGACGGTATCCGCGCGGGCCAGGCCATCGGTGCGGCCACCGCGTTCATGGACGACGCCTGGTGGGGCCCCTCGATCCCCCTCCCCCGCATGCCCTGGTTCTGCCTGGCCGAACGGAACCTGCCCGGCAGTCTCATCGTCAACGACCGTGGTGTGCGATTCATGAACGAATCACTGCCCTACGTCGAGGCCACCCACCGCATGTACGGCGGGGAATACGGGCAGGGCGACGGCCCCGGCACCAACATCCCGGCCTGGCTGATCTTCGACCAGCGCTACCGCAACCGGTACCTCTTCGCCGGCCTGCCACCCCGGCAACCACTGCCGCGGCGCTGGTTCGACACCGGCGTACTCTCCCGCGCAGATACGGTCGGCGAACTCGCGGACAAAATCGGGGCGCCGGCGGACCATCTCACCGCCACGGTCGCCCGGTTCAATACCTTCGCCCGCTCCGGTACCGACGAGGATTTCGGCCGCGGCACCAGTGCCTACGACCGCTACTACGGAGACCCACGCCAACGCCCGAACCCGAACCTGGGCGCCTTGGAAACCGGTCCCTTCTACGCCGCGCGACTCGTCCCCGGCGACCTCGGCACCAAAGGTGGTCTGGTCACCGATATCGACGCCCGTGTTCAACGGGACGACGGCACGGTCATCCCCGGCCTCTACGCCGCCGGCAACACCAGCGCACCCGTCATGGGTCACACCTACGCGGGCCCCGGAGCCACCATCGGCCCGGCCATCGTTTTCGGCTATCTGGCCGCGCTCCACGCCGCCGGCCAGTACCTCCGAGGCGAAACCTGTTCGACCACGCCCTGAGGGGCCGGCGTGCACTGCTACGGGCTCACGGTCGCTGGATGCGATCCGGCCACTCCCTCCGCTGCGTTGGCCGTACTCGGCGCCATACGCACCGACCGGCCGATCGCCTCTTTACCTCGGCGGTAATTGCCGCCCGGCGCAGCCCGAACCTACCGTCACACCATGTCCGCCTACGGCTTTGCCCATCTGCGTAACCGCAGACCGCACCCCGACATAATCGAATATCTGGAACGCATCCAGGCCACGCTGGACCCGTTCGGTGGCCGGTTCGTCATCCACGGCCCCCCGGCCGAAATCCTGGAAGGCGACTGGCCGGGAAGCATGGTGCTGATCGAGTTCCCGGATATGGACCGGGCCCGGGACTGGTACCACTCACCCGCATACCAGGAGATACTGTCCCTGCGTGCCGATCACATCGATGGCGACCTCCTACTGATCGAGGGCGTCGGCCCCGATTACGATCCACGCGAACGCGCCGGGAAACTGCGCGCCGGAACACCGGAGGGCTGATTCGTTCGCCGGCCTTCGGGGCGCGAATGACAGCTAACCTGGCAGCCGTGTGCAGATTCGCGGTCGGGTCCACGGTGCAGCGGCGCGAAGTGCTGCACGGCCAGGTGTGGATGACGATGCCGGTGCAGGTCGTCGCGGACGACGAGGTGCTTGCCGTCTGGATCGACGACGGCGCTCCCTTCACCTTTGTGCCGCATCCGTTCGGTCCCCATCCGTGGTCCGGAAACGACCGGTGGACCGGCAGCAGTGTGCTGCAGCTGTATCGCCCCGGCGACGCCTATTCGGTGTGGGCGTTCTTTCGCCGCGGCCGGTTCGATCACTGGTACATCAATTTCGAAATGCCCTACCGCCGGGGCGACGGGTTCTTCGATACCGACGATCACGGGCTCGATATCGTCGTCCGGGACGGCCTGTGGCAGTGGAAGGACCGCGAGGATGTCGCGGAACAGGTTGCCTGTGGTCGCCTCACACCCGGTGAGGCCGATGCGGTGTGGCGGGAGGCCGAACGCGTCGCGTCTGCCCTGGACAACGGCAACTGCTGGTGGATTCCGCGTTGGCGGGACTGGAAACCCGCACACCGCGGGTGACGTCGTTCAGTCGGGCCGGGGTGCGTACATGATGACGGCGACTCCGATGAGGCAGATAGAGGCTCCGGCGATGTCCCACCGGTCGGGGCGGAAACCGTCGAGCGCCATCCCCCACAGCAGTGATCCCGCGACGAACACACCACCGTAGGCGGCGAGGATGCGGCCGAAGTGTGCGTCGGGCTGGAGTGTGGCAACGAAACCGTAGAGGCCGAGTGCGATGACACCGGCCCCGATCCAGGCCCAGCCGCGGTGTTCGCGCACACCCTGCCACACCAGCCACGCCCCGCCGATTTCCGCGACGGCAGCCAGGACGAACAACAGGATGGAACGCAGCACGGTCATGAGCGGAGCGTAGCCATCGTGGCTGCCGGGGCGGCAGGGCCGGGACGCGAGCTTCCGGCCCCCTCAGGCGCTCGTGCGTGCCGGGGCCGGCTCGTGCACGCCTATTCGGCCCATCCGCGGAGTATCGTGCGGAGTTCGTCTTTCGGGATATCGGGCCAGGGCTCGGGGTTACGGGAGAAGCGCGTGTCGTACCAATCGACCCAGCCGTCGAGGCGGTTCGGATCTTCGGATATGAAGCGGGGCACGGTCTCTGTGGTCATCGTTATCCCGCGCCAGTCCTCCATCGTGCGGTACATGTCGAGCACTGGCCCGCTGTCGACCGAAGCGGCCGACGGCGGCATCCGGTCGAGCCACATATCGGTGGCCTCGGCGCGGGTTGCGTCATCGATGTGTGCCCCCATGCGCTGGAGGAAGAAGTTCGCGTTGTACAGCGGGTCGCCCGGACCGGCGGTCTCCCAGTCGAAAATCCACAGGTCGCCTCGGTCGTCGAGGCGGAGGTTGGATGGATACAGATCGTTGTGGGCGAACACGGTGGGCTCGCCGGAGCGGCCGAGATCGGGCCGGACATAGTCCGACAGCGGGCCGATTCCGAGTTGGGCCAGCCTGGCGTGCCGTTCCGGGGACAGGCTGCGGTAGGCGTCGTCGGCGTGCTGGATCATCTGCTGCTGCCACCGGGGTATATCGAGGTTCATTCCCGGTGGCAGGGAGCGGGCGGACATCAACTGGACCTGATCGAGGAGATCGGGCAGCCAGTTCATCATCTCGGGATCGTTGAAGCCCCGTGTTTCTCCGGGCACGTACTGCATGATCGTGAACGGCCGGCCGGTCGATGGATCCGTCCCGGAGTAGAGGATCCGGGGAGTTCGTACTCCGCACTCGCGTGCGTAGGTTATTGCGGCGTTCTCCGGCATCCACTTCTTCAGCATGGTCGCCCGCGGCTGGTCCAGGCCTCGCCTGACCACGGCGGGGCCGGCGCTGGTCTCGACAATGTTGACCCGGTTCCCGGTTCCCGAGGCATCCGGCGGCAGGTCCCGGACCTGTTCGTGCAGGTTCCGGGCCTCTGCTGCCGATATTTCGGACCGGCCGCGGCCGACCGGGCCTGCGGCGCCTGAATCGTGGTCTCCGTGCCGGCCGCCGAGCCTGTCGAGGTCGGCTGCGATCTGCTCCTGGGTGCGGGTCGTCCGGTCCAGGCCGTACCGAATCCCGTCCGGGAACTGTCGATGCGCGTCACTGACTCGCGGGGCAGCTTTGGCGGCCATTGTTTCGGCAAGGCGTTTGGCTGCCTCCAGCATCCTCGTGGCGACTTCGCCGCTGCCCGACCTGTCCATCGAATTCTGTTGACTGTGGCCGGGAACGACCTCAGGCGGGCGACACCGAGACCGAAGCAGCTGACCTGCGCCGGCTCGGCAGATCGATGGTCGCCGACCGAAGCGCCGTGATTGCTGCTGCGCAGACCTCGCCGGTGAGGCCGAAGACAATTCGAGAGCGCTGCCCAGTCAACGATGTGTCGGACACGATCAGCTTCTCTCAGCTCCTCGGATATCGTCGGCGCCTGCACACGAAGGGACCTTCAACCGGTAAGAGGCCTCGGCGCCTACTCTCGGGGCTACGCGGCGGAACGAAATCACTCTAATGCGGCGAATCTCGTGCCGATGAGCAAAGTTCCCAGCGGCAGTAACAGCAGGTGGCGGCGGTGCAGTGCCTTCACGAAATACGCGGGCCCGAGACCACCTGCCGCACCTGTCCGCAATGGCGGAGACAGAGACCGGTTACTTCTGTTTCAGTCCGTCCAGAGTCTGCCGGGCCTGGTCTCGGGCGATCACCCCGAGCTCGTCCGTGTTCGGGACGGGCTCGCCGAGCTGGCGCAGGATGGGAATCCGCACCCGCAGTGAGACGTTGTCGTCCTGCACGCCCACGATGTAGTCGAGCCCGATGGTGTGGCTGGTGTCCTCGGTCGCGGTGTGCCAGTAGCCCCGGGAGCCGATTCCGGTGACCTCGCCGGAATTCCCACCGGGCCCGGTGGTGTCCTCCTGTTTCCACTCGTCATAGGCCGGCGCGGCCCCGGGGGCGGTGAACTCGACCTGGAGGTCGATGGCGGCTTGATTCCAGTGCACGCCGTCACCGGACTGGCTTTTGTAGGTGAATTGGCAGGACAGCCGGCCGGGGTCGTCACCGCTCGGCGGAGTTTCGTGATGATAGGGCGCTTGATCCGGGGTGGACGACCATTTGTGCAACGGGGTGGGATCGACCAGATCGCACGCATTGCCGATGCCGTTCATCGAATACATTCCCGGCGCCACCTGGGGCGGCGTAGTGGCGGCGGTACTGGACGGCCTCGCCGCGGCGCTCGAGGACGGCGCCACAGCCGCGGGCCGGTGGTCACTGCCGCCACCGGCGATGATGACACCGATCAGCACACCGGCGGCCAGTACGATCACCAGCCCGACGACACCGGCAGCGATCAGCCCCGCCTTACCTCGGCCGGTCGGTGCGGGGATGAACTGCGGTGGCGGCTGGTATCCCGGTCCGGGTCGGCCGTACCCGGTGACCGGGTGTGTCTCGTCGCGCGTCGCGAAATGTGGTTGCGGCGCAGTGGGGTCGGCGTTGCCTGCGAGCGGCCGATCGGGTCCGTGTCGAGGATCTGTCATCTCTTACGGCCCTTCGATTCCTCGGCGTTCTCCCCGCCGGCCTTCCATGCCGCGCCGATCCTACTGTGCCGCCGGCCGCGTAGTCTTTCCTTCACCGATCTGGTTTTTCTAGTTCTGCCGCAGTCCGTCCAGCACCTTGCGAGCCTGGGTCCTGGCGACCGAATCGAGTTCGTCGCGACCCACCGGCGGGGAATCCTTCTCCCGGGAGAGTCCGATCTGCACCTGCACCGCGACACTGCCGTCCAGTACGCACACCGTGTATTCGGCGTCGACGATGCCACCGAAGTTATCGGCTTCGAACTGCCAGTACCCCCGGGTACCGATTCCGGTGAACGTCCCGGACGTCACCTCCGAACCGTCATCGGCGAGTTCGGCGGTCGTGCGGGTGCAATGGTCGTACTTTCGCGCGGCCGAACCGTCCACAACGTCGGCCCGCACCCTCATCATGGCGGTGTTCATGGGAAATTCGTCGCCGGTCGAATTGTCGTAGTAGACACTGCACTGCAGGTTTCCGAAATCTCCGGAGGCCTGAGTCTGCTCATGGACAGGGTCGGAGCGCGGCGTGGACGCCCACCTGGTCAACGGCGTGGGATCGACCAGATCGCACGCATCGGTGACCGCTTGCATCGAGTAGATCGCCGGTTCCGGCAGCGCAGTGGGGACACTTTCGCCGTTCCGGCCACCTAGGATCACACCGGCCACCACACCGATCACCAACACCACCACCACCGCCCCGACAGCGCCGATGACGACAAGCCACGATGTGCCGCGTCCGGCAGGGTGCGGCGGATACCCCGACGGCAGAGGCTGCTGCGGCCAGTGCTCTCGACCGGCTTGCTGATACCCGGAAACGGCCGGGCCGGAGCCGGAATCCGACGCGGCCGAGATGCTGCTGTCCGGTCGCGTCCTGCCATCTGCCGGATAACTCCGGCGCCGCTCGGGGGGATCGGCATCTCCTGCCTGCGACTGATCACCGGGTCCGTGCAAAGAACCTGTCATCCCGCCAATCCCCTCCCGCCCCGGGCCGCCGCCCCGGCCAGTCATAGACTCCGGCCCGCATTCTAGTTGTGGATAGAAACCACACCTGAATTCGGGCCGGAGGCTCCCGGGAGCGCTCAGTCCTCGCTGCCGAAGGTCAGCACGACCAGCGGCATGGGGCGGTCGATCTTGGACTGGAAGTCCGCCAGCAGGGGATTGTTGGCCAACACCCAGGCCGCGAACTCGTCGTAGTCCGCGCCTTCGAGCACCTTGCCGGTCGCCTGGTAGGTCTTGTCCCGGAGTTCGATGGTGACCTGGGGATTCGCCTTGATGTTGTACCACCAGGCCGGGTACTTGTCTTCGATGAACGAGCTCACGTACATGGTGTCGCCCCGGTACAGCGGCCCCAGCGGAGTGGTGTGCCGCTTACCGCTCTTGGCTCCCGTGGTGGTGAGCAGGATGAGGTCGCCGCCGGCGTACGCACCGCCCACCTTGCCCGAGTTCTCCCGGAATTCCTTGATCACGTCATCGTTCCAGTTGGCGATACTGCCCTCTTCGTCCCAGGACTGGTTCCACGGCGCATTCGGATCGTTGTAGTCGGTGATATCGGCCTGGTCCGGCTGTCCCGCAGTCGCTTCGGTTTCACTCATGGTTCGAGTGTGCCGCGAATTCAGGCCATTTTCTGTCCTGAATTAACCACTACCATGTAATTGTGGCGCCCGGCGCACCTCATTCGGCGGGTTCGCTGCCGAAGACTTCCGTGACGAGCCGCTGAATCGCCTGCTGGAACTCTGCCGACAGGGACAAGGCGGCATCGTCGACATAGTTCAGCGCGGCGGTCAGAGTTTTGCTGCCGTCAGGTGTACTGAACATCAGTGCCGCATGCCCCGCGGCGCCGCCGTTGTGTGTGATGAGGGTGCCGTATCCGGTGTCCTGGATGAACACGCCGAGGCCGTAGTCCATACCGGGGATCCCCGTCGAGTGCGGCGTGCGCATCTGCGCCAGCAGAATCCCGGGG
>NZ_JARWNW010000131.1 GCF_029868325.1 Nocardia carnea
GAGCCGCTGGCACCGCCGTCCATCGCGGTATCGCCGGCCCAGCTCATCACCGCCGACCGCATCGCCTACGACCCCGGTATGCCGAAACCGGTGGACGCGCTGGCCACCGTTTTCGGCCACACCCTCACCCATCGTTGCTCCGCCGGGGCCGGCCCCCGGCGCCACCCCCCCCCACCCCCCCCCCCCGCCCCGGGGCGGGGGCGCGCCCCCTCGACCCGCCCCGAGGCGGGGCGGGTTCTGTCACCCGGGCACTACTACTGGCGGGCACGCTCCGGTCGCCCGGCGACACGATGTTCAGGCCACTTCTGATCATGCCGATATCGGCTACCGCGGTCGAGGAGGCTGCTCGCACTGTGGCGGTGACCTGAACCAGATACTGCACAGGCCCTGCGCTTACCAGGATGTACCGCGTATACGCGACGAACTCGTTGCCCTCGACCCGATACCTCCCCAGTACCGCAACCGCCGGAAACCCAGCACAGGGGTAGGCATCGGCGTGGATTTCCTGCCACTCCGGCATGCGCCGTGAATCGGTGTAACCACAACGCAACAAGGCGGCGGAATCCACCGGCCGGTCCAGCCGGCCGGCCATTATGAGAACATTGTCCGACCAGTTCGTAGCACCCTCCGGAGCCGCCGCCCAGGCGCAGTACGCGCCGGGCAGAACCTCTCGAGGGATTTCCTGCCACTCCTGGGGTACGTCGAGCGATATTCGGGGCGCCGCAACGGTATCCGGATGAACGGGCGCGGAGCGCACGTCGTTTTCTACGAGATATTCGGAAACACTGGACGATCCCGCCGAACTCCTCGAAGGTGAATTCATGAGGCACCGCCATCGCCCTCCGAGGGCCCATCCGTTCCTTCACCTCGCTGCTCGACTTGAATGAACCATTGCGGAATCTCCGGAAAGGTCAAAACACACCTCTGATCCGGGTGTTTATGCAAGAAAACAATTATCGAGAACAATGAGTTCGGATCGCATCTATAGATATGCAGTGGGATGCCGAACACTCCGGGCTGATCGAACATCCGATGACTGGGAGGCGCTAACGAATCCGAAAGGTGAAGTTTCAAAATCGGCAGATTCTTCGCTTTTCCCGAAGAGAACTCCCCTGCATCAATCGTGACCACGTCCTCCCAGCGGACGAACTCGCTCTTCCCCTTTCCGAAAGGCATAGAAAGTCGACGAACAATCCCCAACGGATGAATCCCAACCCGGATCGACCACCTACTGAGCGCGCCGAAAAGCAGCACCGAGACACCCGTAACAACGGAAAAGATCAGGGCCACGGTCGCGCCCCCTGTATTAGATTTCGACATCGGGAGAAGGGAATTCCCACCTGCCCGCCAATCCAACCATCCACAGAATCCGTACACTGACATCCCGGCCAGAGCGGGAAGGAGGCGTGTCGACTCGATGCGGTCAACGTCCAACCTGATACCCCAACCGTACGTAGCATCGTTGTATGGCGTGATGCCCGCATTCCGGCGCGGAAAGTATCCGAAACCCAGAGAAGCGAAGAAGTACGCAAGCCCAAGGAAGGCCAGAACCCCACCGATTGCCCCCAGAGTCACCACCGGCCCGGCGCCCCACGGCGCCCCCAGTATTGGTGTTACGGCAAGCGCCGAAAAGATGATCGTAAAAGCAACCGGCACGATCACAGCAGACTTGGATCGGCCTTTCGGCCAACTCTCGATCCAGTCGACTTCGGGAAACACACCGTCTTTCATCACCATATCTTTTGAATCCCCTTGGAGGTCAGGTACGCCGCGCCAGCAGCTACGCCGGCGCCGATGACGAATCCTGCGGCAGTACCCACACCGGGCACCGGCACCGCCGTACCGATCGCTGCACCGATGGAGCCTCCGCTGACCCAAGCAGCGGCAACTCCCCCCGCGGCCATGCCCGCCACGGTACCGGCAGACTCACTGACAACGGCCTTCGTCGGGTCCATTCCCCCTTCGATGTCGTTGGTTATTGCGGGCACTGTACCTATCGCATTTCCGATTATCCCCAGCCGACTCAAACCGGTCGTATACTTACCGTCCGCGAAGGTCCCCCATTCTTTCACCCACTTCAGAACAGTGCCGTCGTTGGCACTTTTCGCTGCGCCTTCCAAGCCCATTTTCACCCCGTCGGTCATCATGCCGGAGATAGATGCGGCTGTCATTGCCGGCACGTCCGGTTTCCAGTGGGCCCACGGAGACTCGGCGATCCCGTCCGGCAGCGCTTTGGGATCGTCGGTTTTGATCTGCTTGACGGCGTTCACTACGGCGGTGAGAGTTTCATCGGAAGCCATGCGTTCGAGTTCGGCGTTTGCGTCGGCGAGCCGTGCGCCCCACTGGGCATCGGCCGTCATCAAAGCTTCCGCCAGCCCTGGTAGGCGGGCGAGTTGGATCCCGGCCTCGGAATTCCAGTCCTCGACTCCACTCACACTCCAGTCCTCGCCGACCACGACGGGAGCGTGCACGTAGTTGCGGAACAGCACCTTGATTTCGGTGAGCGTATGTTCCATGGCCTGGTAGGCGCCGGTCGCGGCTGCGGCGAGGTCGTCATAGGCGGTAGCGATGGCGCGCATCTGCGTCTGTTCGCGGTCGGCCTTGCCTTCCGCCGCGGTTTTCGCTTCGCCTTTCCACATGAGGCCGTTGTGGAGCGTGTCGTACATGGTGCCCGCCGCTTTGATGATCCCGTCTGCTATCCCCGTCGCGTTGGTCGCCACGGTGGGCAGGTTCGACACATCCCAGCTGAGCACTTCGGTTGGTGTTGCCATCGCGGACTAACTCACTGCGTGCGGATCGCCGGAATTGAGATCGACGGCGGTAGCGAGCCGTTGGGCAGCGTCGGTATCGGTACCGGTGAAGCTGTTCGCCGACATCGCCAGGAGACCGGATAGCTGATTGAATCGTGCGTTGAGCAGGTTTTTCGCCCGGGTGCTGGCCGGATTGGAACTCATCAACGCAGCACCGATGGCGGAGCCCTTCAAGGTATTCCCGGCTCGTTCAGCGTCGAGTTTCGGCACCGCGTCGATATCGCTGGGCAGCAACGCCAACGCCGCGGCCGCCTGCCGTAGGCTGTCCTCATCCACCTCGATAGACATGTATCCCCCTCGCCTTCACATGTCCGCAGCCATAATCCGATCCACCAATTCGTACCACGACCGGGCCGAAAGCTTCAGGCCGGATGCGCCGGAATACTCCATCGGGGGCTGAGCCCTACCGAATCCATCGGGCACCGAAATTCGGGAGTGGCCGGATACATCGGCCGACTTCGCATCCGATGTATCCGGCCACGTATCACAGACGCCCCGCGCGGGACGTTCCGTGACTCACCTTCGCGAAACGTCCCCACTGCAACACCGAAAGTTGTGGGAGGGTCCGGCACCGTCCAGGTGCCCCCGCCGGATGCTGCGCCGGGCATAGGCCAAGACTAACCCGAGGAGTGAAAGAGGGTGGGCGATTGCCCTTCTGCGCCACCGATAGCGACCGGCGGCGGACAGTATCCGCCGGTGCCGCTGCCGTGGGAACAGCGGGGGCCGGGCGGATATCGTTCAGAACGGGGCGATCATTTGTGTGAGTGCACGTTTCAGTTCGTCATGCGATACCGGGTCGATATGGAAGTCCTGGTAGCGGTGCCGGTAGACGTAGCGGCCGTCGTCGGCGATATCGAACCAGCTGAGGTAGCGCGGTTCCGGCGGCTCGGGATCGCGGAGCCGGTGGCGTACCTGCAGGAAGCCCGAGCCCGCTCGGGGTGCTTTCAACATCCGGCGCATATGGTCCGCGGGTTGCGGTTTACCGCCGTTCCAGATCTCGTAGGTGTCGCGTAGCCGATCGATACTCTCCACCAGCGGCGGGCGGGTGCCCTTGGGTAGTTCGCCGAGGATCTGCAGGAAGATTCGGGGGACGATCGTGGTGGTCCCGATCTGCACCACGAACTTTCCGTCGAAATCTGTTGCGGTGCCCGGGAACTGCACCACTGTAACTCCGGCGGTTCCCGCGAAGGCACCGTAGGCGCGGATCCGGCGGCGCCGGCTGCCCGACAGCGTGAGCGTGGCTTCGGGATCCGCCGCCGCCCGCAACGCGGATGTGAGATCAGGGTCGGCGCCGCGCGGATATTCGGTTTCGATCCGGGCCGCCAGCCGCTGGTATTCGTCCTCCCATCGCACCGACGAACGCAATTCCAGCGGATACGGGTAGCGGTCCTTACCCGTCTCCTTCCAGACGTGCATGAACTCGTCCGGCGTGAACTCCCATTTCACCGACGTTCTCCACGGTCATCGGCCGGCTGCGCGGCGGGGGCGTCGCCGCCCAGCACACCGTCCAGCAGTTGGGGCCGGGCACCGAACAACTCTTCCTCGCGGTCATGGATGAGGTAGTCGGGCACCTTGTGCTCCTCGTCGTCCTCGCCGCGTCTGGCGCCGGCACCGCCGCCCATCATCCCGGGCATACCCGACATGCCGCGACTGGCGCCCGCAGCAGCAGCCGCGGCCGCGGGCCCGCCGGCCGGGCCGTTCGGCGTACCGCCGGGAGTTCCCGGGACGGTTTTACCCGGTGCCTGATTCTGCGGCGGCGCACCGCCGGGCATCCCGGGCGAACCGGGAGTCCCGGCAGGTGCGCCGGGCGAACCGGGGGTGGTGGTCGAGGAGGTGGTCCGCTGTGGATCACCGGTCGGGTTGCCCGGAGTCGTGCCCTGCGGTTGCGTGGTCGAATTCTCGGTGCTGCTCGCCGTCGTCGCCTGCGGTTCTTCCGTCGAACCCGGGGTTTCCTGCGGCTGCTCGCCGGTGTCGTTCTGACCCGGACTCTCACCATTCGGCGCCTGCGAACCGGGTCCGGAGGTGGTGCCACCGGGGCCGCTGGAGGTCGTCCCGTTCGGTCCCACCGGACCTGGCTGGTCGCCCGGCATCTGCACGGGGACGAATGTCGGCACGCCCTCGCCTGCGGGCTGGTAGGTGGGCTTGTAAGCCATATTCATCACTTCGACGGCGGCCAGCCGCTGATCTTCCTTGTACGCGTCGAATGCGGCTTGGGCCGCCGGATCCGCCGCACCGACCACAGTCTGCGCAATCTGACCGGGGTCGTTTACGGACGTGGTTACGGCGGTACCGCCGGGCGCCACCCCCTGAACGGGCGGTGGTGGTACCGACTTCTTCACCACCTCTGCTCCGTACGCGGCCGAGTGGATCCGCATACCGACGGCGTTGATTACCTCTTGCACATCGGTCGCCTGGTCGAAGAAGGCCCGCGAGGCCTGGTTCGCCGCATCGGCGAATTCGCCTGCCATACCGTCGGAAAGCTCACGCTGGATCGACAGCAAGGAGCCGAACAGTGCACCGCCCAGCGAATTGGCGATGGATTTGTAGGCATCTGCGACACCGTGCATGACACCGGGCGTCATCTCGCTGACCTTGGCATAGATCTCTTCGTGTTCGAGCCCCTCGAAAAGCTCCATCTGAGTGATATAGGCCGGGTCCTGCCCATCGTGGGACAGCTGCGAACTGAAGTGTTGCGCGCCGGAAAGGCTTGTCTGGCTCGCGAGTCGCGCCTCCACAGATCCGGGGTCGATACCCAGTCCCGGTCCGGCCGCCCCGATCCCACCGGGATTGTCTTCATCGCTCATTGATCAGTTCTCCGCCCCGATTTCCGGCTCCAGGGCCGTCGCGATCTCCAGAACGCCATCGCATAGTTGCAGTCCGGCCTCGGAACCTTCGAATGTTCGAGTTGAACTGAACATGACGAAGCCGACCTTGGTCCGCACATGAATGCTGCAGACTCGCTTCAGCTGCGGGTCTTGTACCAGCAGCGCTTCCCGGCCGTTTACCGTCAGCGGTTCGCTGTATGCACCGTTTTTCTGCTTGTCCTCTTCCCAGGTCACATTGCCAGAATTGATCTGAAGATCGCGGAGTTCACCATCGAAGTCGCATGTCAGAAAGGTGTACTCCGCCACGATATCCGTACCTCGGCGGCGCGTGGCCGGGTCGAGACCCGCTGCAACGACGGCCTCATCGCTGACCCACGTACACGGATCAAACACCACATCGGGTCGCCCCTGCGTCGTGTATTCGTTCTCCAATGGGGGCGGCTGCAATCGTGACTCCGTCAACGTCGGCCGCGCCGAACTCGTTTGCGAAACCGCCGGCGATTCGGATATCGCCGAGGCTGTCTGGGTCGACTCCTCGGGGGCGGAGCACGCGGACAAACCGGCGAGAGCACCCATTGCCGCAAAGACGGCCAATAGTTTTCGAGTGCTCATTCCACGACCTCTCCCGCAACACTCAGCGCCTGGCTATTCATTGCATCTGCCTCCTCGAACGCGCCGCCGGCATGCAGATAGGCCGCCGCCATTCGCAGCGCGGCCTCCTTCATGCCCAGAAGCGCCTCGGTTACCGCCATCCCCTTAGCTGCGAACCCTGCCTGCAATTCCTGCGCCGACACGAACCCTCCGAAACCGGACAGTTGGTGCAAGCGTTCGGACTCCGCAAGCTGCGCATCCAGGCACGTCTCAACCAACCGCGTGTAGACAGCCGCGCAGCGCTCCGCAGCTCCTCGTTCCATCCGGAAAGTCCCCGACACAGCCTGCTGGTACAGCGCGTTCGCCGTCCCCTGCCCCACGTCCATAGCGCTCGGCCCACCCTTCGTAAAACTTCACTCACCCTAATGGACGCACCCCAGCCCGACTCGGTTCCCCGGTTTGCCCCGCTGGACTCGATCGCCCCGCGGCACGCCGGATCCAGCCGACACTCCACGCCGCAGCGTGGAGTCGGAGATCTCGAGGTCCGAAGTCGACATCCGCGGGCGTCCGGCAGCATGGCAACGGCGCCCGTTCTGTCGTGCGCGCCGTACCCGGAGGTTCCGATGTGCGACCACCCACCGGCGACCGTTCGCGGCCCTGGCCCCCCGACCTCCCATTCCGCAAGAACCCCGTGCACCCCGACCCCAAGCGCGGCATAGTGAGTTACATCACCACATCAACCCGGCGCGTATCACTGCGTCCGAGTCGAACGAGGAGCTCCTCATGACCTACGCCAAGCCCGGTGCCGACGGCAGCATCGTCAGCTATGCGAATCGATACGACAATTTCATCGGTGGTGAATGGACCGCGCCTGTCGAAGGGAAATATTTCGACAATCCGTCGCCGGTCGACGGTGAAACCTTTTGTGAGGTAGCGCGTTCCACCGCGCCCGATGTCGAGTTGGCGCTGGATGCCGCGCATGCCGCCGCCGACGGCTGGGGTGCGACGTCCACGACCGAGCGCGCGAATATCCTGAACAAGATCGCCGACCGGATCGAGGAGAATATCGAGGCCTTGGCCGTCGCGGAGACCTGGGAGAACGGGAAACCGGTCCGGGAGACCAAGGCGGCCGATCTGCCACTGGCGGTCGATCATTTCCGGTATTTCGCCGGGGCGATCCGGGCCCAGGAGGGCGGGATCAGCGAGATCGATGCCGATACGGTGGCGTATCACTTCCATGAGCCGCTCGGTGTGGTCGGGCAGATCATTCCGTGGAATTTCCCGATTCTGATGGCCACCTGGAAGCTGGCGCCCGCGTTGGCGGCGGGAAATGCGGTGGTGCTGAAGCCGGCGGAGCAGACGCCGGCGTCGATTCTGAAGGTGGTCGAATTGATCGCCGATCTGCTGCCACCGGGTGTGCTGAACGTGGTGAACGGGTTCGGGGTGGAGACCGGAAAACCACTGGCGTCGAGCCCGCGGGTGGCGAAGGTGGCGTTCACCGGGGAGACCACCACCGGGCGGTTGATCATGCAGTACGCCAGCGAGAACATCATCCCGGTGACGCTGGAGCTCGGTGGTAAGAGCCCGAATATCTTCCTGCCCGATGTGATGGCCGCCGATGACGATTTCCTGGACAAGGCAGTCGAAGGTTTCGTGATGTTCGCGCTGAATCAAGGTGAGGTGTGCACCTGCCCGTCGCGTGCGCTCATCCATTCGTCGATCTACGACGAGTTCATGGCCCGGTGTGTGGAACGAACGAAGGCCATCGTGAGCGGCGACCCGCTCGACGACGCCACCATGATCGGCGCGCAGGCCAGTAACGACCAGTTCGAGAAGATCATGTCCTATATCGATATCGGCCGGAAGGAAGGCGCCGAGGTGTTGGCCGGCGGTAACGCGCGCACGGTCGACGGCTACCCGAACGGTTTCTACGTGGAGCCGACCATTTTCAAGGGCAGCAACGATATGCGGATCTTCCAGGAGGAGATCTTCGGCCCCGTCGTTTCGGTCACCACCTTCGATTCCACCGAGGAAGCCCTGAAACTGGCCAACGACACCCTGTACGGACTGGGTGCCGGGGTGTGGACCCGCGACACCAACACCGCTTACCGCCTCGGCCGCGGTATCAAGGCGGGCCGGGTGTGGACGAACTGCTACCACGCCTATCCGGCGCATGCGGCGTTCGGCGGGTACAAGAAGTCCGGGATCGGCCGGGAGAACCATGCCCAGATGCTGGATCACTACCAGCAGACCAAGAACCTGCTGGTCAGCTACTCGGCGCAGAAGCTCGGATTCTTCTGATGCCGGAGCCGAACCGAGTGGAGCTCACCGCGGCCGCGGCTCGCCTGCTGCACGATTTGATCGAGCGGCACGGCCCGGTGATGTTCCATCAATCCGGCGGCTGCTGCGACGGCAGTGCGCCCATGTGTTACCCGCGCGGCGAGTTCCGGGTCGGCGGGCAGGATGTGCTGCTCGGGGAGGTCGACGCCGATACACCGTTCTGGATGAGCGCCGACCAGTACGAATACTGGAAACACACCCATCTGACGGTGGACGTGGTGCCCGGGCGCGGCAGCGGGTTCTCGCTGGAGGCGCCGGAGGGTGTGCGGTTCCTGATCCGTTCCCGGCTGCTCACCGACGACGAATTCCTGCAACTGGAAGCCGCGCCACCACCGAGGACGGGCCCCGAGTAGAAAGACAGGGTACATGCGCATGGCATGCGCATGTACCCTGTGGGTATGAGCGTTGCCATCCAGATCAAAGACGTTCCGGAAGAAGTACGTGATGCGATCGCGCGGCGAGCCGCGTCGCGAGGCCAATCGACTCAAGCCTATTTGCGGGCGCTGCTGGAGCGGGAGTTCCGCGCCGAACGCAACAGGCACCTGATCGAAAGCCTCGTAGGTCGCCGTACCTTGGCCATGGACGCCGAAGAAGTGGTCGCAGAAATTCGGGCCGGGCGCGAGGCCGACGAGTGATCGTCGTCGATGCGAACGTCATGATCATGGCGCTGGCCGGCCCTACAGATCGAGGAGATGCCGCACGGTCGGCGCTGTTCGCGGACGACGATTGGGCAGCACCGGCCCATATGCCCTTGGAAGTCCTGCGGACACTGCACAAAGCCGTGCTGACCAACCAACTTCCCGACGAAGACGCCCACGCTGCTTTCCGGGCGATTACTGCCATGCAGATCACCTACATCGACACGGACCCACTGCTCTTGCAGACCGTGTGGAAACTACGGCACAACGTTTCCGTCTACGACGCGGCGTATCTGGCAGTGGCCGCGTTGCACGATGCGCCTCTGATAACTTTCGACGCTCGGCTGGCAAAAGCGGCAATCCAGAGCATGCCCGACCTCCAGGTGACGGTCCTGCAATAGCGACGGCGCAGGACCACCTACCGGCGAATTCAGGAATGCTCGCGCAGGTACTCCAGGTAGAACCCGCGCAACGCTTCGGCGAGATCGCCGTCACCGGCATGGACGTAATCGTCGAGCATGGGGACCACCCATTTGATATCGGCCTCGCTCTCCCCGACCCGCCCCGCCGTGGCCTCCGCCGCGGGTATCCGAGTGAGCAGCTGCCAGAGGAAACGGATATCGCCGTGCCGCACCGCGAGCTTGACCGCCCGGTCGTGCAGTTCCTTCGACGACAGGCCTTCCAACTCCTCGTTCGTGCCCATACGCCGACTCTAATCCCGCCCGCCGCGTCGGGTCGCGTTTCCGGCCGGGAGCTTCGTCCCGCGTGGCGCTCCCGGAGCGGCCCGCGCGCGTGATGCGATGGCGTCATGACCGACGAGACCTACCCCGTCCCCAGCGGCTTCCAGGTCAAACGGGCCTACGAGGCCCCGGAACCGGATGACGGTTACCGGGTGCTGGTCGATCGGCTGTGGCCGCGCGGGGTGACCAAATCCGCGGCCCGAATCGACGAATGGGCCAAGGACCTCACGCCTTCGACCGAGTTGCGCCGCTGGTTCCACGAAGATCCGGGCAGCCGCCGCGACGATTTCGCGGACCGGTATCGCGAAGAACTCGCGGGACGGGCGGCCCGGGAGGTGCTCGTCCGGTTACGCGGCCTGGCGCGGACCAACCCGCCGGTCACCCTCGTCACCGCGGTCAAAGATCCGGGTAGCAGCCATATTCCCGTACTGATGCAGGCCCTGGGCGAATAGCCTGACGTATCGGCCGGGGCGAATGTGGGGCGAACCCGGGCATCGGGCGCCCGCCGGCGGCCCTCCTCCGACGATATCCGAACGAACTCGCGAATAGCCTACCTGACCTGCCCGAATGATCCGGTTCGGGGCCCCGTTCACACCGAATTCATCAAACCCTCCCGCATTTCTGCGAGCGCACAGGGGCTGGTACGGGGTAGCTTCGTCAGTGGCGGGTCACGCGTTGTGGCTCGCTCGGGAGGTCCTGACCGTGACTGAGCAACTCAGTACGAGGGGGCCGGCACCCGGCCCTCGTGGCCGCTGACGCACCCCGTCAGCAGCCATCCGGACCGACCGGCCCAGCGAGACTGTCTGTGTGGGTGCCGCGCAGACCTAGGAGCCTACCGTGACTGATAATCGCTCCGTATCCGCCCCCTCGGCGAATTCTCGCTTCATTGAGAAAGGTTTGAAGACCTTCGTCATCGACACCTCGGTGCTGCTGTCCGACCCCTGGGCGGTGACCCGGTTCGGTGAACATCAGGTGGTGTTACCGCTGGTCGTGATCAGTGAACTCGAAGGTAAACGGCACCACCACGAACTGGGCTGGTTCGCCCGGGAAGCCCTGCGCATGCTCGACGATCTGCGGGTGACCCACGACCGGCTGGACGAGCCGTTGCCGATCGGCACCGAAGGCGGCACATTGCAGGTGGAACTGAACCACACCGATCCCACGGTGCTACCGGTCGGTTTCCGCACCGAGAGCAATGATTCCCGCATCCTGGCCTGCGCGTTGAACCTCGCCGCGGACGGCCGCCAGGTGGTGCTGGTGTCCAAGGACATCCCGATGCGGGTGAAGGCCAGCGCGGTA
This sequence comes from Nocardia carnea, assembly GCF_029868325.1. Classification (GTDB taxonomy): domain Bacteria; phylum Actinomycetota; class Actinomycetes; order Mycobacteriales; family Mycobacteriaceae; genus Nocardia; species Nocardia carnea_C. Next base: position 11,244 of record NZ_JARWNW010000131.1, read on the forward strand.
GGTCTGCGTGCGGAGGGATATCACGCCCAGGACGTGGTGACCTCCGGTTGGACGGGCATGGCCGAAATCGACACCGCCTCCGAAATCGTCGACCAGCTCTACAGCGAATCGGTCGTCGATCTCGACGAGGCACGGGAACTGCCCTGCCACACCGGGATCCGGCTGCTGGGCAACAACTCCAGCGCACTCGGCCGGGTCACCGCGGACAAACGCGTACAGCTGGTCCGGGAACGGGAGGCGTTCGGGCTGCACGGCCGGTCCGCGGAACAGCGCGTCGCGCTGGATCTGCTGCTGGACGAAAGTGTCGGCATCGTCTCGCTGGGTGGCCGGGCCGGTACCGGTAAATCGGCGCTGGCGCTCACCGCGGGGCTGGAAGCGGTGCTGGAGCGGCGCACTCAGCGCAAGGTCGTGGTGTTCCGGCCGTTGTACGCGGTAGGCGGACAGGAACTCGGCTACCTGCCCGGTAGCGAGAACGAGAAGATGGGCCCGTGGGCGCAGGCCGTTTTCGATACGCTCGACGGGCTGGCCAGCCGCGAGGTGATGGAAGAGGTCCTCAGCCGGGATATGCTCGAAGTCCTTCCCCTGACCCATATTCGCGGTAGGTCACTGCACGATTCGTTCGTGATCGTCGACGAAGCCCAATCGCTGGAGCGTAATGTGCTGCTCACCGTGCTGAGCCGGTTGGGCAGCGGGTCCCGCGTGGTACTCACCCATGATGTGGCGCAGCGCGACAATCTGCGGGTGGGCCGGCACGACGGGGTCGCGGCGGTGATCGAAAAGCTCAAGGGGCACCCCTTGTTCGCCCATGTCACCCTGACCCGTAGCGAGCGGTCGCCGATTGCCGCACTGGTCACCGAGATGCTGGAGGAGTACGCGCCGAGCGCCTGACCCGCGCATAGCCGGGCGGCGCCGTACCCGGGACCGCACAGGTCCGCGGCGTACGGCGCCGGCCGTCCGTCGAACCAACCGGCGAGGGGGGGGGGGGGGGGGGGGCGGGGCCCCGCCCCCGCGCGGTTGAGAGCGGGGGGGGGGGGTTTTTTGGCCCCGCCCCGGGGGGGGGCCCACACATCCGGGGGGGGGGGGCCCCCGCCGGCGCCGCCACCGCATGCCGGCGCGAGCAACGCGCCGGCGAGCAGTGGCGCCGCGAGCAGCGCACGGGACAGTCTGGCCATGATCGACAACCCTAAACCCCGGTCTACCCGGGATCGGACACCCCTGGTCGGATGTCCACGGCCGTGCCTGTGTGCTCCGCAGCCGGATGAACAGGCCTTTCCGTGCCGCGCCGGCGAATTCGGCTCAGCCCGAGCCGAATAGCAGCCGACCGGCGTCACCGCCCGTGGCGGACTGCCACCCGCTGCACCGCCGGATCGGTTCGTCCGGGACTCGATCGGGCCGGCACCGTGGACAGCCACGGGGCAAGCACGGGAGAGTTGCCCGCCGACGCGCCGCCGCCGGTCCCGGCCGCGAACCCGAGAGATTGCTGCGCAACTGGGAGCCGTCGCAGTTCTCGGTGCCGGTACAGGTGTCGGTACCTCCTGGACTCGATCGGTCCAGGGCTGCTTCGAGCGGCGGTCGAGGCACGAGATCCAAAGCGGTACGTGGTGCCGGTCCAACGCAGCTCGGCGTGCACTCCGACCCCCGGTGGGTGCGAGTAGCCGAAGGAGCGACTTCGCGGGAACCGGTATGGGCGCTGCAAGGAGCGGGCACCGGCCGCGTTCCGGGCTCCATGGAGGTACTCCCGCCGGCTCGGGGCCGGGAGCGGGGGAGGTTCCGCGGTATCGATCCGGTCGTTAGGGTTGGCGAGGCATGGCGGAGGCCGGGTACCGGGCCGTACGCGGCGCCATTGCATCAGGATCGATCGGTACGGGGAAGTTCTATGAGGATTTCGGCCGGTGCGCCCGGATGGTATGACGCGTGTACGCGGGACGAGCGCGCCGATACGGTCGCCCTGGCCGTGTCGCGGCGGAAATGGTCGCTGGTGTGGTCGGGTATCGCGGCCGTGGGGGTGGTGCTCGCCGTCTGCGGGCTGGTGAGCGGTGTCCTGCCCGTGGCATGGCCGGTGACCGCCGTGCCCCGCGCGGCGCTCGGGGTCGCGCTGGCGGCCTTACTGATCGATCTGGCCGTGCTCGTACCGAACTGTGTGGCCTGGTTGCGGGTGGAACAGGTGTTTTCCGGCCGGGCGCCGGACGAGGTGGTGCGGCCGTTCCGGTGGATGCGCTGGGTGCCGACTTCTCTGGTGTCACTGTTCGGCACCGTCGCCATGCTCGTGGCGGGTGTCCATCCGCTCGCCGTCATCGGCGAGCACGGAATCGGCGGGCCGGCATTCCTCGACTGGCTGACCGCGGTGGTGGCGGTGCTGTGTGTGCTGTGCGGTTTGTCGACCATGTGGTTGAAGGTGATCCTGCGGCCGGTCCGTACCGGCCCGTGAACCTCCGGCCGCGTTCAGTTGAGTGGGCTGCGGCGTTCCAGTAGCACCGCGTCGCGCCAGCGTCCTTCGAACCGGCCGATCCGCTCCCGGATGCCGACGGTGCGGAAACCGGCCGCGTGATGGACCGAGATACCGGTCCGGTCCTCGGGGTACAGGGTGGTCTGCAGCGTGCGCAGCCCGGCATCTTCGGCGGCCATCACCTGCCGGCGCAGCAGTGCGGTCCCGATACCGCGGCCCTCCAGATCGTCGGCGACCATTACGCAGCTATCGGCGATATCGCGGTAGAACTCGTGCCCGGAGACCGGGGTGAGGGCGGCCCATCCGGCGATCCGGCCGCCGGTTTCGGCGATCCAGCGGTGGCCGGGTAGCCACTGCCGGTCCAAGGCCTCCCGCTCGGGTGCTTCGGCGGCGAAGACCGCGGGGTAGGTGGTGCCGCGGCTGGCGTAGATGGCCCGGACCGCGGGCCAGTCGTCGCCGTGCATCGCGCGCACCGTGACGTCCGGGGGTGGATCGTCGGGGCATAGCGGCTGCGGGGTCAGGATGCCCATGACCGCGTCGGCGGTATGGGGGAGTTCCGTGCAGCGGTCGGGGTTGATCGTGACGAGTGTGGCGGTGCCCTCTTTGTGTACCGTGACGAATCCGGCGTCGGTGAGTTTGCGGACGTGATGGGAGACGGTCGGCTGACCGATTCCGAGTGCTTCGGCGATTTCGCCGATATGGATTCCGGCGGGGCTTGTGGCGACCTGGTGCAACAACCGGACCCGGGTCGGGTCGGCCAGGCAGGAAAACCAGCCGGCGTAGAGGGTCGCGTCGGCGACCGGGAGCGCATCGTCGCGCACCTGGTCCCGCACGATCGGCGGTTCCAAGGAGGTCATGCGGCCCACTATATCCACGGAAATATCCGTTTCGAGAATTTTGCCGTTTCGAATGTTTATCGAGTGTCCTCGATATTTCGCGGAGGGAATTATCCGGAATGATTTCGGGTCCTCGTGGTGACTATTCCGTATCCTCGGCCGGGAATTATCTCGGCCGATTGCACACCGCGCGACCGGTAGCTGTCCCGGACAATCGCATTCGGGTATCGGGCCGAGCAGCGGACACGGGAACTCACCGCATCCGGGCTGTACCGGTGCGTTGGGTCGCCGCGCCGTATACCGTCCGGGACGGACGTTGCCGGAACGTGCTGAATGACCTTACTGTGTAAGGATGAGCAGCGTCGCTTATTCCGGCACCGCCGGAGCAGGATTTCGGCGGCTGACGTCCGCCTTCACCCGGGTCTACGGTGGCCGGAAGGGTGTCGGTGCGGCGCTGGCGGTCTATCGGCACGGAGAGCCGATTCTGGATATCTGGACGGGGGAGTCCGCGCCCGAGCGGCCGTGGACCCGCGATACGGGCGCCATGGTCTTCTCGGCGACCAAGGCGATCGCCTCCACCGTCGTGCACCGCCTCGCCGACCGCGGGCTGATCGACTACGACGCCCCCGTGGCCGAGTACTGGCCCGAGTTCGGTTGCAACAAGAAGGACTGCATCACCGTCCGGCAGGTCCTGACCCATTCGGCGGGGTTGTCGGGGGTGGGCACACTGGCCGCGCACGGGTCCGAACTGCTCGACCATGAGCTCATGGCGCAACGGCTGGCCGCCGCCACGCCCGACCGCCTGCTCGGTGTACCCGCCTACCACGCGATGACCTACGGCTGGCTGCTCGCCGGCCTGGCGCGGGCGGTGACCGGGTCGAGTATGAAACAGCTGTTCCAGCAGGAGGTCGCGCAGCCGCTGGGGATCGACGGTATCCACCTGGGGCGCCCGCCGGCGGGATCGGTGACCATGGCCGCGGAAAGTTTCGGCACCGGCTTCGCCTTCGCCGGTACCCCGTACGGCTCGCGGCTGGTCTCCCTGTTGCAGAACATTCCGGGCGTGCTCGGCGTGAGCAGCCGGTCGCTGTTCATCCCGGGCGCGGAGGCCATTCTCGCCGGCCCGAACCCGCCGGTACTGGACAGCGAGATGCCCGCCGCCAATGGGGTGTGCACGGCCAACGGGCTGGCCGCCATGTACGAGCCGCTGGCCTGCGACGGTATGGCCGGTGGGCAGCGGTACCTGTCCGGAGCCACCATGCAGGCGATCCGCCGGATCGAACGGTACCGCCCGGATACCGGACTGTTCCTGTACATGGGGCCGCTGTGGCATCTGGGCTATCACGCGATGCCGACGGTCGGCGCGCCACGCGGTTTCGGCCATATCGGACTCGGCGGCTCGTTCGGCTGGGCCGATCCCGACAGCGGCCTCTCGGTGGGCTTCGCCCACAACCGGCTGTCGCTGGACATGCTGGCCGTGGACCAGCCGGCTTTCGCGTGGCTGCTACCGCTGGTGGTCGGCGGTGCCCGGTCGGCCCGCCGGATCGCCCGCCGCGCACCCCGGGAAGCCGCCGCCTGACCCGCGGGCCGGGCAGGTCAGGTCAGGTAACGGTAGGCCGGTGAGCCCGGTTCCAGCCGTTCGCACTGGATCGGCGATCGGGCGATCCGGTCCAGCAGCGGCTGCAGCCCGCTGCGTTCGCCGAGCTCCACACCCACCAGCGCCGCCCCGGTCTCCCGGTTGTTGCGTTTGACGTACTCGAACAGGGTGATGTCGTCGTCGGGGCCGAGTACCTCGTCCAGGAAGCGGCGCAGCGCACCGGGTTCCTGCGGGAAATCCACCAGGAAGTAGTGCTTGAGACCCTGGTGCACCAGGGACCGTTCGATCACCTCGCCGTAGCGGGAGACGTCGTTGTTGCCGCCGGAGACCAGGCAGACAACCGTCGAACCGGGTTCCGGGGCGGCCTCGAGCAGTGCGGTCACCGCGAGCGCGCCCGCCGGTTCGGCAATGATCCCCTCGTTCTGGTAGAGGTCCAGCATGGCCGTGCAGATGGCGCCCTCGTCGACCCGCAGCAGGCCGAACGATCCTGCGCCGGGCGGGTATTCGGTGCCGGTGAGCAGGGGCAGCGAGGCGTGGGAGACCACCCGTCCGCCGAAATCGGACACAGCGTCGAAAGGCACTTTGCCGATGCGGCGCACCGCGGCACCGTCGACGAACGGATCGACCTCGGGCAGGGTGACCGGGGTTCCTGCGATCAATGCCGCGGTCATGGATGCGGCCCCGGCCGGCTCGACCCCGAGGATGCCGGTCTGCGGCGAACGTTCCCGCAGGTAGGTACCGACTCCGGCGAGGCATCCGCCGCCGCCGACGGGGACGATCACCAGATCGGGGGGTGTTTCGAGCTGATCCAGGATTTCCGCGGCGATGGTGCCCTGGCCCGCCGCGGTGCGGGTGTCGTCGAACGGGGGCACCATGGTGGCGCCGCTGCGCCGGACATCGGCGGCGGCGGCCGCGGCGGCGGCGTCGAAAGTTTCCCCGACCGCGATGAGTTCGACGAACTCACCACCGTGCACCCGGATACGGTCGCGTTTCTGCTTGGGGGTGGTGGTCGGCACGTAGATCCGGCCGGTGATTCCCATGGCCCGGCAGGCGAATGCCACGCCCTGGGCGTGATTACCGGCGCTGGCGGTGACCACACCGGCGGCCCGTTCGGGTGCGCTGAGCTGGACGACCAGGTTGTAGGCGCCGCGGAGCTTATAGGACCGCACAACGGTCAGATCCTCGCGCTTCAGATACACCTGCGCGCCGGTGAGCTGCGACAACCGCGGGCACAGCTGCAGCGGGGTGGGCTCGATAATGTCCGCAATACGCTTGGCCGCAGCATCGATCTCGTCCGCGGTGAGCGCGGGACGGGCTTCGGGCAGATGGGTCAGCACATCGGACACCCGCCCCATGGTGCCACCCGCCGCCCTCGCGGACTGCGGCGGGTGGTCTGTACTGGGGTTTTCGTTCATTTCACGGCGGCGTCGCCGCGCGTCAGCGTGGTGTCAGCACGAAGACGGGGATCTGGCGTTCGGTCTTGGTCTGGTAATCGGCGTAGGGCGGGTAGGCGGCAACGGCACGCTCCCACCAGACGGCCTTTTCCTCGCCGTGTACCTCGCGTGCGGTGTAGTCCTTGGTCACCGTGCCGTCCTGCAGTTCCACATGGGGTTCGGCGACGATGTTGTAGTACCAGACGGGATGTTTGGGCGCGCCGCCCAGCGAGGCGACAACGGCGTATTCACCCTCGTGCTCGACCCGCATGAGCGCGGTCTTACGGAGCTTTCCGGTCTTGTTGCCGACGGTGGTCAGCACGATAACGGGCATACCGTTCAAGGTCGTACCCTCGGTGCCGCCCGAGTTCTCGATCTTCTCGGCCTGTTCGCGGGCCCAATCGGACGTGGACGGTGCGTATTCTCCGGTCAATGGCATACCACGGGCAACGTCGGAGGTTCCGGCGATTGTTCCCGGCCCGTTCGTGGTGGTCGTACCGCGGGATATGTGTGCGGAAAGACAAAAGTTCGATGGACCGAACACTGGGTGCACGGGTAGCCTTACTGCATGGCCGTATCGCAGACTCTCGACACCCGCGCTCCCGCCCGCGCCGGGGCGGAGGTCGATATCGCCGGGACACGCTGGCCGGTGTACAAGCTGGAGGCGCTCGGGGCGGGCCTGCTGTCACTGCTGGCCGCGGCCCTCGTTCTCGGATCGCTACAGGCCGGCGTATTGCTCGGTGCCGCTGTCGGTGCCCTGCTGTGGACGTTGGGATGGTGGCGGACAGCGCGGTAGTACCCGGGTGCGGCTCCACCGCCGGGATCGTTAGGTCGCTCCGGCTCCGCAAAGGTCGTCCACGTACTACTCTGGGCCGAACTGAACCTATGTCCAACTTGGTCCGGCCGGCCCGTGCGCCGGCCCCGACGTACACGCGAGCCGAGATATGAGCGATCGAGTACATGCCTTCACCGACGATGTGCTGGGCGACCACGATGCGGTAGCGCTGGCGGAGCTGGCCGGCTCCGCGGCGGTGCGTCCCGATGAACTCGCGGCGGCGGCGCTGGCGCGCGCGGCGGCGGTGAATCCGCGGCTGAACGCCATCGCGCATCACTGCCCGGCCCCACGGCACGCGGCGGACGATTCCGGTATCTGGTACGGCGTCCCGGCCTTCGTGAAGGACAACGCCGACGTGGCGGGGCTGCCCAGCTGTCACGGTAGCGCCGCCATCACCCCGCATCCGGCGGGGAAGGACGACCGTTTCACCGCCCAGCTGCTCAGCACCGGGATCACGGTTCTCGGCAAAACCACCATGCCGGAGTTCGGTTTCACCTCCACCACGGAATTCGAGAGCAGCGATCCCACCCGCAATCCGTGGGATACCGGCTACACGGTCGGCGGGTCGTCGGGCGGTTCGGCGGCGATGGTCGCGGCGGGTGTGGTGCCGGTCGCGCACGGTAACGACGGCGGCGGTTCCCTGCGTATCCCGGCGGCCTGCGCCGGTCTGGTGTCCTTGAAACCCAGCCGGTTCCGGCATCTGGACAATGCGCAGGCCCGGCAGTTGCCGATCAAACTGGTCTCCGAAGGTGTCCTCACGCGCTCGGTGCGCGACCAGGCCGCCTATCACGCCGCCGCCGAAAAATATTGGCGCAACCCGAAGCTTCCGCCCATCGGGACCGTCGAGGGCCCGTCGGCGCGCAGGTTGCGGATCGGGTTGCTCACCACCGCCTGCAACGGTCGTGAACCCGATGCCGAGACAGCCGCGGCCGTCCACAGCACCGCCGAGATCCTCGAAGCGGCAGGGCATTCCCTCGAGCCGATGGCCTCCCCGGTCGCGCCGAGCCTGGTGGAGGATTTCCTGCGCTACTGGGGTTTCCTGGCGCAGATGTCGGGAGTAACCGGCAAATTGAGCCACGGCCGCAGCTTCGACGCCGCCCGCCTGGACGCTTTCACCAGGGGCCTCGCCGCCTCCTTCCGCCGGCGACTCCTGGCGACCCCCGGCTCCCTGTACCGGCTGAACAAGGCCCGCGCCGACTACGACGAGGTCCTCACCCGCTACGACGTGATCCTCTCGCCGGTACTCACCCACACCACACCCGAACTCGGGTATCTCCGCCCGGGCGTACCGTTCGACGAACTACTCGACCGGGTCACGAATTTCGTGGGCTATACGCCGATCAACAATGTCACCGGGTCGCCGTCGATCGCGGTCCCGGCCGGGCTCACCGGCACCGGCCTGCCGGTCGGGGTGATGCTCAGCGGCGCCTACGGCGATGAACGGACGCTGCTGGAACTGGCCTTCCTGCTGGAGGCGCAGCGCCCGTTCCCGCGGATCACCGAATCCTGACGGCTCTCCGCAGCGCTCAGCGGACCAGGAGCGCAACGGGGAGGCGGGCGAACAGTTTCTCGGTCCGGGCGCGGTTCTGGAAGGTGTGCCCGGTGAGCCGGTCGGTCCAGGACCCGGACGGCAGCTCGATATAGGTATCGGCCCAGCCGGTTTCGCCGATCGCCACGCTGTGCCGGGTCACCGCCACGAGGATCTCCGGATCCGCCCCGACCCGCCCGCGGGCGTAGGCGACCAGTTTGTCGGCGTGCTCACCGTGCCCGAAGACAGGCGTATAGCTGCCGCCGACGAAACACTCCGGCCGTTCCCGGCGCAACCACAGCGCATACGCCACCACCCACATTTTCGCGGCGCCGGTGATATCCAGGGCCGGGGTGGTGGTGAGGGTGTGCAGCATCGCGATCCGGGAGCCGAAATCCACCGGGCGCCGGTTGTCCGGATCGACCAGGGAGTCCTCCCAGATCTCGCAACCCTGGTAGATATCCGGGATCCCGGGTCCGCACAGTTGCAGCAGTTTCTGCGCCAGCGAATCCGACCAGGCGTGCGGTGCCAGATCGTGGGCGAGATCGGTGAGCTGACGGCCCACCGGTCCGTCGATCACCTGGTCCAGCCAGGTGTGCACCGCGTTCTCGAACTCCACGTCGGGTTCCTCCCACGCGGTGTGCAGCCCGGATTCGCGCATCGCCTTCTCGGCGAAGCGGTGCACGCGTTCGCGCAGCCCGGGCACCGAGGAGGCGGGGCGGCCGTCGGCCGGCCACATCCCGAACATATTCTGCAGCAGGAACAGTGCGGTCGCACCGTCGGGCGCCGGCAGTTTCTCCAGCCACAAGGTGACCGCCCGCGCCCACATCCGCGGGACCTGGGACAGGATCCCGATCCGTGCCCGCACATCCTCGCCGCGTTTGGTGTCGTGCGTCGACAGGGTGGTCATCGAGGCGGGCCAGCGCAGCGCCCGCGACGCGTTGGCGAGATGGAATTCGTTGACCGTGCGACCGAAACGGGCCGGATTTCCGCCGAGTTCCTGTAGCGAAACCAGTCGCACCGCCCGGTAGAACAGGATGTCCTCCACGGCCTTCGCGCCGATCGCCGTACTCACCTGATGGAACCGGCTCCACGCGGAGGCCCCGCGGGTCAGCGCCGTCACCAGCACCGACAGCGGGACTCGCAGTTCGGCATTGCGTTTCTCCACCTCGGCCAGCACGGCACTGATCATGCCCGCGAGCGGGGTGTAGTCGGCCCGGGCCACCGGCAGGAACGACAGCACCTCGATGGTGGCGTTGGTGAGCGCCATGGTGTCGAAATCCTCGGCGCCCGCATCCTGTTTGATCGCGGCGACCAGCCGGCGGATCTCCGGCAGCAGAATACTTTCCGCCACCGCGCGTTTGATGCGATGTTCTTTCTCGCCCACCCATACGCGGTCGCTGCCGTGGCCGGTGATATGCCGGGACAGTTCGGTGAGGACCGGCTCGCCGGCGGGTTCGAGCAGCACACCGCCGAAATCGGCGAGGGCGTCGTAACCGGTCGTGCCGTCGATCGGGAGAGTGGCGTCGAGGGGTTCGCGGTTGGCGAGGGTCTTCTCCACCAGCAGTAACCGGTTCGGGCCGATCAACCGGCGCAGGCGCTGTAGGTAGTCCGTCGGGTCGGCCAGTCCGTCGGGATGGTCCACCCGCACACCGTCGATGAGGTCGTGTTCGCACCAGGCCGCCAGTTCCCGATGGGTGGCCTCGAAAACGTGCGGATCCTCCTGGCGCAGCGCGGCCAGCCCGTCGATCGACAGGTAGCGGCGGTAACCGCAGATCCCGGATTTCCGGCTCACCAGCCGGTAGTGCTGTTTGTCGTGGATCCGCAGCGCATTGTCGCCGTCGGTGCCCGGGGCGATCGGGAAACGCAGATCGTAGAGCGCCAGCAGCGGTTCGGGACCGGACCGGTCGACGGTCAGCGCGGCCGGATCGTTCTCACTGCGCAGTACCGGTAGCGCCAGACGCCCTCCGACGCCGTTACCCGGACTCCAGTCGATATCGAAGAAGGGGGCGAACTGGGATTTGCGGCCGTACTGCAGCACATGCCACCACCAGGGGTTCTGCTGCGGATCCGCGACCCCCACATGATTGGGGACCAGATCCATGATCAGCCCCATACCGCGGTTGCGGGCCTCGTCGGCCAAGGTCTTCAGGCCGACCGGGCCGCCGAGCGCGGGGGAGACGACAGTGGGATCGGTGACGTCGTAACCGTGCGTGGAACCGCGCGCGGCGGTCATCACCGGGGACAGGTAGATATGGGAGACCCCGAGTTGCTGGAGGTACTCCGCGATCGCCGCGGCCTGCGCGAAGGTGAGGCCGTCCGGTCGCAGCTGCAGCCGGTAGGTGCTGCGGACCGGAGTGAGTCGCGGATTGGGGCGAAAACGCGGCGGGTCTGCGGGCATACGGTTCTCGGTCGGGTCCTGGGGTGGCACGGCGGACAGATGGGGGCTGCGCGATTATCGGCGGGAACGAGTCACCGCGGGTGATAGGCGTGGCCCCGGGGCCGGGTGGGATCCGGCGATCGCGGTGGTGGTGCCGCACCCTCGGGCAGCGGCTCGGACGCGTGCATGGCCCAAACCCTAGCGCCATTCCGGCAGAGTTCGGCCGGGGGCCGTTGGTCAGATGTTCAGTTAGGTGCGTATGGCGGGCCCAGGCGGCGGGCGTATCCGGTTCGCCGGGCAATTGCGGCGAGGCTTCCGAGGGTGGCACGTTGCAGCCAGGACGGTATTCCGGCGAGGTAGCCGTCCTGTAGTTCCCAGAGCAGGGCGAGCGCCAAGGGATTGCGCGGTACGCCGGCGCCGGTGGTGGCGCCGGCCTCGTCCAGGGCGCTCCACAGCGTGAACATCTGCCAATGCCGTAGTGGTGGCCGGATCTCGTGGTCGAGCACGGTATCGCGCGCCTCGTTGTGGAATTCGTGCACGACGCGGGCCGGGGCCGTGACGGTATCGCCCGGCCGGGCGAGGATTTCGCGGCCGTCGATCCGGAATCGCACGGCGCCCCGGCGCACCGTCCACTCCTCGGTGAGTACCGGATGCCAGTGCGGCCCGGCCTGGCGGCCAGGTGCGGGAAGGTCGTGCCGCAGGCGCAGATATGGGCCGCGGTCGTCGGTGCCCTGGCCGACCAGGGTGATGCGGTGACCGTTGCGGAAGGTGAGTACCCGGGGCGACATATCCCAATTAGAAAGGTAACCTTCATAATATGTCAACACCCGAACGCCCCTCTCTGCTGAAGCTGCTGACCCTTGCGACCGCGGCCGTCGAGAACGAACTGAATGCCGGCCTGCGGGCCCGGCTGTCCGGCGACCTGCGACCCGCGCACTACGCGGTCTTCCGCTACCTCGACCCGGCCGGCTCGCGAGTGGGCGAGCTGGCGCAGGCGGCGGGAATGACGCAGCAGTCGATGGGTGAACTGGTGGGGCAGCTGGAAAGCGCGGGCCTGGTACGCCGGCAGGTGGATCCGGCCGACCGGCGAGCGCGGCAGGTGGTGTGCACCCCGGCGGGCCGGGCGGCGCTGGTGCTGGCCGGGGAGCGGATCGCCGGGATCGAGCAGCGGATCACGCGTGAGGTCGGGGAGGTGGGTATGGGCGAATTGTCGAAACTGCTCACACGGGTTGTGGACGTTCTCGGCGCTACGCAGGACGGGAGTGCCGGTGCGCCATAGCGGTAGGTAGGCCGGTGCGGGGCTCGGGGTGGCGTGGGCAGTTGCCGCCGCTCGGCTCGTCGACCGGATGCCGGTGATGGCCGCCGCGCCGCTCGATGGCGTCGTCGCGCTGCCGGGGTTGCGCCGGTCGGGCGCTGTTGTGGCCGCCGGGTGCGGGGCCCTGGTCGAACGCCGGCTCTTCCGACTCCGGGACCGCGGCGGGCCGCCGATATCGCCGGCCGGCGGTGGTTGTCGCGGTGGGGTATCGGCCGGCGTCGGGATGCGTCCGCTGCGAGGCGAGGGACTGTCGGAACTGCCGGCCGGCTTTGGTAACTTGAACAGTGTTCAGGTCGCCGGTGGGTGGCCGCCGACTCCGACGTGAGGATCTTCGTGACCCCTGCTGCCGCGCCGCTCACCGCGGCGGAGATCTCGGCGCTGGACGCCCGTCACCTCTGGCACCCCTACGGCGGATTTCCGGCCACCACCGAGCCCCTGGTCGTCGCGTCCGCCTCGGGCACCAGGCTCACCCTCGCCGACGGGCGGGAGCTCGTCGACGGAATGAGCTCGTGGTGGGCCGCCGTGCACGGTTACCGGCATCCGGTCCTCGACGCGGCACTGACGGAGCAGGCGGGGCGGATGAGTCATATCATGTTCGGCGGGCTCACCCACGAACCCGCCGCCCGCCTCTGCGAACTGCTGGTACGGCACACTCCCGCCGGTCTGGACAAGGTGTTCCTCTGCGATTCCGGTTCGGTATCGATCGAGGTCGCGGTGAAGATGTGCCTGCAGTACTGGCGGTCGGTGGGTAGGCCCGGCAAACGCCGCCTGCTCACCTGGCGCGGCGGCTATCACGGCGACACCTTCACCCCGATGAGTGTCTGCGATCCCGACGGCGGCATGCACGCCCTGTGGACCGATGTACTGGCCGATCAGGTCTTCGTCTCCGCGCCGCCGCGGGAGTACCGCCCGGACTACGTGCACGAGCTCGAAACGGCCGTCGCCCGGCATGCCGCCGAACTCGCCGCCGTCGTGGTGGAACCCGTGGTGCAGGGCGCGGGCGGGATGCGCTGGCACGACCCCCGCTATCTGGCCGATCTGCGCCGGCTCTGCGACGAACACGGGGTGCTGCTGATCTTCGACGAGATCGCCACCGGATTCGGTCGCACCGGAACCCTGTTCGCGGCCGAACACGCCGGAGTGTCACCCGATGTCATGTGTGTCGGCAAGGCGCTCACCGGCGGCTACCTGACCCTCGCCGCGGCACTGTGCACCACCGAACTCGCCGAAACCGTCAGCGCCGCCCACGGCGGCCTCATGCACGGGCCGACATTCATGGGCAACCCGCTGGCCTGCGCGGTCGCGGTCGCCTCCCTGGAACTGCTGCTGTCGCGTGATTGGCAGGGTGAGGTCGCGCGGCTGGAACACGGGCTGCGGGAAGGACTGGAGCCGGCCCGGGAGCTGCCGGGCGTGACCGATGTGCGGGTACTCGGCGGGATCGGGGTCATCCAGCTCGATCACCCCGTGGATATGCGGGCGGCCACCGATGCGGCCGTCGCCGCGGGCGCCTGGATCCGGCCGTTCCGCGATCTCGTGTACGCCATGCCGCCGTTCATCAGCGATGCCACGGACCTCGAGACCGTGACCCGAGCCATGGTCGCGGCGGCCCGGGCGGGGGACCGTGCCGGATGACGGGCCCCGCACCGGGAGAGCGTTACTCGGTGCGGGACTGTCGCGCCCCGGTTTCGGCGAACGCCCGGGCATAGCGCGTTCCGGCGATCAGCAACAGGATTCCGACCATCAAGAAGGCCGCGACCCGGATCAGCCCGTCCAGCGTCGACAGGTCGAACAGGAACAGTTTCGCCAGGGCGGCGGCGGTGACCAGCAACCCGGACCCCAGCGCGACCTTCACCGTCGCCGAGGCTTCGGCACCCAGGCGGCGCAGGCCGTACAGGAGAGCCGCCAGCGCCCCGGCCATCCAGATGATGGTGGAAACGCTGTGGCCGACGACGAATCCGTTCGCGGCGCCGGCGGCGACACCCAGCGATACCGCCGCGGTGGTCACCGAGTAGAGGGCCGCCCCACTGGCGCCGGCCCACAGCAGCGTGGTCACCGATTCGTCGGTGGTCGTGCCGAAGAGCCGGTGCAGCGTCCACAATGCCACCGCGAGGACACCCAGGCCCGCGATGGCGGCGGCCGCGGTCGCGGTGCTCAGGTCCTCGATCGCCCGGCGGGATATGGCCAGCGTTTCCGGGTCGGCGACCGTGAGTAGGCCGATACCGCCGAGTACCGCGTAGCCGGTGCCGAACAGGGCGGCGACCCGGTTCCGTGCCTGCCCCGCGACGCCCAGATAGCAGGCGCCGGCGAGCAGCAGTCCCAACGGCAGAGTCGACCCCGTGGTGACACCCCAGACCGCTTCCAGCAGGGCGAAGGAGCCACCGGCGCCGGCCACGATCGCGGTATGGCCCGGGATACGGGCGATATCACGCAGCTTCGGCACCAGCGGCGTTGCGGCCACCGCCAGCAGTACCGCCGCGTACCCCGCGGACAGAATTGTGGCGGCCGGCCGATCGATCAGGGCGGGCGCAGCGAGCAGCGGTGTGGCGGCCAGCGCGCAGGACAGGCTCGCGACGAGATCGCCCGGCCGCTGCCGGGTCACCAGGATCGCGCCGCCCAGGCCGACCGCGGCCACCGCCGTCGCCGCCGCGACGACCAGCGCCCGGCGGTCGTCCGGTTGTTCGATTACGAACGCGAGGATCGTGCAGTGGGTGGCCAGTACCGCCGGAACCGTGCGCACCAGATGGAGGAACGGCCAGTCGCACCGCGTCTGCACAGGGACGCAGGCCACTTGCAGCACGATCAAGAAGGCGAGCAAGGCCAGTTCGATCGTGACGAACGGCGCGAGCACGGCCGCCCCCGCCACCACCAGCACGGCCAGCGGTTGCGACCGCCACTGCACGGCCAGTCCCACCCCGGCTGCCGCGATACCGAGGGCGGCGGCGAAACCGGGTACCGGATGCAGCCAGTCGTAGATCGTGGTCAGCGCCACGACATCGAGGTAGGCGCCCGCGAAACCGGTCGCGGCGAGGGCGATACCGCCCACCCGGCCCCCGGGCCGCCGGAACACCCGCATCCCCGCGCCCACCAGCGCGGCGGAGAAGACTGCGCCGGCGACCACCCGCGGAACCGGTCCGAAGATCCCGGCCTGCGCGGCGAGAACCAGCAGCATCACGACGCCGATCAGCGTGACCCCCACCCCGGCGACCGCGAGCAGCCGGCTGATGACGCCCTCCCGCTGCCACCACGGCGGTGAAGGGGGACGTGAACCGGGGGCACCGTCGCGGGGCGGGATCGGGCCGCGCGGTGGGGGCGCCGTGGGCGGCACCTGACCCATCGCCGTCCGGTACTGCTGCGCGGTTGTGGCGGGTCGGCCGGGCCGCGGCGCGATACCGCCCGACTGCGCCTGCGCGTTCTGCGGAGACTGGGCCGGCCCGCGCTGCGGCGGAGTTATCGGTCCGCCGTGGAGCGGCGCCGCCGGTGTGGTGGTCGGGCTCGGCGCCGGAGCACCCCATGCAGGCTGCGGGAATCCTTCGCCTGCCCGGTGTTGCGGGGCCGCGGTGGACTCGTTTGCCGACGGTGGGGTGCCGGGCCCGGCCTCTCCGGTGGGAGAAGCCGAGCCCGGCGGTTCCGGTGTGTGCACCCCGCCGCCGCGCACACCGGCTGACGGCACCACATCCGGCGGAGCGCCGGATGGTGCCGTGGTCTTCGCCGCCGCCGCCGACAGCACCTGCCGGTGCAGGGAGGCCAGGTCGCGGCCCAGCGTGTTCATCTGCCCGCCGAGCGCGGTGAATTCGCCGGCCAGCGAGTCGAACTCGCCGGACAGGCGGGCGACCAGCGCCGGGTCGATCGAAATCGTCATAGTTCGATGGTCGGGCGCACGGGTTCTCGGCGGATGAGTAGAACTACTCGCCGCCGCTCCGGGAACTACCCGTTCCCGCCGACCGGTGTGCGGGCTTCGTAGCAGCGCAACCGCTCCGGCAGCAAACCCCGGCCCTCAGTAAGGGGGAGGAGTCACTCGTCGAGGCCCTGTTCGATCACATAGCGCGTGAGCTCCACCCGGTTCGCCAGTTGAAGTTTGCGCAGGGTCGCCTGCACATGGTTCTCGACCGTGCGATGACTCAGATGCAACCGGGTGGCGATCTGCTTGGCGGACAGTCCCTTGGCCACCATGCGCAGCACCTCGGTTTCGCGTTCGGTCAGCGCGGGTTGCTCCGGGGTACCGGGATCGCTGGGCGCGGTGGCCATCCGCCGGTACTCACCCAGCACCAGTCCGGCCAGACCAGGGGTGAACACCGCTTGCCCGGCGGCTGTATCGTGAACCGCGGCAACGAGTTCGGCCGCGGAAGCGCTCTTGACGAGGTAGCCGGAGGCCCCCGCTTTCACCGCATCCAGCACATCGTCGCGTTCATCGGACGCAGAGAGCACCAGCACCCGGCTGTCCGGGGAAACCCGCAGCACATCGGCCGTCGCCTGGGCGCCGTTCCCGTCGGGGAGCTGCATATCCATCAGCACCACCCGCGGCCGCACCGCGGCGGCCCGCCGGACCGCGGCCGCGGTGTCCTCGGCGGTGGCCACCACCCGGAACCCGGCCGCCTCGAGGTCACGGGCCACACCCTCGCGCCAGATCGGATGATCGTCGACCACCATCACCGAAATCGGCGCCGCCTCGTCTGTCATGCCACCGCTCCCTTCGGGTCAGGTCGCCGCATGCGTCCGGCCGGGCCGATACTGCCGGAATCCGCCGGTGCGGAACAGGCCGGCGCCGGTATCCACGCTATTTTGCCCGTCGGGCCCCGCCGGAGAAACCGGAAGGCCGGATGCCGGCGAGAACTACACAGAACCGCGCCGCGGAGCCGCGTTGCGGTTCACGTGGAATCCCGGTCAAGGTACGCGGAACCCTCGGAAGGTCACCTGTGTGCGGGTGCGGAAACCGAGCCGCTCGTACAGGGCGATCGCACCGGTATTGGTCTCGACCACATGCAGGAACGGCCGTTCACCGCGTGCCACGATCCGCGCGACCAGCTCACCGATCACACCGGCCGCATACCCTTTACCCCGCGCCTCGGGTGCCGTGCAGACCGCGCTGACCTCGGTCCAGCCCGGTGGCCGGAGCCGTTCACCCGCCATCGCCACCAACCTGCCCTGCTCGCGGATGCCGAGGTAGGTGCCGAGTTCGTGGGTGTGCGTCCGGAACGGCCCCGGCTGGGTCCGCGCGATCAGATCGAGCATCTCCGGCACATCGTCCGCGCCCAGCTCCACCACATCGGCGCCGGGGCCGGACCATTGTTCCGGCCCGATCATCTGCCGCCCGTCGAGCGCGAAAACCGGCTCCCAGTCCGCCGGCGGCCGCGCCGGGCAACTGAACATATCCGCGATCTCACCTCGCCCCACCAGCCTGGCCAGATCCTCCCACGCCTGCTCATCCGGGTCGTTACCCATCGCGACGAACGACGCGACCTCCGGCAGATACGAACCCGCCGACCCGACCCAGCGGCTCAGCCGCGCATGTTGTCCCCGCAGCGATTCACCCACCGGATCGTCCAGTTCGACGGCGCAGTCCACGGCCGTGCTGTACCCCTCGTTGCTCACACTGCGAGTATGCCGGTCCAGCGCGGACCCCGGCCGTCCCGCGGGTCCGGCGAACCTGCTCGGCCGCAGCGAGGTGACCGAATCCGCATAGGCCTCGGCCGGCTTGTCGCCGGCGCATCAGGGGAGGTCAGCCGGGGCCGTCGGCCTTGAAGCCGTCGAAGAGCGGGCCGCCGAATTCGTTCAGCGCCCGGGTGACGATCTCCACCATCGGTTCGACGGCGCCGAGCGCAACCGACCGGACCCCACGCGCCAGCGCTCGGGAGTGATCCGTGCCGGCTTCGCGGTCGAAGGCGGCCAGCTCGCGGTGTAACCATTTGCCCCGGCCCATCCACTGGCGGTGCCCGGTGAGCAGTAGTTCAGCGGTGGCCCGCCACAGGTCGACTGCGATCAGCAGGCGTTCGTCGTCGTCGCGGGAGCCCACGAGATCATCGAGCAGATCGGTGAGCCCGTAGCGCTGGGCCCGCATTTCCTCGATGCTGGGCGGTTCCGGGCCGGCGGCCAGTAGAGCCGCGCACTTTTCCTGCAGATACGCACCGCTCCCGTCGTTGTCGAGCAGAATCAGCGTCTGTCCGATCAGCCGCAAGGTCGTCGGCTTCCTGGCCTTGCGCTCGGTGGTGAGGAAATGCCCCATCGACGCCTCGGTGTGCACGAAAAGCTCTACGGGCCACCGCTGATACTGCAGCGATTCGCGGTAGGGCGCGGGCGGGCCCGCGAGCAGCACGGTGATATCCAGATCGGAGGTCGCCGTGGCAGTCCCGAGCACAGTGCTGCCACCCAGCCACGCCGCCCGCGCCCGAGGAAACCGCTCGTGCACAAGTTCTCTGGCGGTTTCGAATCCGTCGATGCTCATACCCCAGATTCCCACCGGTAGTCAGCAAAACGGTAGCGGAAACCGTGCCCCCGCCCGCTGACAGTCGTGCGGCCCCGCGCCACGGTGGGGGTGTGGTGGTCAAGGACGGGGTAGGACCTCGGGTCGGGCCAGGCTCATGATGGTTTCGGCAATGCCGAACTCACTGCGGCCGAAAACTGCACCGAAGAAAGCGCGCATGTAGTCGCGCTGCAGGTCGATCGACCGGTGCGGGTCGATACTGCCCACGGCCCGTGCCGCGGTATCGCCGGACAGGAGCCCGGCGCCGACGAGTTGCGGCAAGATGGCCTGCTGGTCGGAGAGTCCAGCGGGACCTCACTGCGGATTTCGCGGCCGTCGGGAAAGTGGACCGAGAACGCCTCGTAGGTGTGGTCGACAGCCACCACCACGTATCCGTGGCTCGCGAGATCCTCGGCTTGGGCGGTGCTCCAACCGGTGGTGTCGGTCATTCCCGGAGAATTCAACAGGATCGGAAAGCGGCCGCGATCGTCCACCGCCGGCGCGTCCAGGTGACTGTGGCTCGGTGCGAGAGTCCAGCTTCCTTCGGGGACACCGAGTCCGGCGAGGTAGCTGTCCTGCGCCTGCCGGCCGCCGGGCGGCATCCACGGCGCCGGGGGCGACTCCCGATCCACAGTTGCGGGATACCAGACCTGAACCATGAGCTCCCGCCGCTGCTCCGGATGCCACGGATCAGCGCGGCCGGAATCGACCAGGTGCCTATTGGTGACTCCGACCGAATACGGTCCGGTGGGCGCCGGAAGCGTCAGCGCCACTGCCGCATTCGGCCCTGCCGGATCGGTATTCGAAGCACCGGTGCTGCCGGTGGCGACAGCCAGGACCGAAGCCAGTACGAGCCCTGCCATCACGGCACGGCGCGCATACAACCGAAACTGCCCTTATGCGGCGACCGGATTCACCGTGCTGCACCGGATTGGGCTGCGAGGCAGAGCCGGGGGCGCGGATTCCTGAACGAGGCAAGTCCGGAACTGGGCTCGGACCTGAGTAGTACGAAGTAGATGCGTAGTTATTGAAACGCATATAAAGGGTTGACTGGCATTTTTGCGAAGCTGTAGCTTATGAATATGGCGGATGAGAGCGAGGGCGGTGCTGATGATCTGCTGTTGGCGGAGTCGGTGCGGTGGGCGGTATCGCGTCTGTCCTCCCGGCTCCGGGCCGAACAACCGGGGAGTGGCAGACCGTTGACGCGTCTGGCGGCGTCGGTGCTGGCAAACCTTGCGCACAGTGGTCCGCTCACGGCGTCGAAGCTTGCCGGGATCGAAGGGCTGCAGGTTCAGTCGCTGACCCGGGTGTTGAACGAGCTGGACGAGCTCGGGAGGATTCGCCGCTCCCGCAGTGCCTCCGATGCTCGGCAGCAGGACATCGTCATCACCGAAGCCGGGCGTAACGCGCTGCTCGAGCATGTACGTGACGGCAATGCGTGGCTGGCGGCCGCGATACGACACTCGCTCACCGATGCCGAACGCGGTGTTCTCGAGATCGCCGCCGGACTACTGCGCACGGTCGCCGAATCGCCGGTCGCCACAGCTGACGCGGAGCCGGCGCGGTCACGCGACGATGGTGCGGCACCGGCGTTGTGATCACCGAACGCGCCGACCGCAGCGTTCCGCGGGGCCGGGTGGCGAATCGGGGCCGTCTGCTGGTGGTGCTGGCCGGGCTCAGCGGCGCGGCGCCGTTGGCGACGGATATGTATGTGCCTGCGCTACCGGAGCTTGCCCGCTCGCTGGGCACCGACACCTCCGGCGCTCAAGTGTCGCTGACCGGTTTCCTGGTAGGGATGATCGTCGGCCAGTTGATACTCGGCCCGATCAGTGACGCACAGGGCAGGCGTCCTGTCCTGCTGGTGGGGGCGCTCGGATTCGCTGTGCTGTCGGTGGTGTGCGCGCTGGCGCCGACCGTGGTGATTCTGGATATGGCGCGTTTCGGCCAAGGTGTGGCCGGTGGGGCGGGAATCGTGGTGGCCCGTGCGGTGGTCACCGATATGTTCGACGATCACCACATCGCGGGTGTGTACGCGCGGTTGGGGGCGATCACCGCCGCCGCCCCGGTGCTGGCGCCGATGGCGGGCGGTGCGCTGCTGTTGGTGCTGCCCTGGCGTGGCGTGTTTCTCGTGCTCGCCGCTGCCGGGCTGGTGCTGGCGCTGGGGGTAGCGCGATGGATTCCGGAGTCGCTCCCGGCGCAGGCCCGGCGGCCGGGCGGCATCGCGGCCGGGCTGCGTTCGATCGGCGTGCTGGTCACCCGCGGAGCCGTGCTACCGCCGGTGCTGGCACTGTCGTTCGGTGGCGCAGCAGTGTTCGCCTATATCGCCGGTACGACCTTCGTGTTCCAGGAGATCTACCACCTCACCCCGGCGGCGGCGAGCCTGGTGTACGGCGTCAACGCGATCGGGAACATGCTCGGCAGTCTCGCCTACGGCCGGCTCGTCCGACGCCGGTCACCGGAGATGCTGCTGTGCGCGAGCGCTGCCACAGCGTTGACCGGGCCGGTGCTGCTTGTGTCGGTATCGGCCACCGTGGGTAGCCCGATGGTGCTGACGTGGACGTGCCTGCTGGTATCGCTCACCGCGTTCGGTGTGTTCTTCCCCGCGGTGGTGACGATCGCCCAACAGCGTGGACGCAGCGCGCCAGGGGCCACCTCGGCGCTACTCGGCGGCGGGCAGTTCTTGTTCGGCGCCGCCGCCTCGCCGGTCGTCGGGCTGTTCGGTGCCCGCAGCCCGGCGCCTATGGCCGCGGTGATGGCGGTGGCCATGGCGGCCGCTGTTCTCGCCGCCATAGTCACTGCGCGCGTGGTGTCACGACCCTGACGGGCGCCCGCCGCCGTCGGAACAGGGCCACCGCTGCGCCGGAGCGATCGCCGCCAACCCGACGGGCGATCGCTCCGGGCGCACAGGATCGGCGATCGGTGGGGTCACCGATCGCCGATCGTGCTTATGGGTTTGTCATCGTGCGAAAGAGTTGCGCAGGTCGGTGACGGTGGCGCGGCGCTCGTAGGCGATCCAGGCGAAGATCGCGGCGAGGACCAGGGGGAAGATCGCCATCGCGGGCTTGCCGGCGATGAAGGCCTGGGTTCCGGCGGCGAGCACGGTGAGAACGGACAGGCCCGCGGCGGCGAGGGCGGACAGCCGCGGCACCATCAGGCCGATACCGCCCGCGACCTCGACGACTCCGATGAAGATCAGCAGTGCGAGGGGAAAGGTCAGATTGTTGACGGCGTTCTCGGTCAGGGTATTCGGCATCACGAGCTTCGGCCCGCCGGAGGCGATGATGAAGAACAGGCCGAGCACGATCTGCAGGGTCCACAGGACGCGGTTGCGGATCGTGCCGGGCTGGACGGCGACAACGGTGGCGGTGGAGTTGGCGATGGTCATATCCGGTCCTTCTGGTCGGTCGCGCCGGGTTGGTAGCGCGTTCAACCGATAGGACGGGGTATCGCCGGTGGAGTAATCGCTGTCCGCGAAGTTTTCTCACCGAACCCGCTTCGCGTGCGCGCGGGCTATGTCGAGCTGCCCGGCGTGCCGAGCTGCCGGAGGATCTCGCCGGCGTGTGTCCACAGCAGGGCGGCGCCGCTGTCGGGTAGGTAGTGCCTCGTGGCGTTCGGGATCCGGGTGGCGAGGGTGGCGCCGTGGTCGGGGGAATGGGTCGGGTTGTGGTCTCGCCCTCCGTACCAGAGATGGACGCGGGCGGTGAGCTCCTCTACCCGGAACGGCCAGCGCGCGAAATGCAGGACAGTATCGCGTGCGTAACCGGCCGGACCTTGCGCGAATCCGGAATCCAGCGCGCGCCGGAACGCCGCCGCGAATTCCGGTTGCAGGTATATCTCCCGATCGGCCTCGGAGCTGCCTTCGACGCTCAACCGCCACAGTGCCTCGGCGCTCCCGAAGCGGGCGAAATCGCGTTCGGCGCCGGCCGGATCGGCAGCCACCAGATCGACCAGCCGCCGAACCTCGTCCGGCAGGATCGTTCCGGGTCGAGCGAGCTCATCGCCGCCGGACACGATCGCCACCGCGGAAGTGATCCCGCGCGCAGCCAGGGCGAGCGCGAACGGGGCTCCCTGTGAGAAACCGACGACCGCGGGATCGGCGAAGCCGAGTTGACCGATATCGTCGGCCCAATCCAGCAATGTGCGTCCCGGCATTCCGGTGGATTCCCCCAGCCCGGGCCGCTCTACCGAGATCAGCCGGAGTCCCAGCTCGGCGGCCGCGCCGAACCCGAACCCGAACCGACGTCCCCATCCGGCGCCCGGGCAGAACAACACCGGCCGGCCGTCCATCGGGCCCCATTCCGCCCACGCCAACCGGCGCCCATCGCGCAGCCCTGTTATCCCTACCCGCGCGGGATCTTCCACGTGCACCTCGTCCATGGAGGTCATGATGGCCATGCGCCGGTGGTCGATACAAACGATTTCGCGGCTGCCGGCGAGCATCGTTGTTCCGCAGTGGGATATATCGTTGGCTGACCCAACAAAAGTGTTATGTTGGTGTAGCCAATGTTGGTTACACCAATAAGTTGGTGTCGAGTCCACTGGAGCAAGACCCGTGATCGAACCGTTCCGCATCGAAATCCCCCAAGCCGATCTCGACGATCTGGCAGACCGGCTCGCCCGCACCCGGTGGCCCAACGAGGTCGCCGGCGCCGGATGGGATTACGGTTTCCCGCTGACGCGGCTGAAAGAACTCGCCGAGTACTGGCGCACCGGCTACGACTGGCGTGCGCACGAAGCAGAGCTCAACGAACTACCGCATTTCACCACCGAAATCGATGGGCAGAACATTCATTTCGTCCATATCCGGTCCGCGCAACCGGAGGCGCTCGCGCTGATTCTCACCCACGGGTGGCCGGGGTCGTTCCTGGAATTCCTCGATGTGATCGAACCGCTGTCCCGCGACTTCCACCTGGTGATCCCGTCGATTCCGGGGTACGGCTTCTCCGGGCCGACGCGGGAGCGCGGATGGGATATCGGCCGGGTCGCCCGCGCCTGGGCCGAGCTGATGCGCCGGCTCGGGTACGAGCGATACGGGGCGCAGGGCGGCGATTTCGGGTCGGGTATCTCGACGGCGCTCGGGGCGGTAGCGCCCGGGAATGTGGTCGGTGTGCACGTCAACTACCTGCCGACCCGGCCCGACCCGGAGGCCGGTCTCGCACTGTCCGAATCCGACGAGGCCCGGCTCGGCAAGGTCCGGCAGTTGATGGCGAATCGGCCGCCGTATCAGGCGCTTCAGGCCCTCACTCCGCAGACCATCGGCTACGCACTGACCGACTCGCCGGTCGGCCAGCTCGCCTGGATCGCGGAACGTTTCGCCCACTGGACCGACCGCCGGACGCCGATCGGCGACGATCGGATGCTCACGGATATCTCGCTGTACTGGCTGACCGGCACCGCGGCATCCTCGGCGCGGCTGCACCGGGAGTCGTCGCGGGGGCACGCGCGCTGCCCGGTGCCGGTGGGCGTGGCGGTTTTCGCGTACGACATCACGCAATCCGTGCGGCCGCTGGCGGAACGGATCTACGACATCCGGCACTGGTCGGAATTCGATCGCGGCGGTCACTTCGCGGCGATGGAGGTGCCGGAGCTGCTTGCCGCCGATATCCGGGATTTCTTCCTGACACTCGCCGGCGAGGACGCCTGAGCCGGTTCCTCCTCGGGTATCAGGCGTACGGAATGTGGAATTCCCATTCCGTACCCTCGCCGACGATATCCGCGGTGAGTAGTTCGGCGGTACCGCCGAGGGCCGCGATCCGACCGGTTATCGAGCGCGACACCCCCATCCGGCCCTCGTTCTCTGCTTCGGCGAGGCGGCCGGGTGGGATACCGATACCGTCGTCGCGGACGCTGACGACCAGTTCGGTACCTGTGTCCTCCAGAAGGACATAGGCGCGTGCGTCGGTTCCTGCGTGTCGCTCGACGTTGGTCAGGGCGGCGGTGACCGCGGCGGTGATTTCCTGGGCCGTCCAGCGGCCGACGCGTACCGGTTCGCCCGGAGTGGAAACCACCACCCTGGGTGTGGCGTGCGCGATCAGTTGGGGACGTAGGTCGACGGTGGTGTCGCCGTTATCCGGCTGCGCGGCCTGTTCGGAGACGAGCCGCCGCAACGCGACCTCCTGTTCGGCGGCCCGGTCCGCCAGTTCCAGTGCCGGGCCACCTATTTCACTGCCGCGCCGGCTGATATAGGAGAGGATCTGCAGGACGCCGTCGTGCACCTGGCGGGCCAGTCGTTCCCGCTCCTCGGCGGCGGCGGTGAGCCGTACCGCGCGTTGTAACTGTTCCTGGGCGCGGCGGGCGGTATTGGCGGCCAGACCCAGCGCCAGGCCCACCGATACCAGAACGGGCGCCGTCGCATCGGCCCATACATCCTCGCCCCACTGCTGCCGCATGGTGATGATCGTGGCCGCGATGAGCAGGCCCGACGCGACCCCGGCGAGCGGGCCGCGCAGAATGGCGGCGGAGATGACCGCGTTCGCCGACCACATGGTGGTGGGCAGCGGCTGGTGTCCGTGATACCAGTCGTAATCGGCGACCAGGGGAGTGGCCGCGACCAATCCGAGCACCACGATATGGTCGCCCAGGACCACCAGCGTGCGCGTGCGTGCGGTACCGAAAGTGCGCGGGCTGGTCAGCAGCAAGGCGGAGAGGCCGGACCAGATCACCATGAGTGCGATGAAGAACCAGCTCAGTAGTTGATTCTGGTAGTACTGCACCGACGCGATCTGCTGTCCCACCGCGTACAGCAGCGTGACCAGACGGAATGCCTGGACCGCACGCCACAGCGGTGCGGTCGCGGCGTCGGCGGGGTCGGGTGCCCGGTACGGCGACACCCGCGGGGACCTGGTCGTGGCCATACCGCACTCTAAGCAGTGATCGTGATCTGCTCCGCCCGAAACCCGTGATCGTCTCCGGGAAGCCCCAGGTACCGCTGCGCCCATGTCCGGGTGAACCAGCCGGGCGCCGCCGCCCGGAACTGCTGCGGCGACCACGAGCCCGCCCCGGAGGGGATGGCGCCGACGAGTTCGGTGCCGGTCACTCGCGGCAGGTCGATGCGATTGGTCCGAGCTGCCAGATCCGGGTGTTGCGGCCAGGAACCCACCACCAGGCCGGCGCACGGCACCCCGGCCTGAGCGAGCGCGCGGGTGGTGAGTTCGCTGTGGTTGAGCGTGCCCAGGCCCGGCGCGGTCACCACCAGTACCGGGGCTGCGAGCTCGCGGGCGAGGTCGAGGAGGGTGAACTCACCGAGGCGCACCAGCAGGCCGCCGGCGCCTTCGACCAGTGTCAGGTCGGCGGAATCGAGAGCGGCTATGGCGGAGGCGGTTTCGGTGAGGGTGAGCAGTGCGGCACCGCACCGGCGGGCGGCGGTATCGGGGGCGAGCGGGTCGGGGTAGCGGGCCGGTTCGAGTGTCCGGGTCACTCCGGAGAGCGCGGTGATCGTGGCGAGGTCGCCGGGTTCGGTGGCCGCGATACCGGTTTGGGCGGGTTTGCAGACCGCGACCGTGCGGCCGGCGGTGTGGGCGGTGGCCGCGAGGGCGGCGGTGGTGACGGTTTTGCCGACCTCGGTGGAGGTGCCGGTGACGAACAGCAAGGTCATGCGGGCACCGCCGTGCTGTTGCGTGCGTGCGCCAGCACTGGGATCAGGACCTCCGCGAGGGTGCTCAGATCGGCGGCGGTCAGATCCGCGCGGGCGGTGAGGCGCAGCCGGGAGGTGCCCTCGGGAACCGAGGGTGGGCGGAAACATCCGACTTCTACACCTTGCTCGCGGCAGGTGCGGGCAGCGTCATGGGCGATCTGCGGGTCGCCGAGGACGATCGGGACGACTGCCGAATCCGGTGCCGCCACCCCGGCGATCCGGGCGATATCGGCGGCGCGATCCAGTACCCGGGGTCCCAGCCCGGGGTCGCGGCGCAGAATCCGCAGGGCCGCGCGGGCGGCGCCGACGGCGGCAGGGGCCAGCCCGGTATCGAAGATCATGGTGCGGGCGGTGTCGATGAGATGTGCGCGCACCCGTTCATCGCCCAGGACAGCACCGCCCTGGGCGGCGAGGGCCTTGGACAGGGTCACGGTGACGATCACATCGGGTTCCCCCGCCAGCCCGGTCTCCTGGACGAGGCCCCGCCCGCCACCGCCGCGTACACCGAGCCCGTGCGCTTCATCGACGAGCAGGAGTGCGTTGTGTTCGCGGGTCACGCGGTGCAGTTCGGCCAGGGGCGCCAGATCGCCGTCGGCACTGAACACCGAATCGGTGAGTACGAGGGCGCGCTCCTCGATGCGGCCGGCCAGCAGCCGGGCGACGGCGGCGGTGTCGCGGTGCGGTGCGATCGCGACCCGGGCCCGGGAGAGCCGGCAGGCATCCACGAGAGAAGCGTGACATCCGGCGTCGGAGACGATCAGTGAACCCCGGCCGGCCAGCGCGGTCACGGCGCCGAGGTTGGCGGCGTAACCGGAGGAGAAGACCAGCCCGGCCGGGAATCCGGTGAATTCGGCCAGTTCGGTTTCCAGGAGTTCATGGTCGGTGGTCGTTCCGGTGACCAGCCGTGACCCGGTCGACCCGGCGCCCCAGCGGCGTACCGCCTCGATGGCTGCGGCGCGGACTTCCGGGTGCCGGGTGAGGCCCAGGTAATCGTTGGAGGCGAGGTCCAGTGCCGGTGAGCCCGCGGTGCGGGGGCGTAGGTGCCGTCGTAATCCGGCGGTCACGCGGGCCGCCGCGTGGTCGTCGAGCCAGGCCAGTGGGTCCGAGGTCACGCCAGGCACCCTACTTGAACACCGTTCAAGATTGCTAGGGGTCCCCTCGCCGTCGGCTCGCCGGGCTGGTTCGGGTCAGCGAATCTCCGCGCCCAGCCGGTGTCGGATGCCGGCGGTGAACAGTTGGAGGCCGAAGTCGAATCGGGCCGTCGGGTCGGGGCCCTCCGCGGGTTCGGGGGAGTCGGAGATGGGCAAGGCCCCGGCCGAATCCATCTGCATCCGGGACTGTTCGTCGACGGTGTGGCCGAGCACGTAGTAGAGCAGCGTGTAGGCGGCGAGTTCGGCCTGTTCGCGGGGCATGCCGGCGCGGGGGGGCCCCCCGGCCCGCCGGTAACCGCCCCAAGAGGGGGGGGGGCCGGCGGGGGTGTGGGGGGGGGCCACAAACGCCCGCGCCCCCTACGGGT
>NZ_JARWNW010000132.1 GCF_029868325.1 Nocardia carnea
TGGTGGTAGCGATCCGGTCCAGGGCCGCGATACCGGGATCTCGCCGGATCGAAACCCGTAAGGCGGCGGCCGTCAGTCGCCGGTTCGGTGGGCTTCGATCGCGCCGGCGGCGCGGTGGTGGGTGGCGTGGTGGGTCGCCTCAACCAAAAAATTTCTGGGGGGGGTCGGGGGGCGCGGGGCGCGCGCCCCCATTCCCCTAATCTTGGTGTTTTTGGGGGGGCCCAACCCCCCCCACCCCGCCCGGATGGCTTCGCCCCCGGACCCCCGCCCGGATGGCAACCGGCGCCAGGCGGTGACAAAAGACTTCCCCGGCCGGTTGGCCGGGGAAAAACTGTGTTCACACCCCGGTGTGGACCGCAACGAAAGATTGGACGGACGTGAAGGTTCAGCCGAGCGTCAAGAAGATCTGCGAGAAGTGCAAGGTGATCCGGCGTAACGGCCGGGTCATGGTGATCTGCGACAACCTGCGGCACAAGCAGCGGCAGGGCTGACGCCGGCGCCGAGCACCGAACGCGGTTCGGATTGGCACACAGAAGAACTCCCAGCGCCAGCCGCACACTGAGGTTTTCCGGAATTTTCCGGAGGGTGTGCGTGCCTACCCCCGGTACGGAGGCCGGGGCCCCACCAGACGAGGGGACGGACAGGGAGCAGACCTCCGCAACAGTGAAGGAACTGCCAGATGGCACGTCTCATGGGCGTCGATCTCCCGCGCGAGAAGCGCATGGAGATCGCACTGACCTACATCTACGGCATCGGTCGTACCCGCTCCAAGGAGATCTTGGCGGCCACGGGCGTCAGCCCGGACCTGCGCTCGAAGGATCTCACCGACGAGCAGGTCACGCAGCTGCGTGACTACATCGAGGGCTCGTCGCTCAAGGTCGAAGGTGACCTCCGCCGCGAGGTCCAGGCCGATATCCGTCGCAAGATCGAGATCGGCTGCTACCAGGGCCTGCGTCACCGCCGTGGCCTCCCTGTGCACGGCCAGCGCACCAAGACCAACGCGCGCACCCGCAAGGGCCCGAAGCGCACCGTCGCCGGCAAGAAGAAGTAGGGGATAACAGATGCCTCCGAAGTCCCGGGCCTCCGGCCCGAAGAAGAGCCAGAAGTCGCGTCGCAGGGAAAAGAAGAACGTTCCCCACGGCCACGCGCATATCAAGAGCACGTTCAACAACACGATCGTGTCCATCACCGACCCCACGGGCAACGTCATCTCCTGGGCGTCCTCGGGTCACGTCGGGTTCAAGGGTTCGCGCAAGTCGACCCCGTTCGCCGCGCAGCTGGCCGCCGAGAACGCGGCCCGCAAGGCGCAGGAGAACGGCGTCAAGAAGGTCGACGTGTTCGTCAAGGGCCCCGGTTCGGGCCGCGAGACCGCGATCCGTTCGCTGCAGGCCGCCGGCCTGGAGGTCGGAACGATCTCCGATGTCACTCCGCAGCCGCACAACGGTTGCCGTCCGCCCAAGCGGCGTCGCGTCTAAGCGGGAAGGAAGGTAGAGCACAATGGCCCGTTACACCGGACCCATCACCCGCAAATCGCGTCGCCTGCGCGTCGACCTGATCGGCGGTGACCAGGCTTTCGAGCGTCGCCCCTACCCGCCCGGCCAGCACGGCCGCGCGCGGATCAAGGAGAGCGAATACCTGCTGCAGCTGCAGGAGAAGCAGAAGGCCCGCTTCTCCTACGGCGTTATGGAAAAGCAGTTCCGCCGGTACTACGAAGAGGCCAACCGCCTCAAGGGCAAGACCGGTGACAACCTGCTGCGTCTGCTGGAGACCCGGCTGGACAACGTCGTGTACCGCGCCGGTCTGGCCCGGACCCGTCGTCAGGCCCGCCAGCTGGTCAGCCACGGCCACTTCCTGGTGAACAACAAGAAGGTCAACGTTCCTTCTTTCCAGGTCACCCAGTACGACATCATCGATGTCAAGGAGAAGTCGCTGGCGACCCTGCCGTTCCAGGTGGCCCGTGAGACCCTCGGTGACCGTCCGGTCCCCGGCTGGCTCCAGGTCGTCCCGGGCCGGCTGCGGATCCTGGTGCACTCCATGCCGGAGCGCGCCCAGATCGATGTGCCGCTGCAGGAACAGCTGATCGTCGAGTACTACTCGAAGTAATCAGCTGTGCTGCTGGTGCGGGCCGGGCTGCTATCCGGCCCGCACAACCCCTAAA
Source organism: Nocardia carnea (assembly GCF_029868325.1). GTDB lineage: Bacteria > Actinomycetota > Actinomycetes > Mycobacteriales > Mycobacteriaceae > Nocardia > Nocardia carnea_C. The sequence continues at coordinate 2,159 of NZ_JARWNW010000132.1, forward strand.
CGAGGCGTCAAATAGCGGGCGCCCAACACAGGAGGATTGATCCCATGCTGATTTCCCAGCGTCCGACCCTGACCGAAGAGGTCATCGCCGACAACCGGTCGAAGTTCACCATCGAACCGCTCGAGCCGGGTTTCGGGTACACCCTCGGTAACTCGCTGCGGCGCACCCTGCTGTCCTCGATCCCGGGGGCCGCGGTGACCAGCATCCGCATCGACGGCGTTCTGCACGAGTTCACCACCGTGCCCGGTGTGAAGGAGGATGTCACCGACATCATCCTGAATCTCAAGGGCCTGGTCGTGTCCTCCGAAGAGGACGAGCCGGTCACCATGTACCTGCGCAAGCAGGGCCCGGGGACCGTTACCGCCGATGACATCGTGCCGCCGTCGGGTGTGGTCGTGCACAACCCGGATATGCATATCGCCACCCTGAACGACAAGGGCAAGCTCGAGATCGAGCTGGTCGTCGAGCGTGGTCGCGGTTATGTCCCGGCGGTGCAGAACAAGGCGACCGGTGCGGAAATCGGCCGGATCCCGGTGGATTCGATCTACTCGCCGGTGCTCAAGGTGACCTACAAGGTCGAGGCCACCCGTGTCGAGCAGCGCACCGACTTCGACCGGCTCATCCTCGACGTGGAGACCAAGAACTCCATCAGCGCGCGGGACGCGCTCGCCTCGGCGGGCAAGACCCTGGTCGAACTGTTCGGCCTGGCCCGTGAACTGAACGTCGAAGCCGAAGGTATCGAGATCGGCCCCTCCCCGGCCGAGGCGGATCACATCGCCTCCTTCGGGCTGCCGATCGAGGATCTGGATCTCACCGTCCGGTCCTACAACTGCCTGAAGCGCGAGGGTGTGCACACCGTCGGCGAGCTGGTCGCGCGGACCGAATCGGATCTGCTGGATATCCGCAACTTCGGCCAGAAGTCCATCGACGAGGTCAAGGTCAAGCTGCACGCGCTGGGCCTGTCCCTCAAGGACAGCCCCGCGTCCTTCGACCCGTCCAGCGTGGTCGGCTACGACGCGGCCACCGGCACCTGGTCCGACAGCGGCACTTTCAGCGACGACAACGGCGGCGAGCAGGACTACGCCGAAACCGAACAGCTCTAGGCCTTCGCGGGGCGGGCGCCCCGGAACGGTCTTTACCAAGGAGAACCCACAATGCCCAAGCCCAAGAAGGGTGCTCGCTTCGGCGGGTCGGCGTCGCACCAGAAGGCGATCTTCGCCAATCTGGCCACCGCGCTCTTCGAGCACGGTCGGATCACGACCACCGAGGCCAAGGCCAAGGCGCTGCGCCCCTACGCCGAAAAACTGGTCACCAAGGCCAAGGCCGGTACGCTGGCCGACCGCCGCGAGGTGCTCAAGGTGATCCGGAACAAGGACGTCGTGCACGATCTCTTCGCCGAGATCGGTCCGTCGTTCGAGGGCCGCAACGGCGGCTACACCCGGATCATCAAGACCCTGCCGCGTAAGGGTGACAACGCCCCCATGGCGATCATCGAGCTGGTCCGGGAACAGACCGTGACCAACGAGGCCGATCGTGCCCGCCGGGTGGCCGCGTCGAAGAAGACCGAGGAGCAGGCTCCTGAAGCCGAGGCCACCGAGGCTCCGGCCGAGGAAGCCGCGGCCGAGGAGAAGGCCGACGACAAGGCGTAATTCGTCTGCCGTGGATACGTACCGCGCGTCCACGGTTCGTCGATGAGCCCGCCGCCCCGTAACGGGCGGCGGGCTCGTCCCGTTTCCGGAGGATGATCTGGTGCGCGAACACGAGCCGGAACCGCAGGCTCGCCCCCGAACCACGGCCACCGGCCGCAAGGCTGCGATCGGTGACGCGGTTGCGGCCGGCGCCGCAGACCACACCGATACACCGGTGCTCGGTCGCGCCGGTGAGCGGCCGGTAGCCGACTCCACCGATCCGTCGTCGGCGGCCGATGAGCCCGCACGGCCCAGGCCGGTGCATGACCGCGTGCGGGCGCGTGCCGGTGCCGATCCGGTGACGACGGAAAGGTGGGAAGAGGCCGCAACAGGTGTGGTGCGGTTCCGGTTGGATATCTCCTACGACGGCACGGATTTCACCGGGTGGGCACGGCAGCCCGGACTGCGGACCGTGCAGGGTGAGCTCGAGGAATCACTGGGCAAGGTGCTGCGGGAGCCCGTCCAGTTGACGGTGGCCGGGCGGACCGACTCCGGTGTGCACGCCGAAGGGCAGGTCGCGCATTTCGATACCGCGGCGGACGTGGACGCGGACAAGCTGATCCACCGGATGGCGAAATTCCTGCCCCGGGACGTGCGGATCACCGGAATCCGCCCGGTATCCGCCGAATTCGACGCCCGGTTCTCGGCGATCCGCCGCCACTACGTCTACCGCCTCACCACCGCGCCCTACGGTGCCGACCCACTGTCCGCGCGCAGTGTGGTCGGGTGCCGACCGGTCGACCTGGAAGCGATGCGCGCCGCGTCCCGCGCTCTTCTCGGCCTGCACGATTTCGCCGCCTTCTGCCGGCGCCGGGAAGGCGCCACCACGATCCGGGAGTTGCAGCGCTACCAGTGGGTGCGCGACGGCCACCGGCTCGACGCCTACGTGAGCGCGGACGCCTTCTGCTGGTCGATGGTGCGCAGCCTGGTGGGTGCGGTCCTCGCGGTGGGAGAGGGGCGGCGCACGCCGGAATGGGTCGCCGGGTTGCTGGAGGAACGGCAGCGTTCGAGTTCGGTAACGGTGGCGCCCGCGCACGGGCTCAGCCTGGTCGCGGTCGACTACCCGGCGGAATCCGAGCTCGCGGCCCGCAACGCGCAGACCCGGGAAGTCCGCTCGATTGCACCGGGTGGCTGCTGCGGGGGCTGATCGGCATAGCCCTCCGATAGGCATGGCCATCGCGCTTGTCAGGAGGGTAGGCGTACACCCCGGGCACAGTTGCCGCAAAGCGAGACGGCAGGCGGCCGGTCAGTCGGAGTCACTACCGGAGGAGCTGTGATGCGGCCCCCGGCCGCGGCCCGGTGTGGCCCGGTGCGGTGGTGTGTGCCCTGATCGGTATGGCTCGGTGCAGTGTGGGTGTGCACCGGTATGGTGCGGTCCGGCGTCGTGCGGCACGGCTGATTCGGGGAGTTTCGATGCCGGGATCCCCGGCGCGCCTGCAGTTGCCGGAGCGCGTGAAAACGGTATCGCGACAGTAGGATTCGGGTACTCGATGACGTCTATCGGTGGAGGACGGGCGGCGGGCGACGTCAGGGCGGTGGGAAACGGCGATAGGGTCGGTGACGGAATTGTCCGGTCGACGACAAGGTTGCGGTAGACATGACGATTGATCTCGGACGTTACGGCGTATGGCGTTACTACAAACTGTTCACCCCGGAAGCAGCGGCCGAGCTGGAGGGCCTCGGCTACGGGGCGCTGTGGCTGGGTGGCTCGCCGACCCCCGATCTGCCGGTGGTGGAGGACCTGCTCGCGGCGACCGAAACGCTGAAGGTGGGCACCAGCATCGTCAATATCTGGACCGCGCCCGCCGGTGCGGTCGCCGAATCCTTCCACCGGATCGAGCAGCGGTTCCCGGGCCGCTTCGTGCTCGGTATCGGCTGCGGTCATCCCGAAGCCGATAAACCCTACCGATCCCCGTACGAGGCCCTGGTCGAGTACCTGGACGAACTGGACGCCGCGAAGGTACCGGTTTCCGGTCGCATGCTCGCCGCGCTCGGCCCCAAGGTGCTGAAACTGGCTGCCGATCGCACCGCCGGCGCCCTGCCCTACCTCACCACACCGGAACACACAGCGCAGGCGCGGACGATCGTCGGCGACGCGCTTCTGGTTCCCGAGCAGAAATTGGTCCTCGACACCGACCCGGTACGTGCCCACGCTACCGGTCGCACCGTCGTCGAGATGTACCTCGGGTTGCGTAACTACACCACCAACCTCCAGCGGCTGGGATACACCGACGAAGATATCGCGAAGCCGGGGAGCGACCGCCTGCTCGACGTGCTGGCCGTCCACGGGAGCACCGAACAGATCGCCGAACAGGTGCGCGCGCATATCGAAGCGGGCGCCGACCACCTGGCGCTGCAGGCGCTGGGCGAGGACTACCTCGCCACCCTGCGCGCCCTTGCCCCGTTGCTCCAGGACGGCAGCTAGCGCCGCCGCCGCGCACGGCCACCCGATCCCTACCGCTGCTGGTGTCCGAGGTCACTCACATCGATGATTCCGACCAGGAACTCCGGCGGGACCATTCCGGGCGCGCTGCGTATATCGGTGTGCTGGACAAGGTCTTGCACGGGCACGTCCATGACGATCGCAGTTGATCCCGGGCCGCTGAACCGAGGATCTTCGTTTCCGTCGAACCGTGCGTCTTCGGCCCGCGAGAATATCCGGGACGTGCCGTTCAGCACACCCTGCTGCCGGTAGCAAAGGCCGTTGTCGATGATCCCGGTGATCGCCGCAGGGCTTCTCGTGATGTGTACAACCCGTCCGTAGCCCGTCGGCAGGGCAGGCAGGGAATCCAGAGTGGTGGCGTACCGGTCGAGTTCGCCGGGCCGCAGAGATCTTTCCGACGGTATGGGCAGCAAGGAGTCCTCTGCCGGCCCTGATGGCTGATCACGTAGGTCGGTCCATCCGGGCAGGTCAGGGCCGAGACGGGAGCTGTTCGCCCGGTCGGAACGGGTGCCGTCATCGTTGCCGACGTCGTCCCAGACCAGTTCATCGTCGTCGAGATCGGCTGCCGTGACACCATGCCGTCCCGGTAGCTCGCGCGCCTGCCGGTCCGACTCGGCCGCTATCGCATGCCGTATCGGCGACAGCGGGTCGCCCCGGGTGTTCGTCGTGGCTGTGGGACCAAGAGTTTTTTCCTTCGGCGCAAACGCACTTTCGGCGAGTTGTTCAACCGCACCGTCCTCCGCCCGGTTGAGGTGTTGTGGTGCACGGACGAGTCCGTTGGAGAATTTGCCGTAGTTTTTCGCTATGGGCGGGCCGGCCGTGATGAGGGCGTCACATACCCTTTTCAAAGCCGCCCATAGTTCCCGGGGAAGGTCGTTCGCCATTCGACCAGCTCGTATCCTCTGAAGATCGGTTCCTTATTTCCGACGTTGCGGCAGCTCGATGCCTTGCCGAGGTAAGGGTGCCACGGTGTGGGGATGGCGGGCCGTAACTGGACCTGTGGGTCAGTTCGTCCGGGTGGTCGGTTCAGGAGCGGACGAGGCGGGCGATGGCGTCGGTGGCTTCTTTGATCTTGGCCTCGGCCTCCGGCCCCCCGGCGACCGCCGCATCGACCACGCAGTGACTTATATGGTCCTCGAGCAGCCCCATCGCGACAGCCTGCAGCGCCTTGGTCATCGCGGAGACCTGCGTGAGGATATCGATGCAGTACTTCTCCTCCTCGACCATCCGCTGCAGGCCCCGTGACTGGCCCTCGATCCGGCGTAACCGCTTCAGATAGTCTTCTTTGCTGGTGATGTAGCCGTGGTGGGCGTGCCCAGGGGTGGCCGCCGTATCGGTGGTGGGGGTGGGATCGGAACTCACCGGTATCTCCTCTGTGCCGGCCGGAAGACCGTGTATACCCCCATAGGGTACATCTACCGGCGAATTCTGTCAGGTGCCGCCGTGCGTTCGCGGGCCGGGCGCGCGAGAATCGACACTATGACATCCCACGATCGGCCTGCGCTGGCGGTTATCGGCGGTAGCGGATTCTACGACTTTTTCGACGGCGCCATGGAACCGGTTACGGTACGCACCCCGTACGGGGACCCGAGCGCACCGATAACGGTCGGCACCGTCGAGGGGCGTCCGGTCGCATTCCTGCCCCGCCACGGCACTCGGCACGAGTACTCCCCGCACACGGTGCCCTATCAGGCGAATATGTGGGCGCTGCGTTCGCTGGGTGTACGGCGGATCTTCGCCCCGTGCGCGGTCGGCAGCCTGCGCCCGGACTGGGGGCCGGGCACCGTGGTGATCCCGGACCAGCTGGTCGACCGGACCTCCGGCCGGGCCCAGACCTATTTCGATGCCAACGGCATCCACGTATCGTTCGCCGACCCGTACTGCCCCGACCTGCGCGCGGTCGCGGTGAAATCCGCCGACAGCGCCGTCCACGTGCAACCACACGGAACCATGGCCGTGATCCAGGGCCCGCGTTTCTCCACCCGCGCCGAAAGCCGGTGGTATGCGGCGCAGGGCTGGGAACTGGTCAATATGACCGGCTATCCCGAAGCCGTCCTCGCCCGCGAGCTGGAAATGTGTTACGCCGCCCTGGCCCTGGTCACAGATCTCGATGCCGGGCTCACCGAAGGCGACGGGGTGCATGCGGCGGATGTCTTCGCCGAATTCGAACGCAATATCGGGCCCTTCAAGAAGCTCGTCCACGACGCGGTCGCTGCCATCGCCGATACCGGCACTTGCGAACACTGCCGGGTACACGCGGGCGTCGCACTCCCGTTCGAGCTGCCGTGAACCGAGTAGGGGGACAGCCACCTGCCGTGGACGGTCCGCTCCGCTTGGAGGTGATGGTCGCCAGTATCCGGCCGCAACGTTTCGCGCCCGTGGTCGCCGACTGGTTCGTCCGCACGGCCCGCGCCCGGCCCGAGTTCGATACCGGGGTCATCGATCTGCTCCATGCACCGCTTCCGCCGGACCTGTCCGAATCGCCGGAAACCGAGGATTTCCGGCAACGACTCGCCGCCGCCGACGCCTTCGTCGCGGTGACCTCGGAGTACAACCACGGCTACCCGGCCTCCCTGAAAACCGCGCTCGACAGCGTCAAACACGAGTGGCGGGCCAAACCGATCGGATTCGTCTCCTACGGCGGTTTATCGGGTGGCCTGCGGGCGGTGGAGCAGCTGCGCCAGGTCGTCGCGGAAATCCATATGGTCTCGGTCCGGGAGACGGTGAGCTTCCACCGCGCACGTAAACAGTTCGACGCCGACGGAAATACCGGCGACGGTGCCGCCATCGACGCGGCCGAGCGGATGCTCTCTCAGCTGGTCTGGTGGGGGAGGGCCCTGTCCGCGGCTCGGGCGAGCGGCCCGTATCCGGGGTGAAGGCGAGCGACCCGCATCCGGGATGAACCGGTCCACGAGTGCCGTCGGATCGGTATTGCCGCAGTCTCGATGCGTGCCGCCGCCGGGTTTCCTGTGCGAGTTGTCGCAGCAGAGTGCGATGATGGCGTGCGGGAGGAGGATTCGATGAAATCGGCAGATTCACCGGAGCCGCAGCGGCCGGTATCGATCGGGGAATGGGTGGCGCGGGCCGTCGCGGTGGTGCTGCTCGTTCCGGTGCGGCTCGTCTGGGAGGGACTGAAGCTGTGCGGGCGGGCCATCGTGGCGGCGGGTGTCTTCATCCAGGAAAGGTTGCTGGTACCGGCGAGCCGGTTCGTCTGGTACTGGCTGATCCGGCCGCCGTGGCTGTTCCTGAAGGATGTGGTGTGGGGCTGGGCCTTACAGCATGTGCTGTGGGGAATGGTGCTCACGCCGCTGGGTGCGTTCGTGCTGGACTGGGTGCTGCGCCCGCTCCGGTATGCCGTAGAGCAATGGCTCTGGCGGCGCGCAATACGACCCGTGCTCGTCATGGTGTGGCGGTGGGTGCTCCGCCCGGTGCTGTATGCGATCGCGGCAACCGCCGAATGGATCTGGCGGTGGCTGCTGCGGCCGGTGCTGTACGCGGGGGCGGTCGCCGGCCGGTGGTTGTGGCAGTGGTGCGTCGTATGGCCGCTGCGCATGGTGCAGCGATGGCTGCTGCGGCCGTTCGGGATTCTGCTCGCGGCCGTCGCCACATACGGCTGGCGGGTCGCCACCGCGGTGGTACGCGTGCTGGTCGTCGTGCCGTGTGTATTCGTCTACCGCTATGCGTTGCGCCCGGTACTGCGGGCACTGGCGGTGGCCGGTGAGGTGGTTGTGGTGCGCCCGATCGCCTGGGTGCACCGGCGGGTGGTGGCGCCGATGAACCGGATCGTGGCCGACCTGTGGAAGACCGTATTCGGCCGCTGAAACCCGGTGCCGCGGTGCGGCTTTCCTCAGCGGCGCTGCGGCTGGCGTGCGGGCGCCGGCCGGGGCCGGTCCGCCGGCTGGCGGGTACGGGGTTCGCCGATATAGGTGTGCTCGCGCGGGATCGAGACCAGGTTCAACGGGATCTGAGTGGTCGCGGTGCGCAGAACCACCCGGCTGCCGATCGCGCCGGGCTGCTGGATCGACAGATCCGGTTTGGTGGCGGGCCAACCCATCGGGTCGCCGGTGACGTAGATCGTGGTGATACCGGCGTGCGGGGCCGGTGCCATCACACCGTCGACGACCGTCGCGGTGAACCCGGCATCGGACTGGTGGGTTTCCACCGCCAGCATCAGGCGTTCGGGGTTTCCGATCGTCTCGATCAGCTGATACCAGGCATGCGGCCGGTTCGTACGGACCAGGACCCGCTCGCCGACAGCCAGCGCGCGGAAGACCAGCTGCTGGGCCAGATACAGTTCGCCGGCGACGTACACCGCCGAGATACCGGCACCGATGATGCGCAGCGCCACCCCGTTACCCTCGTCGTCCGAGCCGATCAGCTGACCGCAACCCGACGACGGCAGGGCGAGCGCGTCCAGGACCTCGACAGGGTATTCGGCGGTCGGCACCACATCTTCCAGATCGGGGATACCGATCGGCAGATGCGCGAGCAGGCTGTCACGATGCCGGCCGTTCACCGACACCATGCCCTTCGATTTCGTCTTCTCCGGCATCTCCCGCAGCGTCGACCGCCAGGCCGCCCCCACATACACGGTGTCCGCGGTCGTCCCCGGGCGCAACCGCACCGCCACCGTGGTACCGCGCGACTCCGCGACCCACAACTGCGAGAGGATCTCCGACCCCAGCTGTTTCGGGTCGATCGCCGCCCCGATGTTCACGCTGTTGCCGAGTTCGGCGTAACGCCACCGATGGGTGAGATCGCGCGCATCCTCACCGTGGATGACCTGCCGCACAGCCGACCGGATCTCCGAAGCGGTCAGCAGGCGCGACGCGCAGCCCGCGTCTTCCAGCGTGCGCACGATCCGCTGGGTCGCGATGGTCACCGACCGTGCGGCTCCCTCGTCGCCACCGCCCCGCCGGGACGCGGCGCCGGGGCAGTCGACCATATCGAAACCGATCGCCAGCCAGACGGTGCGATGCGCCGTGGCGGGCAGTGGGCCCAGCAGCGATTCGTAGATGGCACCCGCCGGTGTGCCGGAGCGGCTGCGGTGGCCGTGACTGATGATGTCGATACCGCTGAGCAGGATGTCGTGCTGGGCGAGGCAGGTCGCCAGTTCGGCCATCGGCAGCAGATGCGAGGCGTGGACCGCGGTGCGGTCGATCCGGGTCAAGCCACCGGGTGGGGGCAGTACCTCGACGACGGCGACAACTCGGCTCTCGTCCCAGTACAGGCCCAGGGAACGATCGTCGGGGCCACGGAAATCGTCGCTGTCGCCGATCCGGTATTCCCGGTGCGCGCGGTAGTTCCACCAGGTGGCGATCCAATCCAGCAGTACCCGGCGGCCGATCGGGATCAACGGGATCAACCCGGTGACCACCGCGACTCCGAGGGCGATCCACGGACTCGGTCCAACCAGCAGCACGACGGTCGCCGCGCCGAGCGCGAGTACCTGCGCGATGAGCAGATTCGGCATCGAAATACGCCCGAACAGCAGGTTGCGCCTGCGTCCCGATGTGGCTGGCACGGCCATAAGAGTCCCCCAGGTACCCGGTGTCGGCCGATTATCGGGCGGCCGAGCTGAACTACGTCCCCGGGAACTGTACTGTGTTCCGCGAGCACGAGCACAGTTCGGGGGAAGACGATGCCTTCAAAGCCCACAACTCGGTGGCAGATCAGCGGCTACAACTTTCTGGTTCGCCGGATGGAGCATGCACTGGTGCGACGTGACGTGCGAATGCTGCACGATCCCATGCGTTCCCAGGTGCGTGCCTATGTGGTGGGCCTGGTCCTGGCCGTGGTGGTGCTGGCGGGGTGCGGTGTGCTGGCGCTGCTCCGCCCGCAGGACAAGGTCGGCGACAACAAGCTCCTCATCGGTAAGGAATCCGGCGCCGTCTACGTGGTGCTCAACGATGTGGTGCATCCGGCGCTGAATCTGGCCTCGGCCCGGCTGGCCGCCGGTGATGCCCCCAAGGCGGTGATCGTCAAGGAATCGGAGGTCGGCAAGAAGGCGCGCGGGCCGCTGATCGGTATCCCCGGTGCGCCCGGCGCGATCCACTTCGATTCCGAAGGCAAAGGCCGGCAGTGGACCATCTGTGACGTGCTGAAGAACGACGGCAGCCAGGACCGCACGACCTCGGTGCTCGCGGGCGGTCTGGAACTGGGCGCGAAGGCCTCGGCCGTGGAACCCGGTAAAGCGCTGCTCGTGCAGGGGGAGAAGCACACCTACCTGGTGTACGACAACAAACGCGCCCGGGTCGATATGAACGATCGCCCGGTCACCGACGCCTTGAACATCACCGGTGCCACGCCGCGCCCGGTGAGTGAGGGCCTGATCAACGCGATCCCCGAGGTACTGCCGCTCATCGCTCCGCCGATCGCCGATCCCGGTGGTGTCCCCGATTACGAGATCGGCGATCACCGGATCGGTGAGGTGGTGCAGGTGGGCACTTCGCAGGAGTTCTATGTGGTGCTCGCCGACGGTCTGCAGCAGGTTTCGCCGCTGACCGCGGACATCATCCGCAACGCCAACCCGCAGACCTCCAGCGAATTCATCATCGACCAGGCCCAGCGCACCCGCGCCGCGGTTTCCTCGGCGCTGCAGGTCCAGACCTACCCGGCGACGGCGCCGAGCATCCTCGAGGCCATGGACCGGCCGGTGAGCTGCCTGTCCTGGAAACCGGTCCCGGAGGCAGGCGAGAACACCGGCACCCGAGCCGAACTGCAGCTGATCACCGGAGTGAGCCTGCCGATGAAGGACAGCGCCAAACTGGTTCCGCTCGCGCAGGCCGACGGTTCGGGTCAGAACGTCGACTCGACCTATATCGCCCCGGGCACCGGCGCCTACGTCCAGACCACCGGTATCGAACCGGACAGCAGGCGTAAGGACAGCATCTTCTATATCGCCGACACCGGTGTGCGGTTCGGGATCAAGAACGCCGACGCCGTGAAGGCACTCGGTATGCCGGACAAGGCCGAACCCGCGCCCTGGCCGATTGTGGGGCTGCTGGCGTCCGGGCCGACCCTGGGCCGGGAAGAGGCGCTGGTCGCACACGACGGTGTCGCACCGGATCCCGAGCCGGCGGACCAGCCGGTCGCTTCCACGAAATAGTCCGCGCTCCGGCTCCCCGGACGAGCAGGGGAGCCGGAGCTGCACCTACCCGCTCGGTCGGGCGAGCCTGCCGAGTTCGGCCCTCGGCCCGGTCGGCGATCTGTTCCCGAGTCGGCCGGTGAGATGCCGATCGGGCCGGCGCACCTGACGATTTGCGACCCGGACCAACCGCCGCCGGGTATCCCGGGGCCAGCTTGCACAGTCCTTCCTCGGTGACTCACCTCGTCACATCGATGCCGGGCCGGCAGAGCGGAATCGGCCCTGGCGCACATCCTTTCACCGACCCGGACTCCGAACCGAAGATGTGGAAGGGGCGGATGGTCCCGGACGCTGTACCGGACGGTTTCAGGCGTCGTCTTCGCCGACTCCGAACCGGCGCCGCGTGGGGAACGACGCCAGGTAGCCGATGATCAGGCTGCCGCCGATGATTCCGCTGCCGATCAGCGCCACATTGCGGGCCGTATGGTCCGGTGGGTCGGGGGGTGCCGGTACCGCCAGTTGTTTGCTCATCGGCGGATTCGGTTCTTTGGGCCGGAGTTCGCCGGTGACCTCGTTGGTCAGGGCGGCGACCGGGTCGACCGCGCCGTAGCCCACGTACGGATTCCAGCCTTCGGCCGGGGCGTGCGCGGTGGCCTGGATCCGTTTCATCACGTCCACGGCCGAAAGTTCCGGGAAGCGTGAGCGAACCAGTGCGACCACACCGGAAACATACGGAGCAGCGAAGCTGGTTCCGTTGATGCTCTGCTGGCCTTGGGCGCCGACAGTGCCGTTGATGACTCCGGTGCCGACCGCATCCAGTGACACGACGTTCTCTCCGGGAGCGGCGACGCTCAACCACGGTCCGGGAACGGTGAATTCGGAGGGTGCACCGTCGGCATTGATGGAGCCGACCGAGAGCACCAGATCGTCATAGCGGGCCGGCGTGACATTGACGGTTGTTTTGCTCCACGGATCCGCAGCGGGATCGAGTGGATCCAGAATGTTGGTGTTGCCCTTGCAGTTGTCGTTGTCGGTATTACCGGCGGAGGTGACGACCACGGCGTTCTTCGTGTGCACCGCGTAGTGCAGTGCCGCGCCCAGCGAACCGTCGGAGATGGGGCTGGAACTGCAGGCGACCTCGGAGATGTTGATCACTGTGGCGCCCATATCCGCAGCGCGCCGGATGGCCTGTGCCATGGTCGCGACATTGCCGTATCCCTCTCGGGAGAGGTCCTCGGGGGATTTGGTGGCATTACTGCCCGCCTTCACGTATTTATCGCTCGTCTGGCGAATCGCCAGGATGGTAGACGCGGGTGCCACACCGGAAAAGCCTTGACCCGGAACTTGACTGGCGGCGATGATGCCGGCCACCAGGGTGCCGTGCGCATCGCAATCCTCGGTGCCGTCGCCGCTGTTCGATACGAAATCCCCGCCGGCGCGCAGGCCCGGCAGCCGCGGATGGCGGGCGACGCCGGTATCGATCACCGCCACCACCTGACCTTCTCCTTTGGAGAACTGCCACGCGTGCGGGAGGTCCAGCGCCGCCTGCGCGGCGGGCACGGTCGGGCCCTCGCCACCGGCCACCGTGCTGGTGCACGGGGCATTGGCCTTGCGTTCGGTCGGTTCACTCGGTTTCGCCGGATCACCGGAAGGCAGCCGGCCCGGGTCCACCGCCGGTGGCCGGTCGGCGTAGGCGATCGGTTGCGCGAACCCCAGCGATGCGCTCACCCCCAGGACCGCGGCCACGGCCGCGGTGCGGATCCCCCGGCTCACAGTCCGCGGACGAGGGAGTAGAAGTCGGCCACCCAGAACACGAGCGGCAGCACCGCGGCCACGAACCCGTATTCGATCAGTTCGGCCGCGCGCCGCATCGGCGGTGTCGCCGACTGGTTGGGGACGATGATGCCCAGGATCAGGGCGGCGATCACCATCACCAGCGCCGCCCCGAACGCCGCCAGCGGCAGATCGGCCACGAATGCCATGGCCGCCAGCATGACCAGCAGGATGGCGGCACCGGCGACGATCAGGATGACGGCCTGCTCCGCGCCGGCGTAGGTGCGGCTGCGGAACATGAGAACTGCCGCGCAGACGAGCGCGAGGGCGATGCCCTGCCAGTAGAAGCCGCCGTAGTCGGGATCGGTGGCCACCAGGGCGCCGACGACCGTCACCAGTGCGGTCGCGGTGACCAGTCCGCTCAGATAGATGCGCGCCCGCATGGATTTCGCGTGCAGGATATCGAGGGTGGGCAGGGCACGATGATCGTCGGGATCGTCTTCGGTGGGGTCGATGGGGGTCCCCGGGGCCGGAACCGGCGGCAGCGGTAGTTTCGCCAGCGCCATCGAGATCCGCGGGGCCAGCGACAACGCGCCCAGCCCGACCGCCGCCACCACGGCGCCGACCGCCTCGAGCCGCTGCGCGGTGAGCAGCCCGACCAGCGCCGAGGGCACCAGGAAGATCGCGACGGTACCGGCGCCGATGAATACCCCGAGCCCGACACCGGTTACTCGCCAGGCCAGGATCGCGGTGGCCCCGAACAGTGTGGACCCGAGCAGCAGATGCGCCCAGCCGTAGTGGTCCGGGACGATGAGCATGCCGCCGGTGAAGGCCAGTGGCAGGGCGCAGGCGCCGAGTACCAGCGCCGTTTTCGAATCCCCGTAGACGCGGCTCAGGATCATCGCCGCCGCCACCAGCAGTACGGTCACACCCAGCGCGATCGCGCCGGTGATCCAGCCCGGCATCGCCTCGGGCGCGGCAAGCAGGCCCGTACAACCGGCCAGCATGGCGAGAACGGCCAGGATCGAGCCGGTGGTCCGCGCGGTCTTCGGGTTCCAGCCGCGGAAATGTTCGGCGTCGGCGACGGCAACGTTGTACATGATGTCGTCGAACAGGGGAGTGGGCGCGGTGTTCGCGGAGCTCTCCAGCATCAGCAACTCACCGTCGCGGATGCCCTGTTCGCCCAGGCTCAACGAGTTCGACAGTGGTGGCTGACCGATCCGCGCCAGCACCCAATCGGCCGGTTCGAACCGTTCGCCCTGATTGTCGAACTCATTGGTGCGGCTGTGCGCGGCGACCATATCGACGACGCTGGGAATGACCAGGGCCACGGGCACATCTACCGGGATGGCCATATCGACCTGTGTGTGTTTGGCCAGAATGGTGACCCTGGTGAGATCCGGTGCGCGGACTATACCCCGCGAGGAATCTTCCTCCATATGGTCGAGTCGCGCATGCGTCACGCTTCCCCCAAGTTGTTCGCTACCCTGCCGTTTTCACATTCTCCCAGCAGGCGGCGCGGGTTGCGTGCCCCCGTCGCGGCCAGCAGAATGCAGGTCGAACTGTACGACATGTTCGCGCCTGCCTCTACACTGAGCCCGAACATCGCATTGCCAAGGGGGATCTCGCTCGATGACCACGGTTCGGTTTCAGCGGCGTGCGCGCCGGGAGGTTCCACGAACCCCGGGTGGCGAAGTGACACTGCAACCGCCCCCCGAGATTCCCCGGGTAACGCCCGGAAACCTGCTGATGAAGCTCATGCCGGTGGTGATGATCATCGGCATGGTCGGGATGATGGCGTTGATGTTCACGCAGGGCGGCGGTATCGCGTCCAACCCGATGTCGCTGATGTTCCCGATGATGATGATGGTCTCGATGATCGGCATGTTCGCCGGTCAGGGGAACGGCAAAGGCGCCAAGGCGGCCGAGGCCAACGAGGACCGCAAGGATTATCTGCGTTATCTCGACCAGGTCCGCAAGGATGTCGACGTAACCGCCACCGAACAGCGGGCGGCGGTCGAATGGAGCCACCCCGAACCCGGTCTGGTCTGGATGCTCGCGGGCACCTCCCGGATGTGGGAACGCCGTCCCAGCGACAAGGACTTCTGTCATGTGCGCATCGGGATCGGTGGCCAGCGGCTGGCCACCCGCCTGGTAGCGCCGGAGACCGGCCCGGTGGAGGAACTCGAACCCATCGCCGCGGTATCGCTGCGACGTTTCGTCCGGGCCCATTCCACGGTCCCGGATCTGCCGACCGCGGTCGCGGTGAAGGGTTTTGCCACCATCGCGCTCGACGGCGACCGCGCCCAGGCCCGCGATATGGTGCGCGCGATGCTGGTCCAGCTGGCGATGTTCCACGGCCCCGACCAGGTGCTCACCGCGGTGGTCTGCGGACCCGACACCAGCGCGGAATGGGAATGGACCAAATGGCTGCCGCATACCCAGCATCCGGATGCCCAGGACGGTATCGGCAGCCAGCGCATGTTCTACGGCTCGATCCGGGAGATGATGGCCGGTTTGGCGCCGGTCCTGGCCAACCGCGTCCGCTACTCCCGTAACCAGCCCACCAACTCGGCCATGGTGCATGTGGTGATCCTGGTGGACGGGGGCCTGCTCGAAGCCGAGGAGGATCAGCTGCGCGAGGCCGGGTACGAAGGCGTCACCGTTATCGACCTCTGCGGCTACGCCCCACGGCTCGCCGTCTCCCGCGGGATCACCCTGACCATCCGCAACGGCGAATGCCTGGGTCGCGGTGCCACCGGTAACCAGGAACGTTTCGCGATGATCGACCGGCTCAGTCCGGAGCAGGCTCAGCAGGTGGCCCGCCGGCTGGCCCCCTACCGGGCCGCGACCCAGCGCAGCAGCGATGTCGAGGTCACCGAGGGCGAAACCATCGACACCTGGGCCCAGCTCATGGGCCTCGGCGACCTCGGTTCCTTCAACCCGGAGAGCGCCTGGCGTCCCCGCTACGGCCGGGAACGCCTGCGGGTGCCGTTCGGTGTCGGCGCCGACGGGCTGCCGGTCGTTCTCGATATCAAGGAAGCCGCCGAATCGGGTATGGGCCCGCACGGCCTGTGTATCGGTGCCACCGGTTCCGGTAAATCGGAGTTCCTGCGCACCCTGGTGCTGAGCCTGCTCGCCACCCATTCGCCCGATCAGCTGAACCTGGTCCTGGTCGACTTCAAGGGTGGTGCGACCTTCCTCGGCCTCGACCAGGTCCCACATGTCGCGGCCGTGATCACCAACCTCGAAGAAGAGGCCGACCTCGTCGACCGTATGCGCGACGCCCTGGCCGGTGAGATGAACCGCCGGCAGGAAGTGCTGCGTCAGGCCGGTAACTTCGCCAATGTTTCCGACTACGAGAAGGCCCGTGCCGCCGGCGCCGACCTGGATCCGCTGCCCGCGCTGTTCGTGGTGCTCGACGAATTCTCCGAACTGCTCACCCAGCACCCGGATTTCGCCGAACTGTTCGTGATGATCGGTCGTCTGGGCCGCTCGTTGCATGTGCACCTCCTGCTCGCCTCTCAGCGGCTGGAAGAAGGCAAACTCAAGGGCCTCGAATCCCACCTGTCCTACCGGATCGGCCTGAAAACCTTCTCCGCCAACGAATCCCGTCAGGTACTGGGCGTTCCCGATGCGTACAACCTGCCCGGCGTCCCCGGCGGCGGTTATCTGAAATCCGATTCGGGCGAGATCCAGCGTTTCCAGGCCTCCTACGTTTCGGGCCCGTATGTGGGTGGCGGCCCGCAGCGCGATATCTCGGTCGCCACCAGCGCCGGTGAAATCGATATCACCGCGCGGCCGTTCCTGGCCAAACATGTCGAATTCCGTGCCGCGGACCGCGTTCCGCTGGCCCCGGAGCCGGTCGACGAGCCGGAACCCCTGGTCGAGGACGGCGAACAGATCTCCAACCTGGGCATGATCGCCGCCCGGATCCGCGGGCACGGCCGCCCCGCGCACGCCATCTGGCTGCCGCCGCTCGACGCCGCCCCGCCGCTCGACGAGCTCAACGAGCGTTCGATCCTCACCGGCGAATACAACGCCGTCGCAAGCCTGCGCGCACCCATCGGCATCGTCGACCGCCCCTACGACCAGCGGCGTGATCCGCTGGTCGTGGACCTGTCCGGTGCCCGCGGCAATGTCGCCGTGGTCGGCGGTCCGCAGTCCGGTAAATCGACGATGCTGCGTGCGCTGATCATGTCGATGTCGATGACCCACACCGCCGAACAGGTGCAGTTCTACTGCCTCGACTTCGGCGGCGGCACCCTCGCCAGCCTCGAGGGCCTACCCCATGTCGGTTCGGTCGCGGCCCGCCTGGACCAGGACAAGGTCCGCCGCACAGTTGCGGAGATGACCACCATCGTGCGCAACCGTGAACTGCGGTTCCGCCAGCTCGGCATCGAATCGATGTCGGAATTCCGCCGCCTGCGTGCCAGCGACCCTTCCAGCAGCCAGGCCGCCGCCGGCGCCCACGAGGACCCCTTCGGCGACGCCTTCCTGGTGATCGACGGTTACGGCTCCATCCGCCAGGATTTCGAGCCCCTGGAACAGGCCATCATGAACCTCGCCGTCCAGGGCCTCTCCTACGGTGTGCACGTGGTGATCGCCCTGTCCCGCTGGATGGAGGCCCGCCCCCAGCTCAAGGACCAGATCGGCACCCGCCTCGAACTACGTCTCGGCGATCCGGCCGACTCCGAATTCGGCCGCAAGGTCGCGGCGCTCGTGCCGCAGGGCCGCCCGGGACGCGGTATGACCCCGGAGAGCCTACATATGATCACCGCGCTCCCGCGGGTCGACGGTTCCTCCGATCCGGACGACATCAGCCGCGGTGTGGCCGACGCCGTCGCCCGCCTGCAGCAGGCGACGCCGGGACGCCCGGCGCCCCAGGTCCGGATGCTGCCCGAACAGCTCGACCGCGAGCAGTTCGTGCGCGCAATCGGTCCGTGGCAGGGTCCGCCGGACCGGCGCAATGCCGCGATCCCGATCGGTATCAACGAATCCGAGCTGGCCCCGGTATTCCTCAACTTCGACGAGAATCCGCATTTCCTCATCTTCGGCGACACCGAATGCGGGAAGTCGACCCTGCTGCGCAATATCGTCAGCGGGATCATCGAATCCAACGCGCAGAACCAGGCCGCACTCATCCTGGTCGATTTCCGCCGCACCATGCTGGGTGCGTTCCCGCAGGAGAGGCTGGCCGCCTACGCGACCGGCGCCGAGGGCCTCAAGACCAATATGCGCGACCTCGCCGGGCTCCTGCAGACGCGTCTGCCCGGCCCGAACATCACGCCGCAGGAATTGCGGGACCGTTCCTGGTGGTCCGGCCCCGACCTCTACGTGGTCGTCGACGACTACGACCTGGTGTCCAGCGGCTCCGCCGGTAACCCGATCGCGCAGATCGTGGACTACCTCGCCCACGCCAAGGACATCGGCCTGCATCTGATCATCGCGCGGCGTTCCGGTGGCGCGGGCCGGGCGATGTACGAAGCGGTGATCTCGCGAATGCGGGATCTGGCCACACCGGGCCTGGTCATGAGTGGTAGCCGAGAAGAAGGCAACCTGATGGGCAATGTGCGTCCGAGCGCAATGCCGCCCGGCCGGGGGACCCTGGCCGGCCGGTCCGGCGCCGAGCTCATCCAGACCTCGTGGATGCCGGGCCTGTAATGCCCGCCGTCGAGATCGCGCTGACCGAAACCCGGTTGTGGGCATGGAGTGCGAACACCCACGCCGACTTCGTGCCCTCGGTCGTCCCGGGCAGCGACGGTCGTACTCTCGTGGTCGGCGAGCCGCTGGCACCGCCGTCCATCGCGGTATCGCCGGCCCAGCTCATCACCGCCGACCGCATCGCCTACGACCCCGGTATGCCGAAACCGGTGGACGCGCTGGCCACCGTTTTCGGCCACACCCTCACCCAACTGCGTATCAATTCACCCTGCGAGCGTTTGACGGTCGTGCACCCCAGCGAATGGGATCCGCACCGCCTGACCGTCCTGCATTCCGCGGCCACCCGGCATGCCGGCCACGTAGAGCTACAGCCGGCGGCTCTCCGTGCCGTAATCGCCACACAGCGGATCCGGGACGTGCGCACCGTGGTCCTGGAATTCGGGCCGTTGTCGACCACCGCATCGACGGTGGTGCCGAGTGACAGTGGCCCGCGGCTCGAATTCTGTGAGCACGAACCACTTCTCGCCGCAGTCGAGATCAGCGCCGACGAACACGGCCGCACCTCCTTCCGTTCGATGATCGAACGCCTTATCCACGGCTGCCAGGTCGATTCCGTGGTCATCGTCGGCCGGACGGACGCCGATTTCCTCAATCTCGTCGCCGAGGTGATCGGCGAACTGTGCCGCGCCGAACTACTCGTTCTCGGCGGAGCCGACCTGGTGCGGGCCCGCAACACCGACCCCATCGACCAGCGGCCCAGCCTCCCACCGGCCGCCGCCGACGCCGAATGGCTGCAACCATTGCGCGAACGAGCGGCTGCCACCAGGCCACCCCGCTCGAAAACCCCGCTCTATGTCGGCGCTGCCGCGGTAACGGCGCTCGCGGTGTTGGTAGCCGGCGGAGTCTTCCTCGGTATGTCCACAGGAGGAGATTCCGAAGCGGTAGCCTCCACCCCGACGACCACCAGCGGCCCCGTCGACTCGCAAGAACCCGAACCCGGCTCCGGCTCCATGACCGTAGGGCCCATCGCGTTCACCGTTCCCGATGGCTGGCGGGTCACCAACCCCGCCACCGCATCGACCGACCGCGTGGTCCTGGAGCCGACCGAGGGGCTGAAGGCGCGCATCACGGTCATCCAGGAACAGCTGCAGGTCCCCGGTGCCGGCTACGAACAGGTCGCCGCCGACCTCGAAGCCAAAAGAGCCTCGGCCGCAGCGGGTTTGTACTCGCCGATCCGCCGCGACGTGGTCTTCGGCGGCCGCTCCGGACTCGCCTATTCCGAGCATCCGGAGGGCGGATCCACCGTTGACTGGCATGTTATCGTCGAGCACAGCATCCAGATCAGCATCGGATGCCAGTATCAGACAGGGGGGCAGGACTCGATTACACCTATCTGTGAAGACCTCGCATCCTCGCTGGACATCACCCGATGACACCGGCCGGGATTTTTTCCGAAATTCGTTGGAACCGATTGGGTGGGCACTCCGTCCAATCATCATGAAGGCAAGTTCGGACCGTTTGCGGACGCAGGGGGTCCGGATCCGAACTCGTAACGAGGAGGAATCATGTCGGTAGTTGCCGATTTGGCCGCAATGGAGACTGCTGCCAAGCACGTCGAAACCGTGAACGGGCAGATGCAGACCGAGATCGCCAGGGTCCGTGACATTGTCGCCGGTTCGCAAGGCAACTGGAAAGGCGCGGCCGCCGGTGCCTTCATGAAGATCATGGCGGATTACGACCAGAAGGCGCGCCAGCTGAACGATGTGCTCGCCGAGATCGCGGTTCAGATTCGCGAGAACGGGCGGGGCTACGACGCACAGGAACAGGCAAACTTGGCCGCTATGAATGCTGCAGGTGCCTCGGGTGATCTCGGTGGCGTTGCTTCCAGCCTGAATATCTGAACCTAGTCCCACATCAGTCTCGAGGAGTTTCCATGTCAGAAGTGAAGTATTCGTCAGAGCAGTTGCATGCTATGTCGGATGACCTGCTCGCCGCGAAGGGCCGGTTGGCCGAAGCGCACCAAGAGCTGCAGGGGTATGTCAACGGCCTGGTTTCCACCTGGGAATCCGGTGCCCGGGATGCCTATCTCCAGAAGCAGCAGCGGTGGAACGATGCCATCGAAAGCCCTGATCAAACCACCGGATTGCTGCCGATCATCCAGGCTGTTTCGAAGGTGGTCAAAGACGGTGCCGTCGATATGGCGACAACCGATGCGCAGAACGCTGCCAAGTGGATGTGACGTATTCTTGTCGATAGAACTGTGCCCCAGGTGCAACTGCCCTGGGGCACAGTTCTATCCCGTCATGTGGATTACTGCATGGTGTGTAGCTGAGTTTTCCTTCTGGACTGTTCCGGCGCTGTCAACGGCTATTCACGAGAATCGCGTACTGGGCGGCAGTTGTCTGGTGAAGTTCCGGTGAAGGGAGGTCGCCCAACCCAAAAGCATCCACCAGTGCGACGTAACGGTCGTAGACGGCCACGCAATAGAATCTCTCGAATAAACCGAACGTGTAGCTACGCTGGACGCAGCGGGCATCGGCCAGTCCGGCCGGCCCGCGAATCTCTTCATCGTATCTGCCCGGACGAGCAAGGGCCGCTTGTAGTGCGAACGCCTGTTCGTTTGTGCCGGTGCGATAGACAATGCCCCCGTTTCGCGCGACCAGGTCGACCCCGTAAGCGGTGTAGTCCGGGAACGGCTCGGCGTCGTACTCGAAGTGAATATGAGCCTCCGGCGGGTAGACGCCCTGGAACGCGCCATACATCCCGTTGCCACCGTGTTCTTCCGGCAGAACCATATTCATGATCCCCTCGGGATTGAGCGGAAGATCCAGGATGTCGTCGGCCGGGGTAGGAGTCAGGTCTGCCATGGCGTCCAGTTGGATATCCAGAAGCCGCTTCATCCTGTTTCCCATTTCACCGAACTGGTCCGGCGGCGCAGAAAATGATCCCACTATGACGTACGGTCCTTTGACGGCAAAAACATTTCCGCGGTCGCGAGTGGGTGGGGCTCCCGCGTGGATGTCGGTGTATCCCGGAACCGGCACATTCTCTCGGCCGGGGTGCAACACATCCAATTCGGCGTCGAACTCGTTTGCTGCTGTACGCGCGTAATGGTCGTTCCCGAACCGCAGAACGGCAACCGCCGTGCTCTTTTCAGTTCGGGAACTACCGTTACTCCGTTGGGTTCCCGCACCTGCTACGAGATAGTTCCTGCTCGCGATTGCTGCGAATGTATCCGGAAAGATGGATCCGAACGTCAAGGCGCCGTCCATGATCAGTGACGTGTCGCTCAGATACCGTAGATCCGGGTCCATCTTGTGTGGTGACGCCAAGTAGGCCAGCATGCGTCTCGCCTCGATGGCGTAGATATCGGCCGTCACCACCAGGTCTGGATCGAATGCAGACGGTTCGGTGGGGGCCAGACCATAGTCTAGTTCCGCCAGGTCTACCTGCGTCATCCCAGGAACTGCTCGTCCGGCGACAGCATCACCGCATCCGGTGGTGACTGCTGCGGCAACGATGCCGACAATCGCGAGTTTCAGCCCGATCCAGGGACGTGCACTTTTACCTGCGGCGTTCAATTATCCCCCTGTGTACTCGTGAACAATGTTGCACTGTGTGGTGCCACAGCACGCGGCCTTCCATCGCCCCGTGCCGTTACCCGTCTGCTTTGTCGAGGAGAAGGTACTGCGCCGCCACTTGTTGGTGTAGATCCTGAATTTGATTCGAGTCGCCGACTACAACGGTGTACCGGCCGGTCGTGAAAATGCAGGAGTATGAACTGGTCTCCTCGGGATTTTCCGAACAGGACGCCGCCGGCAAACCTGGCGGCGAATCGACCGGTTGAAGCGCGGAGTCTTGTTGCGATACGAAGAAGGCCTTCAAACGATCGGCTGCGGCGGGATCCCCTGCTCGATAAATTGTGGTCGCGCCGAATACCGTGAGATCGACATGAGCGTCTTCGAACGCTCGCTTTGCCAGGTCCGGTCGTTGCAGGAAATTCAGCGCGACGTCGGGATCCATCACTGCTTCCGCAGTGGGCTCGGGGCCCACCAGTGTGTACTGAAGTAATCCGTCCCGGTCGACCGGTAACTCGTCGATCCTGTCGGGCGGTGTCGGCTCGTAGCTTTGCAGAGCGCTGAACTGCCTGTCCAAGACATGTTTGAAGAGTTCGGCCAAAGCGGCGGGATCCGGGGGGATGTCAACGCCGGATCCGACCCATGCCTGGACCATGAACGATCCCTGGGCGACCCATACCGATATACCGCCGTACTTGCTGACCTGTCCGAAAGCGCCCGGATAGCCGGGGACAGCGATCGGTCCGATCGGCGGATACTTTCCGCGCAAATTGGCATCCGACAGGTATTTCGCGGCATGTTCTGCCTGTTGCGGTTCTGCGAACCGCAACACTGTCAACTCGACCACCCTTCCGTGGACACTGTTTTCTCGGCGCTGCCCGACCGTTTTCCACCCTGCTATGAAACCGGGCACTTGCGCCGAGAAGTCGAATTCAGTGTATTTCGGGGGATTCTTCTGTGTGATTATCTTGCGCACTGAAGAGCCCACTTGATTGAAAACGAACCCGGGCTCGCTCTCCATGATCATTGGAACGGAGGCGCCGAGTCGGAGTGCTTCCTGAATATCGATATTCTCAGGAGTGCGTACTTCCTCGGCAGATCGCGGGTCCGTGGGGTAGTTGCCCGGCTGGAGCGCGCCTGTGTCGACAGCGGAGGGGTTGTTGGAACCATCGCCGCAGCCGGTTCCTGTGAACAGTGCAACGCAAACCGGTAGCACTATTGACAGGCGTTTCAACGTTTGCATATCGTCCTCCCCGATAGGTCAGATGACCTTCGATATGTCTGGAACCAACTCGCTGACCAGAGTGCCGGGCGATTGGTCGGTCCATACCTGTAACGCTTGTACGGTTGTAACATCATCTACTACAACGATTTTTGCGGACGAATTCAGGAATGCGGTCGGTAGACCGCCGAGACCGCCGTTTCCGGCGGCATTGTCGGTTCGGCCGACAATTATCACATCCAGAAGGTCGGGCAGGTCCAATGCACTCGGCGCCAGCTCGCGTGGTGACTGCTCGTTTCGGAGCGGCAGGTATTCGTCGCTGTACCTGAAGCCGATATCACGGAGAAAGTTCGCCTGGGGCGAGCCGTCGAGGGCGGCCGAGAACATCGAGTTCCCGTAGTTGAAGACTGCAATGGTCTTCCCCGCGAACTCAGGGTGTTCCGAACGGACCTGGGCGAGGTCGGGGCCAGTGGACGGTCCGGAACTACCCCCGGAGGCCGCGTATATACCGCCGGCGATCGCGAGGACCGCGACAATTACCGACGCCGTCGCGATAAGCAACTTCCGCCGCATAGGAGCTCTGCTGTTGCCGTGGTTCGAGGCGGAATATTCTGATCCCTCGCGTGGCTGGGTGATGATGGAGGCTTGGTCGCGCTGGGTAACGGCTGTAGCTGTCTGTGGGTGCGTGCCGGTGTAGGTGGAAGGCGCTCCGTGGCCCGTTGTCCGGTAGTCGCCGTCGGGTGCGACGTACCGGCTCCGTCCGTAGAGTGCGGCTTCCGCATCGGCAACAAAATCGCGGCAGCTACCGTAGCGGTGTGCTGGATTCTTCGCGAGCACTTTCGCGAAGACATGATCGAGTGCGGGCGGCAAGTCACGCCGAACCGCGGAAATTTGCGGCGGGGTCTCGTTCAGGTGGCCCATCATCACCATCGCCGGCACCGTCGACGGGTATGGGTTCTGTCCGGTCAGCAACCTGTAGAACGAGCAACCGAGGCTGTAGATATCGGAGCGGTAGTCGATTTGCTGTCCGAGTAGTTGCTCCGGCGAGGCATAGGCGATCGTAGCCATGAACTTGCCGGTCGCGGTGAGATCCTGGCCGTCTTCTACCGACTTGGCGACGCCGAAATCCGTGAGCAGTACCCGCTCTTCATCGTCGTCGGGCGAATTCGACAGCAGGAAGTTGGCCGGCTTGATATCCCGGTGCAGCAGGCGCCGCCGGTGCGCATAGTCGAGCCCCTTGCCCACCTCGGAGATGATCCGCAAGGCGCGCTGGACAGTCATTACAGCGGGGCCTCGCTGAGCCTCCTCGGAAGCGTCGGTGCCCGGCACGAACTTCATCGCGATCCACAGCAGGCCATGCTCTTCACCGCGGTTGTACACAGGGACGATATTGGGATGGTCCAAGCCGGCGGCGAGGCTGCCCTCACGTTCGAAACGTGCACGGAACTCGGGGTCATTCGTCAGTTCCTCGCTGAGGACCTTGATGGCGTCCTGGCGCGGCAGGCTCGGATGCTGCCCGAGGTATACCGAGCCCATACCGCCGCTGCCGAGTATGCGTTCTATTCGGTAGCCGCCGATAACGGCGCCGGGCGGCAGTGCCATTTGCTTCTCCTCCTCGAGGCCACTCGTCTATCGGCTGTTGGCCAGGATGGCGTATTGAGCGGCGGTGGTCTTGTAGAGTTCGGGTGAGGGCAGGTCACCGGCCCCTGAAGTGTCCACCATCGTTACGTAGTTCTCGAAAACAGTCACGCAATAGAAACCTTCGATGAAACCGAAGCTGTAATCGCGTTGGATGCAACGTGAATCGGCGATCCCCGGTGGTCCGGGGATTTCCTCGTCATACTTTCCCGGACGGGCCAGCGCTGATTGCAGTGCGAAAGCTTGTGCGACACTACCCGTGCGGTAGACCACTGCCCCATTTCGAGCTACGAGGTCTACGCCGTAGCTGGAGTAATCGCCAACGGACTCCGCGTCATACTCGAAATGTTGGTGAGCTTCGGGTGGGTAAGCGCCGAGCAGTTCATCGTACAGGCCGAATCCGCCACTGTACTTCTCCGGAAGCGTGAGATTCATGATGCCATCGGGATTGATGGGCAGGTCCAGGATATCGTCGGCCGGTGTCGGAGTCAGGTCTTTCATCGCCTCGAACTGCCAGTCCAGGAGTTGTTGCAGCCTGACTGACATATCGCCGAATTGATCTGCCGGCGTTGTCACCGAAACGGCGATTACGTAGGGCCCTTTGACGGCGATCGCTTGCCCGCGGTCATGATTCGGACCGACTCCCGCGAGGACACCTGGGTGCCCGGGCACGTCAGTCTTTTGGCGGCCCGGATACAGCACATTCAGTTCGGCGTCGAACTCGTTCGATGCAGTCCGTGCGGATGTTTCGTTGCCGAACCTCAGCACGGCGACAGTACCGGTTTTCTTCCTGCGTTCGCTTTTGTTTTCGCGCGCTGTTGCCGCTCCGGCGACAAGGTGGTTCCGCTCTGCTATCGGCTCGAACGAATCCGGAAAGAAATTGCCGAAAGCCAGCGAGCCCTGTGTTATGACCGTTGTATCGCCCAGGTAGCGAAGTTCGGGATCGATTTCGTAGGGCGAGGCCAAATAGGCCAGCATACGACGCCCCTCGATATCGTAGATCTCAGTGGTCAGCATCATTGCATCCAGCTCGAATTCGGTCGGCTCGCTCGGAGCCGGCCCGAAGTCCAGTTCGGTGAGATCGACCGGTGTCATACCGGGGCTTGCGTGACCGGATAGCGTTTCACCGCACGCGGCTGTCGTTACGGCGATTACGACAGCGACAAGTGCGGTGGTCCATGCTCTGTGGCGGCGCCGCCCCTTGGTGCCTGTGGTCACGAACCCCCCTAGTTGCCCGTGAGTAGGGCGTACTGAGCGGAGGTCTTCTGATGCAGATCTTGGATCTGCGCTCCCTCGACCTGAGCGAAGTACTTACCTGTATGTAGAACACAGAAGCTCGAAAGCCGTTCGTATTCTTCGGTCTTCCTGCGATAGCATTCCGCCTCACCTTCGGTGATCCCGGCGGGCGCGTCGAGTGGCTCCGCCTCGGCCGACTCCGTATCCGGTGGACGCAGAAGGTCCCATAGTGCTTCGGCGCCCTGGACCGAGGCACTGCGCATCACAACAGTCTCGGCGAGCGCGATCGCGGTGACCTGACCCTTGTCCAGGAATTCGAGACTGGTCAATCCGTCGACTGCATGCAGTGCTCCGCGCCCACGGAAGGTGCTGGATGGCCCAACCATGGTCGTGAGCTGCTCGTTTCTCGGCAGCGCCACGCGCAACACCCCGTCCGGGTCCAGTGCGATATTCTCGAGTTGATCTGCAGGAGTGGGCTCGAAATCGTCGAGTAATGGCATCTGCACATCGAGTAGAGACTCTGTCCGCCGAACCATGTCCGGTAGGCCGGATTTTCCGGAGTAGTCGTCGTATTTGACGAAGACTACGTATCGGTCATGACTGGTCCAGCTGCCGAGAGACGCAGTACCGGGCCGCCAGTGCGCTTTCGAATGTGGATACTTTGCCAGTTGTACGGGCCGGTTGTCGGCGTTATAGGTGAAGTCGTCGCGCTCGAGCCCTGCGGCAACGGCTTCAGCGGAGGCCGCGTCGGGGAACATCAACACAGCGACACTCATTTGCTGCGTGGTGCCGATTTCACCTTCTGTCCCCCAGGCGTGGACCCAACCGGCTATGAGGTCCGACGCAACCTCGTCGAAGGTGTCGTTGATGACCAGTGACTGCATATCCCGGCGGTCCATGACGACCGGTCCGCCGGTCCCCAAGAGGCGTTTGACGTATATGGGGTCGGCTTCGAAGGGTATGGCAACGTAGTCGCCCAATCGCTGGCCTTCGCGGTATCGGGCCGCCTCATCGTCCGCCGCAGTGCCGTAGTCGATCGGTTCGGTCGGGTAGTTGCCGACGCTCAGCCCGGAAAGGTCGGGTTTCGCCCGTACCGCTTCCCCCGCAACCACAGTTCCACACCCCGCAACCCCGGCCAGCAGTGCGCTCGATGCCAGTACACCGAGGATTCTGCGCAGCACGACAGGTCCCGTTCGGTGCATGGCGCCCCCCTTACGTTTGCGATCTCGCGGAATCGTACTGCACGTTCTGCAGCGGAAGCGTGATAAGTCCCGGCGTATGAAGGATGACCAGCTTTGATGTAGTCGGTTGACCGGCAAGGTGTTCCGCGGAAGTTGCGCCGATCGGCGCTTGAACCGTAATGGGCCTTCGCCTACCCGAGATGGCCGATAGCACAACCGGCCGGGTAGGACTCCGGACACAATCAGCGCGCTACCCGTCCGCCGGCCCGCCGATCTGGATGATGGATGGTGTGCGTTCCCGCAGGTACGGCGTTATCGCCGCTTCGATCGTCGCGTTGTTTCTCACCGGGTGTGGGGTGGGCGAGGAACTCGTGCCCATTCCCGAGGGGACCCCACCCGGCCCCGGGGTGCCGGTTCCGGTGATCGATATCGATGCCCCCGGCCGGACCGCGGCGTTGTTGAACGGGTGGGCGTCGGAGCATGCGGATCGGCTGGAGATGCCGGTGGCGGCGTTGGAGGCGTATGGGTATGCGGCGGCGGTGATGGGGAGGTCGCGGCCCGAGTGTGGGGTCGCTTGGACGACGCTGGCGGGGATCGGAAGTGTGGAAAGTGATCACGGCCGGCATCGTGGTGCCGAGGTGGGGGTGGATGGGATGGTGCAGCCGGGGATCATCGGGATTGCGCTGGACGGGTCGCCGGGAGTGGCCGAGATCCGGGATACCGATGGTGGGCGGTTCGATGGGGATACGGTTTACGATCGGGCGGTCGGGCCGATGCAGTTCATCCCGGAGACCTGGCGGAAGTGGGGAGTGGACGCCAATGGGGACGGGGTGGCCGATCCGCACAGTATCGATGATGCGGCGTTGACGGCTGCCCGTTACTTGTGTGTCAGCGGTGGGGATCTGCTGAGTGCGGAAGGGTGGAGCCGGGCGCTGTTCACCTATAACCGGTCGCAGAGCTATATGGAGGAGGTCCGTGACCGGGCGGCGGCCTACAGTGTCGGCCGCCGCGTGTGAGGGGAATGCGGCCCCTGCTCTCTGAACTCGGCGCATGGCTGTTGGGGCCCGGCGAGACCTCCACTGGGAGTGGCGGCGAACCTGCAGCGACCGCGTTCAGCCGAGGTCGCCGTGGAAACCGTCGCCCCGGCGAGGAACAGGCCGCGTCAGCTCGTCCCTGCGCCGTCGAGGTGTGTGCGGTGCGTGCGCAGAGTCCCGCCCACCGGCCGCCGACTACGGGCCCTTGGCAAGGCTGCTCGCGGACCGACCTCGCTCGGGCGTGCTGTGGCTCATGGGCGGCGCGCGCGTGACCTCGTGACACTGTTCGGCACGGCGGGGTTGGGCGCGTGGCGGTGTACCGGATGGGCAGCAGCTTCCGGGGAGCTCGGCGTGGTGCGGGGCGGCAGATGGACTGGCTCCGAGCGGGCCTACTAGGCTCGCGACTGCACGGCTCTTTCCTGATCACACCGTGCCGACAGCCGAAGGAGTGTTGTTTTCGTGGCCATCATCGAACAGGTCGGAGCTCGCGAGATCCTGGATTCGCGCGGTAACCCCACCGTCGAAGTCGAGATCGCCCTCGACGACGGCACCCTGACCCGGGCCGCGGTGCCGTCGGGTGCGTCCACCGGTGAGCACGAGGCCGTGGAACTGCGGGACGGCGGGGAGCGCTACCTCGGCAAGGGGGTGCAGAAGGCGGTCGAGGGTGTTCTGGACGAGATCGCGCCGGCGGTGATCGGGTTGGATGCCGTCGAGCAGCGGACCGTCGACCAGGCGCTACTGGATCTGGACGGCACCCCGGACAAGTCCCGGCTGGGCGCGAACGCGCTGCTGGGTGTGTCGCTGGCGGTGGCGCGGGCGGCGGCGGAATCGTCGGGGCTGGAACTTTTCCGTTATCTGGGCGGGCCGAACGCGCATGTGCTGCCGGTGCCGATGATGAACATCCTCAACGGTGGCGCGCACGCCGATACCGGGGTGGATGTGCAGGAATTCATGGTGGCGCCGATCGGGGCGCCGACGTTCAAGGAATCGCTGCGCTGGGGCGCAGAGGTCTATCACGCGCTGAAAGCGGTGCTGAAGGAGAAGGGGCTGGCCACCGGGCTGGGCGACGAGGGCGGGTTCGCCCCGGACGTCGCCGGTACCCGGGAGGCGCTGGACCTGATCAGCGTCGCGATCGGGAAGACCGGGCTGAAGCTGGGCCGGGATGTGGCGCTGGCGCTGGATGTCGCGGCGACCGAGTTCTACTCCAACGGTGCCTACCAGTTCGAGGGCTCGGCACGTAGTGCCACCGAGATGGCGAAGTTCTACACCGAGCTGCGCGCGGCGTACCCGCTGGTGTCGATCGAGGACCCGCTGTCGGAGGACGACTGGGACGGCTGGGTGGCCCTCACCGACGAGATCGGCGACAAGGTGCAGCTGGTCGGCGACGACCTGTTCGTCACCAACCCGGAACGGCTCGAGGACGGTATCGCCAAGGGCGCCGCGAATGCGCTGCTGGTGAAGGTGAACCAGATCGGCACGCTCACCGAGACCCTGGACGCCGTCGACCTCGCGCACCGCAACGGGTACAAGACGATGATGTCGCACCGGTCGGGTGAAACCGAGGACACCACCATCGCTGATCTGGCCGTCGCCGTCGGCAGCGGGCAGATCAAGACGGGTGCGCCGGCGCGTAGCGAGCGGGTGGCGAAGTACAACCAGCTGCTGCGGATCGAGGACGCGCTCGGCGATTCGGCCCGGTACGCCGGCGATGTCGCCTTCCCCCGGTTCACCTTCGAGGACTGAGCACGACGATGGCGGAGCGGCGTGCGCGCGGGACCAGCCCGGCCGGGCGGGGTAACCGGCGTACGTCGCGTGCGCCGTCCCGGCGGCCTGCCGCCGAAGTGCACGGCGGTGCCGAACGGGTGCGGCGCACCACCCGCCGGTCTCGCAGTCGCGCCGCGGGGGCCCGGGACTGGTCGGAACGGACCATCCTCGGGCTTTCCGCCGGTAAGGCGATCATTCTGGCGATGGTGGTGTGTGCGCTGGCCATGACGCTGGCGGTGCCCATGCGTACCTATTTCACGCAACGCTCCGAAGCCGCCCAGCTGGCGGCCGAACGCCGGACGCTCGAGGCCGATATCGCCGTCCTGAAGGACCGCCGGGCACAACAGGAGGATCCGGCCTATATCCGGTCCGAGGCGCGGGACCGGTTACGGCTGGTGATGCCGGGGGAGACCCCTTATATCGTGCAGGTCCCGGGTATCGAGGTACCCGCCATCCCCGACCCGCAGGCGCCGCGCGACGTTCCCGACCCGTGGTACACCGACCTGTGGCGCAGTATTTCCGAACAACCACCCGTCGAAGAATCGGCCCCACCCGCGCCGCAGCCGGAAGGAAACAGGTGAGCACACCCGACGACCG
This sequence comes from Nocardia carnea, assembly GCF_029868325.1. Classification (GTDB taxonomy): domain Bacteria; phylum Actinomycetota; class Actinomycetes; order Mycobacteriales; family Mycobacteriaceae; genus Nocardia; species Nocardia carnea_C. Next base: position 33,064 of record NZ_JARWNW010000132.1, read on the forward strand.
AGATCTGCAGATCGTCGCCGAACAACTGGGCCGCGCCCCGCGCGGGGTGCTCGCCATCGCCTACCGGACACCCGACGGTCTGCCCGCGGTGGTGAAGACCGCGCCGAAACTGCCCGACGGGACTCCCTTCCCGACGCTGTATTACCTGACCGATCCGCGGCTCACCGCCGAAGCCAGCCGGTTGGAGTCCGCGGGCGTGATGAAGGGAATGAGCGAACGCCTGGGCCACGATCCCGAGCTGGCCGCCGCCTACCGGGCCGCGCACGAGAGTTATCTGGCCGAGCGCGACGAGATCGAGCCACTGGGCACCGATTTCAGTGGCGGCGGTATGCCGGACCGGGTGAAATGCCTGCACGTGCTGATCGCGCACGCGCTGGCCAAGGGTCCGGGGGTGAATCCGCTCGGTGACGAAGCGGTGGCGCTGGCCGCCGAGAACGGTTTACGGGGGACCGCGGTCCCGGCGGACTGGCCGCACTACCCACCGCCGGAAGACGAATCATGAGGCGAGACGCCGACCGCCGCGGACCGCATGGACCAGCTTCGAAGGAGTCGCCGTGACCGACAGGGTGGCCGCCGTGGATTGCGGCACCAATTCGATCCGCCTGCTGATCGCCGATATCGGCGCCGACGGCACGCTGACCGATGTGCATCGGGAGATGCGGATCGTGCGGCTCGGCAAGGGCGTGGACGCGACCGGCCGGCTCGACCCGGCGGCGATCGAACGCACCCGGGTTGCGCTGGCCGACTACGCGACACTGATGGCCGAGCACGAGGTGCGGCGGGTGCGGATGGTCGCCACCTCCGCGACCCGCGATGCGGCGAACCGGGAAGATTTCTTCGCGATGACCCGCGCCGAACTGGGTCGCGTGGTGCCGGGTGCCGAGGCCGAGGTGATCACCGGCGACGAGGAGGCGCGGCTGTCGTTCGCGGGCGCGGTGGGTGAGTTGCGGCCGGAGGACGGGCCTTTTGTGGTGGTCGATCTGGGTGGCGGCTCCACCGAGCTGGTGGTGGGGGACAGTACCGGTGTGCGGGCGGCGTTCTCGGCCGATATCGGCTGTGTGCGGGTCACCGAACGGTGCCTGCACGGGAATCCACCGACGGCCGACCAGGTGGCCGCGGCCCGCGATTTCGCGTCCGGGCGGCTCACCGAGGCCTTCGCCCATGTACCGGTGGACGGTGCGCATACCTGGGTAGGGGTGGCCGGCACGATGACCACACTTGCCGCGGTGGCCCTGGACCTGCCCGAATACGATTCCGCGAAAACGCATCTCGCGCGGATCGAACTGCCGGAACTGAACGCGGTCTGCGATCGGCTGATCGGGATGGATCACGACGAACGGGCCGCGCTGGGTCCCATGCATCCCGGGCGGGTGGATGTCATCGGCGGCGGCGCCGTGATCACCGAGGTGCTGGCGGCCGAGCTGGCCGAGCGGGCCGGTATCCGGGCACTGGTCGTCAGCGAACACGACATTCTGGACGGTATCGCCCAGTCGATCGCCTGACCCGGGCGCACGCGCCGACGTGCGATATCGGTTCGGTGCGGTATGCCACGCGGCGGGTGTGGTTCATGGCACAGTCGGAGAATGTCGGAAGCACCTTCCACGGCGGTCCCCGGCCGGACCTTTTTCGGGCACCCGATCGGCCTGGTCAATCTGTTCGGTGTGGAGCTGTGGGAGCGGTTCTCCTTCTACGGCATGCTCACGATCCTGGGCTATTACCTGTACTACGAGACCACCGACGGCGGGCTCGGGCTCGACCAGGACGCGGCTGTCGGGCTGGTAGGTGCTTACGGCGGTCTCGTCTATCTGTGTACGGTGCTCGGCGGATGGGTGTCCGACCGGTTGATCGGGATGGAACGGACCGTCTTCTACGGCGGGGTCGTGGTGATGGCCGGGCATATCGCCCTCGCCCTGATTCCCGGACTGGCCGGAGTCGGCATCGGCCTGGTGCTGGTCGCCTTGGGGAGTGGCGCGCTGAAATCGAATGCGTCGGCGCTGCTGGGCACCCTGTACCCGAAAGGTGACGCGCGGGTCGACGGCGGGTTCACGCTGTTCTATCTGGGAATCAACCTGGGCGCCTTCGTCGGGCCGCTGCTCACCGGGCTCCTGCAGGAGGAGTGGGGTTTCCACGCCGGCTTCGGGGCGGCCGCGGTCGGGATGGCGCTCGGGCTGATCCAGTATGTGGTATTCCGGCGCAATCTCGGAACCGCCGGCCGCGACGTACCGGATCCGCTGCCGCGCCGCGCGTTCGGCCCGCTGGCGGGGCTGCTGCTCGTCGCGATTCTGGTGATCGTGGGTGTGCTGGTGACCGGCCTGGTCACGATCGGCAATCTCCCGGATGTCACCACGGCGCTGATCGTGGTGGCCGCCCTCGTCTACTTCGCCGTACTGCTCACCCACCGCCGGGTCACCGCGGTCGAACGCAGCCGTGTATGGGCGTTCGTGCCGCTGTTCGTGGCGAATGTCGTGTTCTGGGCGCTGTTCCAGCAGATCTTCACCGTGCTGGCGGTGTATTCCGACGAACGGATGAACTGGAATATCTTCGGCTGGACGGCACCGTCGAACTGGATCGGCTCGGTGGAACCGGTGTGGATCATCACGCTGTCGCCGCTGTTCGCGTTGCTGTGGACGAAACTGGGCAGGCGGGCACCGAGCACGCCCCGCAAATTCGCGTTCGGTGTGATCGGGATGGGGGCGGCATTCCTGCTCTTCGTGCCGATGGCGGGGAGCACCGGTAAGGCGGTGCCGGCGCTGGCGGTGCTTTTCATCATGGCCGTGTTCGCCGTCTCGGAGCTGCTGATCTCGCCGATCGGGCTGGCGGTCACCACTCAGCTGGCGCCCGAACATTTCCGCGCACAGATGATGGCGCTCTACTTTCTGTCGGTAGCACTGGGCACCACGCTTTCCGGCGTACTGGCCCGGTTCTACTCGGCAGACGCCGAATTCGCCTACTTCGGGATCACCGGGCTGGTCGCCATCGCGGCCGGTGTCGTGATTGCGGCGTTGTCGTCGTGGATAACCCGATATATGTCGGGCGTGCACTAGCGTTTCCGATACTCGCGCCAGAGACGAGGAGACTGCCGTGACGACCCCGAAGAGCCGCAGTTCGCTGTTCCGCACCAAATCGGTGGAGCAGTCGATCCGCGACACCGACGAACCCGGCGCGAAACTCCGCAAGGAGCTCACCGCATGGGACCTCGCGATCTTCGGTGTCGCCGTTGTCATCGGCGCCGGTATCTTCACGCTCACCGCCCGCACCGCGGGCAATGTCGCCGGGCCGTCGGTCTCGCTGGCGTTCGTATTCGCCGCCGTCGCGTGCGGGCTCACGGCGCTGTGTTACGCCGAGTTCGCCTCGACCGTGCCGGTGGCCGGTAGTGCGTACACGTTCTCCTACGCGACCTTCGGCGAGCTCGCCGCCTGGATCATCGGCTGGGATCTGCTGCTGGAGTTCGCACTCGCCGCCGCCGTGGTTTCCAAGGGGTGGTCGCAGTATCTCGGTCAGGTCTTCGATCACGGCGCCGCGGTCGTCGATATCGGCGGGGTGACCTTCGATTGGGGGGCGGTACTGCTGATCGCGGTCCTGACCACGCTGCTCGCGCTCGGCACCAAATTGTCCTCGCGTGTTTCGGCGGTGGCCGTGGCGATCAAGATCGGGGTCATCCTGCTGGTGATCATCGTCGGCCTGACCTTCTTCGACTCCGCCAACCTGACCCCCTTCATCCCGGAATCGGTACCCGTCGAGGAAAGCTCCGGGCTGACCCAGTCGCTGTTCTCCTGGGTGACCGGTGGCGGCAACAGCAGCTTCGGCTGGTACGGCCTGCTCGCTGCGGCGAGCCTGGTGTTCTTCGCATTCATCGGCTTCGATGTGGTCGCGACGGCGGCGGAGGAGACGAAGAACCCGCAGCGCGACCTGCCCCGCGGGATCATCGGGTCGCTGATCATCGTGACCGTCCTGTACGTGGCCGTGACGGTGGTGCTGACAGGGATGGTGCCCTACACCGAGCTCGCCGGTGACAATGCCACCCTGGCCACCGCCTTCGAAGTGCACGGAGTCACCTGGGCCCACCGGATCATCGCTATCGGCGCGCTGGCCGGTCTCACGACCGTCGTCATGGTGTTGCTGCTCGGCCAGACCCGGGTGCTGTTCGCCATGTCCCGGGACGGGCTCACCCCGCGGTGGTTCGCCAAAACCGGTTCGCGCGGTACTCCGGTACGGATCACGGTGACCGTCGGGGTCGTCTGCGCGATCCTGGGCGGGTTCGTGGACTTCGGCACGCTCGAGGAAATGGTCAATATCGGGACCCTGTTCGCGTTCCTGCTGGTCGCCATCGGCGTGGTGGTCCTGCGCCGCACCCGCCCCGATCTGCCACGTGGATTCCGCGTGCCCTTCGTGCCCTGGGTGCCGATACTTGCGGTGCTGGCCTGCCTGTGGCTGATGGTGAATCTTTCCGTGGAAACCTGGCTGCGTTTCGCAGTCTGGATGCTGCTCGGTTTGGTGATGTACTTCGCATACGGCCGGCGGCATTCGCTGCTCGGCAAGTCCGCTTCCGAACAGGGGTGATGGCGATGCGTCTACCGTGGCGGTGGTTCCGGCGCCGGGACGAACCGAAGTTCTACGAGCCACAGCGAACCGATGCCTCGGGTACCGAGCTGGTGGTGGAGTGGATCGATGCGGTCACCACCGGTCTGGCCACGGCCCCGCCCGGACCACCGGAGGCGGCCCCGGCCCGGGTCTGTGACGGGATGTTCACCGCCGCCACGATCGTCGCGGTGCTCATCGACAAGATCGCCGACCGCACCGAGTACCGGGTCGCGAACAACCGCTGTATGGCCTCGGCGGTGGATTTCATGAAGGTGCTCGGTGAGGACACCCTGCGCCGCTACCGTATCGACGGGGTGCAGCCGGTGGGCTGGGAGAACCTGGGTCCGGAGATGGACGAGGCGCTGATCGCCCGCCGGCTGGGCCGGCTGGGCGAGGCGCTGCAACTGGCCTTACTGGCAGTGACAACAGATTACGATTTGTCCGACGAGGTTCGCGAGGCGGCGGAGGAATCGGGTTTGCTGGCGGCGGACGTATTGGTCGAGGCCTGTCAGGCGATTCAGACAGATCCCACCATGTGACTCACTTGCGCCGGGTATTCCGGTACGGGTGTACGAGTCGGTAGTGTGTGGTCCGCACGCCCCCATAGCCCAATTGGCAGAGGCAGCGGACTTAAAATCCGCACAGTGTGGGTTCGAGTCCCACTGGGGGCACCGTGGCGCCGCGGGTGGGGCGCCATGCTCTGGATCGCGCGCGGTGTCCGATTGCCGAGCGATCCGCAGGGCGTCCGCAGTGGTCCTTTCGTGAGATATCGGGAGGCGCCGGTGTAGATCGCGCCACGGTCAGGCGATTTCGGTGGGGCGGGCGGCGAGGGCGCGCAGGATGTAGTCGGCGAGTTGTTCGAGGTAGCCGGGTTCGGCGGGGGCGCGGCGGATGATCAGTCGCCAGTAGATCGGGGCGGCGGCGAGATCGAGGGCCAAGTCCAGATCGAGGTCGGGGGGTAGTTCGCCACGGTTGACGGCGCGGTGGAATGTTGCCGCGCCCAATGCGCGCCGGGGGGAGCACAGGGAATCGGTGACCGGGGCGAGGTCCGGGTTGCGTAGCGCCTCGGCGGTGAGGTCGGTCAGCAGGGTGGCGAAGCGGGGATCGGACAGCCAGTCCTGCACCGCGCGCAGGGTTTCCAGTAGATCGCCGCGCAGCGAGCCGGTATCGGGGGGTTCGGTCGACGGCAGACTGATTTTCGACAGGACTGCCGTCACCATCTCCTGTTTCGACGGCCACCGGCGATACAGCGCGCTCTTGCTCACCCCGGCGTCCTTGGCGACCGCCTCCATCGCCAGTCGGCTGTAGCCCTGTGCGGCGAGTTCGCGCAGTACCGCGTCTTCGATCGCCGAGGTGATCCGGTGTTGCAGGACGGCGGCGCCGGTGGGAGTTCGTCCGGGTCGTTCGGTCATGCGATGAGTTTACGGCTGGACGGTACCGTCTCGTCCTTCTATAGTGTGGACGGGACGGTACCGTATCGTCCGTTTATGGAAGGTGAGTTCATGGCCGAGTCATCCCGCACCGCCGGCGATCTCTACGCCGAATCCCTGCGGCTGCTGCTGGCGAAAGATATGTCCGGGTATGCCGGACTCTGGGCCGTCGACGGCGTGATGGAGTTTCCGTTCGCCGCCCCCGGCTATCCCGCACGACTCGAGGGTCGCGCCGCCATCGCGAACTATCTCCGCGGCTACCCGGACCTACTGGACGCCCGAGAGATCACGGCACACACCCTGCACCAGTCGACCGACCCGGCGACCGTCGTGGCCGAGTTCGAGGCCGCGGGCCGGGTTGTCGCCACCGGCCGGCCCTATCGGATGCGATATGTCGCGGTCCTCACCGCACACGACGGCGAGATCGTGTCCTACCGCGACTACTGGAGCCCGCTGGCCGCCGCCGAGTTCATGGGCGGGCTCGACGAGCTCACCAGCGCTTTTGTCGGCGAAAGCGCGAACCGATGAGTGAATCGTCCACCACATTGGTGATCGGGGGCACCGGGACGACCGGTAGCCGGGTGGTCGCACGTCTACGCGCCCACGCCGCCGGCGTACGTATCGCAACCCGGTCGGCCGCGGGCGGTGGTCCGGAACTCGTTCGCTTCGACTGGGGCGAGCCGGAAACATTCGCCGCCGCCGTCGAGGGGGTAGACCGGATCTACCTGATCGCGCCTCCGGGCGACGTCGATCCTGTCCCGCGTGTGGGGAAGCTCCTGGAAACCGCGGTCCGGGCCGGGATCCGGCGGGTGGTCGTGCTCGGTTCGTCCGCACTACCGGACAGCGACTCCGGGCCCGGTGCCCTGGCCCCGTTGATCCGGACGATGATGCCCGAATGGGCCGTGCTCCGGCCGTCCTGGTTCATGCAGAACTTTGCCGGTCAGCTCGCGGCGGGTATCCGGGAACGGGGCGAGATCGTGACGGCGACAGGCGACGGTCGAATCGGTTTCGTCGATGCCGCCGATATCGCGGCGGTGGCCGCCCGGGCGCTGCTCGACCCCGCACCGCACAATGCCGACCATGTGATCACCGGTCCCGCGGCACTGAGCTACGCCGACGCCGCCGGGATGATCTCCGCCGCCACCGGCCGGGTGGTGCGGCACCGGAATGTGAGCACCGACGAGATGGCCGCCCGGTTCACCGAGATGGGCCTGCCGCCGGATTATGCGGCCTTCCTCGCCGGTCTCGACGAGAAGATCCGGCACGGCGCGGAAAACCGTGTCACGACCACTGTCGCCGAGGTGACAGGGCGCCCGGCACGGTCGTTCGCCGACTTCGCCGACACGCACCGCGCGGCCTTCGCTCCCTGACCACATCGCGAAGCTGGGCGGGTCTGTCGGCGCGTGGTGACTAGGGCTGCGGGGTGGATTCGGGCTGCTTCTTGTACACCCCGCGACCCACCTGCAGGTAGGAGAGGCGGTCGGCCGCGCGGGTGCTGAACCGGCGGACGACATCGAAGACGTGGGCGTCTTTGCCGATGACGACCCGGCCCTTCCCCTTCATCGTCGCATCGACCATCCGGCGCGCGACTTTCTCGGGCTTCGCCGCGAAACCTTCGGCCAGCTTCTCCGGTGCGCCCATCTCCTTGGAGACCTGCCGCACGAGATCGGTCCACACTGTCCCGGGGAGCACCGTGGTGACGGTGACCTTCGAGCTGCCGCGCAGATCCTGCGCCATCCCGTAGCTGAACAGCGCGAGTGCGGCCTTCGAGGCGCCGTACACCGCGGAGCCCGGGAAGGGGGCGATCGCCGACAGGCTCGAGGTGTTCATGATGACGCCCTCCGGCCGATCCTCGAGGTGCGGGAGGAAGGCGCGCGACATCCACACCGCGCCGAAGAAGTTCACGCGCATCAACGTTTCGATCCGGTCGTCGCTGATATCGGCGAGGGTCTGCAGGTTCTGCGGGATACCCGCGATATTGAACACGCCGTCCACCTGCCCGTGTGCAGCGATCACGGTCTCCGGGAACGCGGCCACCGCGTCACGGTCGGCGATATCGAGCCGGTAGGCGGTGAAGCGGCCGGGGTCCGAGGCCAGTGCTGCGGTGCGGGCCAGGGCCTGCTCGTCGAGGTCGGCGCCGGCCACGGTCGCGCCGCGGCCGATCAACTCCAGTGCGACGCATCGCCCGATTCCGTTTCCGGCTCCGGTGACTACGAAGACGTTTCCCGCGACCTGCATGCTCGATCTCCCGTTATGTTCGCTGGACAGCTGTCCGAACGTATCAGGCGAATCGCGCACGGTGTCGTCGTCATCCTGTGCATCGGGCATAGTCGGTGTGTGCGAGCGCCTCGAATACATCTGGGTCCTGACCATGAGACCGCCCTGGCCGCCGGGATCGAACGCGGCGGTGGCGTCCTGGTCCCGCTCGCCGACGCGGACGCGGTGGTCTGGGCGCAGGGCCCGGATACGTTTCCCGCCGAGCTCCCGGAGTCGGTCCGCTGGGTGCAGCTGCCCTCGGCCGGCGTCGAATCGTGGCTGGCGGCCGGACTCGTCGACCACCGGCGGGTCTGGACCTCCGCGGCCGGCGCGTACGCGGGCAATGTCGCCGAGCACGCGACACTGCTGTTGCTCGCCGGAGTGCGCGGGCTCGCCGAACAGGCGCGGGCGGCCTCCTGGCGCAAGGCGGAGTTCGATGCCCGCGTCGGCACCCTGCGCGGCGCGACGGTGGCGATCGTCGGCTGTGGCGGTATCGGCCGCGCGATGATCCCGTTGCTCACCGCGTTCGGCGCCCAGGTCCTGGCGGTGACCCGATCCGGTATCCCGGTGCCCGGTGCCGCGGAAACAGTGGATGCAACCCGGACCGCCGAAATATGGTCACGCGCCGACCATTTCGTTATCGCGGCCCCCTCGACCGCGGATACCGCGCACCTCGTGGACGCGGGCACACTGGCCCGGATGAAGCCGACGGCGTGGATAGTGAACGTGGCCCGGGGTGCCCTGATCGATACCGAGGCGCTGGTGCGCGCGCTGGGCGACAACACGATCGGCGGTGCGGCGCTCGACGTCACCGACCCCGAGCCGCTGCCCGCCGGCCACCCGCTGTGGACATTGCCCAACGCGCTGATCACACCGCATATCGCCAATCCCGCGACCGGGCTCACCAGGGCACTGGCAGAGCATGTGCGAGTCAATGTCGAACGCTTCGCGGCCGCGGAGCAGCTGCTCGCGGTGATCGACACCGAGCGCGGCTACTGAGAGTTCCCCTGACTCGGAGTTCGCGATCGCACACGCGCCGTTCGCAGTGGTGGCGGGCGGATCGGTGCGGGTGCACGAACGCGCCGCCGCGATTTCCGGCGACATGCCTGCCCGATTCGGGTGGGAGCGCGGGCCCGGGCGGGGTAGTTTCTGCCTATGACGGATCCGTCGTACAACTATGGACGGCAGGACCCTTACCGACAGGGTCACCAACAACAGCCGGGGTACCCGCAGCAACCGGGGTACTCCGAGCCGCCGGGTTATGCGGAGCCGGCGGAGCCGAAAATCAACCTGGGCCGGTTGTGGGCAGGCGGGCTCGGCACCGCCGTGGTGGTGGCGCTGGTCATCGTGGTCGCCATCATGCTGGTACGCGGCATCCTGAACATCGCGGTCCTGGCCCCGGAGGGCGCGGGTGCCTACGGAACGGTCTCCACCACCTCGTACGCGATAGCCGGCGCCGCCGCCGCGATCGCCGCCACCGGCCTGCTGAACCTGCTCCTGGCGCTGATGCCGAATCCGCTGCAGTTCTTCTACTGGATCACGGGGCTGGTCACGGCGCTGGCGGTCCTGCTGCCGTTCACCCTGGTGGCCGGGCTCGACGCCAAGATCGCCACCGCCGTGATCAACCTGATCGCGGGCCTGTGCATCATCACGCTGCTGGGGTCGATCGGGGCGGGCGCGATCGACCGGCGTCAGCAGTACTGAACCGGAGCTGCCCCGCTGCATCGAGCGAGGTACCCGCGCGGGCACGTCGACGAGCCGGCTCCGGACCATTTCACACGCGGGCGAATGATTCGGTCTTTTCCGCCGGTGCCGGAGCAAGCGGTTCGGGTTCCGGCGGCAAGTTTCCGGTACGGGGCCGTGAACGGTGGCGAACGTAGAGCAGGTGCAGCACGCCGATACCGATGAGGCCCAGCGCGAAGGTGGCGATTCCCAGCGGCATACCCGGCGGCCGCCACGTGACCTCGAGTTCGGCGTTCTCGGTGCCCGCCGGTATCTCCACCGAGACGAATATTTCGTCGAGGGCACCGGAGTCGTGCTCGCGCCCGTCGATCGTGGCCCGGTAGCCCGGCCAGGCCAGGCGCGCGAACGTGATACGCCCGCCATGCTCCGACGAGACCCGCACGGTACTGGTGTTCTCGGTTTCCGAGACCGAGACCGCGTCGACACCTTCGGTATGGGCGATTCGGCCGGCCGTCGTCGAGACGGGGCCGGTATCGCGCTCCAGGACCCAGATCCATTTGTCGTTCGGCGGATAGTCCACCCAGTGCCAGCCGGGTGGGGGCGGGTTGTCGCGGGCATCCGGATACACCAGCCGCATCAGGGTGATCCGGTCCACCTTCATCAGGTCGACCAGGGGTTCACCGGTCTGCGGTTCCGGGGCGAAGATCTTGTCCAACGCCTCCGGGCAAGTGCTGCCTTCCCAGCGCATACAGGTGCGTTCCGAGAACGCGCGGTGCCCGATAGGGGTGTAGCCGTTGACGTAGTCGAGTCCGAGGTCCGCGGCATACAGGCCCACCACCAGCGAACTGTAGACGCCGGTGAGGTCCTTGGCGTCGCCCGGGAAGATCGAACTGTTGCCGAGTTGCAGTGTTGTGCCGTCGAAGTCCGGGAACAGCGCCTGCGCCGCGGAGCGACGTTCGGGCAGGTTCCACGACATCGGGTGTGGATACGAGCTGTCCACCTGGTAGTACGCGATCGGGGCGAAGGTGACCAGCAGCGCCGTACACGCCGCTTTCCGGCCCCATTTCGCGAACACCACCACGACCGCGATCCCCAGTACCAGCACGACCGCGGCGGCCCCGATATGCGTCCAGATGCGGTCCCGCGGAGCCGAGGACACCGACCGCACCAGCAGCGCCGGCACCAGCACCCCGGCCACTCCGAACCGCGTTCGCCAATTGGTGAGGGTCCCGTGGCGGCTCAGCAGGACACAGCACAGCACGAGCAGCCCCAGGGCGAGCATCGGCAGAACCCGCGCCGGCCACCGCAGTGGACCGAAGGCGGCCGGACCTGCGGTCCACATCAGCGCAATACCGGCGAAGATCACCGCCCCGGCGGACTGCCGCAAGGTCTGCCCGGCCGCCTTCCAATCGATGAATGCCAGCGCCGGAATCAGGAACCAGGCGATATATACGATCGGCATCGGCTGGATCAGGCCGAACCACGAATTGAACGACGGGAGTGTGCTGGGCAGGCTCGCATTCAGCGATTCCGACCACGGCACGGTCATGAAACCGTCGTTGTTGATCATGTCGTCGGCGGTCCGCCAGGTCACTTCGGCCGAGAGTATCGAGGGCAGGTAGGTCATGAGCCCCGCTGCCCCGGCGCAGCCGGCGGCCAGCAGTAGTCGCACCGACGGCCATGGTGTGCGCTGATACACCCACTCCCCGGCGGCCACGGCGACGATCATGAACGCGGATTCGACACCGGGCCAGACATATCCGAGAGTGATTGCGAAGAACAGGAATACGAACACCGGGACCGGGCCGCCGCGGCCGCGTGCGTAGCGCACCCCGGACGCCCACGCATGCGTCAGCCACGCCGTACCGGCGAGACCGAGCACCCAGCTCGCCTGGTCCAGGAACAGCAGCCATCCCGAAAAGCAGAACGCGACACCCGCCACCGCCGCCCACGCCGGGTGCGCCCGGTACGCCAGGCACACCCGGAACACGCCGAGCGCGAGAACGATCGAATACGCGAGCTTGACCAGGGTGGCCAGCACGACGAGGTTGTCGAACGACGGCGCCAGCAAAGCGACCAGCAGCTGCGGCGGGTTGAACACACTGGCCTGGCCTTCGACCAGGAAGTTCCCGGACATCCACTGTTCCGGTGCGATACCCGGGAATTCGCCTTCGCGCAGGCGCCGCCCGACGTCGAGCCAGAGGGGAACGTACTGGGCCTCGGTGTCGTCGGTGTAGAAGTGCCGGGAGTTGGCGAACAGTACCGCGGCATACCCGGCGAGCACCCCGAGAACGGTCGCGGCGGCCCAGCACAACGTCGTCTTTCGTTCAGCTCGTAAACCGAAGTCAGGCACGGTTCAGTGACATTACAGTCCACGCGGCCGGTAAAAGTGGTGTGGGTCTCATAAATCGGCGTACGGCTATCGAAGGTCCCGCGAATCGGCTGCCGGATAAACGGATCCGGCCACAGCGCCGGCACTATTCGACCGGCCGCACCCGGACCAGCTGTTTGCCCAGGTTCGCCCCGTCGAACAGCCGTTGCAACGCGGCCGGGGCATTCTCCAGGCCGTCGACGATATCCTCGGCCCAGCGCAGTTCGCCCGTGGCGACCCAGCCGGCCAGCCGCGTCAGTGCGGACGGGAAGAGCGCGGCGTGGTCGAAGAACAGGAAGCCCTCCATGCGGGCGCGACGGAAGGCCAGCTGCATATAGTTCGCCGGGCCGGTTCCGTAACCGTCGGCGGTGTAACCGGAGGAGAGGGAACCGCACAGGGCGATCCGGGCGTGCACAGCCAGGTTGTCCAGTGCCTGTTCCAGCAGCGCACCGCCGATATTGTCGAACACCGCGGTGAGACCGTCCGGCGCGAAATCGCGTAACCCGGCCCGGATATCGTCGGTGCGATAGTTCAGGCAGGCGTCGAACCGTGCGGTATCGCGCACCCAGCCGGTCTTGTGGTCCGATCCGGCGGTACCGATCACCCGTGCGCCCGCCAGCCGGGCGATCTGCCCGGCGAGGGATCCGACGCTGCCGGCAGCGCCGGTGACCAGTACCGCGTCGGTTTCGGCGACCCGTAGTACTTCCGTTACCCCGATATAGGCGGTGAGTCCGCTGACTCCGAAAACCGTGAGCGTATGGCGGGGTTCGATACCCGGCGGTACCGGATTGACGCCGAACAGGCCGCCGGTGCGGGCGATCGCGTACTCCTGCCAGCCGAGTTCGCCGTAGACCCACTGGCCCTCCGGCAGCTCCGGGTTGCGCGATTCGACCACGCGACCCACCCCGCTGCCGCGCATCACCGCACCGATATCCACCGGGTGGATGTAGGTCGGTCCGGGGTTGAGCCAGGTGCGCTGGGTTGCGTCGATACCGAGCCAGAACACTTCGATCAGCGCCTCACCGTCGGCCGGGATCGGCCGGGGGACGGTCTCGGTGGTGAAGGTGGTAGTGGTGATTCCGGCGGCAGGCCGGTCCCGGAGGATTATCCGGCGGCAGGTTCGGGCAGGCACCGGCCAGGTTTACCAGGAGTGGGAGAGCTCGCCGAACGATTATTTCGGCGAGCCCCGTGAACTGCGGTTATATCGTTGCGGAGGGGTTGTGTTCACGGTGATTGCAACCGGTGTCACGGCGGCTCCGGCGCCGTAACCTCGATCTCCGGTCCAGGTTCGGGAGCACACCGTCATGATCAAGTTACTTGTTTTCACCCTCGTGGGTATCGGCGCGCAGATCGTCGACGGCACGCTCGGGATGGCCTTCGGCGTCACCGCGACGACACTGCTCGTGCTCAGCGGTACGGGTGCCGCGCATGCGAGCGCGGCGGTGCATTTCGCGGAGGTCGCGACCACGCTGGCGTCGGGTATCTCGCACTGGCGGTTCGGCAATGTCGACTGGAGGATGGTGCTGCGGCTGGGCGTGCCCGGCGGTGTCGGCGCCTTCCTCGGCGCGACCGTGCTCTCCCGGATCTCCACCGAGGCCGCCGAACCGGTGACCGCGGGAATCCTGCTGGCGATCGGCGTCTTCCTGGTGATCCGGTTCTCGTCCCGGCCGCCGCTGGAGATCGCCGCTTCGGAGAAGGCCGCGCATTCCGCGAAATTCCTGGCCCCCCTCGGCTTGTTCGGCGGTTTCATCGATGCGAGCGGCGGTGGCGGCTGGGGCCCGGTCACCACCAGTACGCTGCTGACCACCGGACGGGCCGCGCCTCGCCGGGTGATCGGTACGGTGAGTGCCTCGGAGTTCATCGTCTCGGCGTCGGCCAGTGTGGGTTTCCTGCTCGGCCTCGGCTCGGATTTCTTCGACAATCTGCTGATCATCGCCGGTCTGGCGCTGGGTGGTGTGCTGGCCGCTCCGCTCGCGGCGTGGCTGGTGAGCCGGGTGGCTCCGGCGGTGCTCGGTACCGGTGTCGGCGGTGTGCTGGTGCTGACGAACGTGCGCACCCTGTTCAAAGCCTTCGAGATCGAGGGCGCCCCGCGCACGATCGCCTACGTGGTGATCGTGGTGGTGGCGATCGCGCTCACCGGTTACGCGTGGCAGAAATCCCGGGCGGCGCGAACCACGGAGCCGACCGCGGACCCGGCAGCCGGTGAATCAGGCCGGGGGAGCGGCGATGTGGACCCCGCGAGCAGCGGTGCCGTACCGGTGCATACCGTATCCCGGTCGCCAGGCAACGAAGAAAGCCCCGATTCGGCGGAGGTGCCGGTCCGGTAGGACTCCGCGAGACCAGCTGTTGGGTCCGCATCCGCGTCCGGGCAGACGAACCGGAAGCGGACGCCGCACTCTGTGTGGTTTCGCCACGGTCTACAGGTGGTGGTGCCGGTCGGTCCGCGGATTCGGACGGGTCCGGTCCGCGGCCGCGGGGCAGGGCGGCCCGGGGCCCGCCGCCGGGTTCATCGATTCGTGAGTACCTGGGCGTCCGCGGCCGGGTCGCTGGTCTTGCGGATCCGGCCGGGCGCCCACGCCCCCAGTACGAACGCCATCACCACGGTCAGGGCCCCGAGGGCCAGCGAAGCCTGCTGGGCTCCGTGCACGAAGGCTTCCTTGGCGAAATCCGCCAGCGGTGCCGCGACCGGCCCCGCCTGCTCGGTGACTTCGAGAGCCGCGGCGAGTGAATCGCCGACCGGCCCGCGTGCCTGCTCGGGCAGGCTGGGCAGGGCCGGCGCGATCCGGTCGGAGTAGCCGACGGCCAGGATGCTGCCGGATACCGCGATCCCGATGGCCGCACCGACCTCCCGGGATGCGTCGTTGACCGCCGACGCGACCCCGTGCTTCTCCGGCGGCGTGCCGTTGATGATGGCGGCGGTCGCGGGCGCAGTGCACAGGCCGAGTCCGGTGCTGAGGATCAGCAGCGGCCACAGGACGTCGATATAGGTGCTGTCCACGGTGGTGCGGGAGACCAGGAGCAGCGCGATACCGACGCACAGCAGTCCGATGAGTGTCGGCAGTCGCAGGCCGAAACGTTCGGCCAGCCGGGGCGCGAAGATCGAGATACCGATGAGGGGCGCAATCATCGGCGCCATCGCCAGCGCCGACATGAGCGGTGAATACCCGAAGATCAACTGCATGTACTGGACGAACAGCAGGAAGTAACCGAACGCCACCAGGAACTGCACTCCGACGCTCACCGCTCCGCTGCCGAAACCGCGGTCGGCGAACAGCCGGACATCCAGCAGCGGATGCGGAACCCGGAGCTCCACCGTCGCGAATCCCACCGCGGCCAGGACCCCGGCGCCGAACAGCCCGAGAACCAGCGGATCTGCCCACCCACGTACGGGTGCTTCGATCGCACCGACCACGACGGCTCCGACGGCGACGGACGAGGTGATCCCGCCCCAGAAGTCCAGCGGCGGGCGTAGTTCGTCCACCGATTCGGGCACGGTGCAACCGGCGATCGCGAGGACGGCACCGGCGATGGTCATCGCAAGGAAGATCGCCTGCCACGACCAGACCTGTAGCAGCAGGCCGGAGCCGAGAATGCCGATAACGGCGCCGCCACTGACCACACCGGCCCACAGTCCGACCGCGACCCCGCGCTTCTCGGCGGGAAAACCACCGGTCAGCAGCGACAGGGTGGACGGCATGACGAGCGCCGCGCCGATCCCGGCGACTGCGCGGGAGCCGATGATCCAGTTCGGTGCGTCCAGGAACAGCGGTATCGCGGAGGCGATCGCGAAAACGACCAGCCCGAGCACCATCATGATGCGGCGGCCGTACCGGTCCCCGAGTGCGCCGGAGAACAGGACCAGACAGGCCAGCGCGAGGGTGTAACCGTCGACCACCCAGGTGAGCTGCTGCTGGCTGGCGCCGGTATCGGCGGCGATCTCCGGCAGCGCCGTATACAGCGCGGCCATCGCGGCGATCACCAGCGCGACGGCCAGGGAGGACAGTGTCAGCAGCCAGATGTGTGCCCGGGACAGGCCCGTATTCGCGGACGTCATGCTCACCTCTCGACGGGAGGAAACAAGCGGTTGCTTCTTTCATGATCAGAGCACAGTTACCGGTAACCACCTTCGGTGATCTCCGTCACGATAGTGTTCGGGCTGGTCATCGTGTCGTCCGCGGGTTGCTGGGCCGGAAAGGGCGAGCGACCCGGCGGCGCCCGCGACGGTACGAATTCGGCCCCTTCCGTCGTGTCCAGCGTGGCTACCCTGGGGCAGGTGAAGGCAGATTCCGCGCTCCTGGTTCCGGTCGCCGCTCAGTTGGACGACATCACCTGTATCGGCCCGGAAGCGGACCCCGCCGACGTGGGCCTGGACCCCGCGGGGATCGCCGCGATCTGGGAGTCGGTACGCGACTGGTATCGCCTGGGTGGCACACCGGCGATTCAGGTATGCCTGCGCCGGAACGGGAAGGTCGTGCTGAACCGGGCGATCGGCCACGGCTGGGGTAACGCACCGGGCGACGGCCCGGACGCGCAGCGTATTCCGGTCACCACGGAATCGCCGTTCTGCGGTTTCTCCACCGCGAAGGGCGTTTCCGCGGCGGTGCTGTTCCTGCTCATCGAACAGGGGGCGTTCGGCTACGACGACCGGGTCGGCGACTACATCCCCGAATTCGCGGCGAACGGTAAGGCCGCGATCACCATCGGCCAGGTGCTCGCCCATTCCGCCGGCGTGCCGTTCGTGACCCCGCCCTTCCGCGGCCACGAAATGACCTTCGACGAAGATCTCGCGCTTCGCGGGCTGGCCGCGCTGAAACCCAGTTATCCACCGGGCCGGTTCCGCGTCTACCACGCTCTCACCAGTGGTTTGATCCAGCGGTTGCTTGTTCAGCGGGCCACCGGTAAACGGATCCGGGACCATCTGTCCGAACGGATACTGGACCCGCTGGGGTTCCGCTGGACGAATCTGGGCGTGCGGCCCGAAGACGTGGATCTGGTGGTACCGAGTGTGAAAACCGGCCCGCCGCCGTCGCGGCTGTCCGCGTTCGTCGCGGGTAAGGCACTCGGCGGCGGATTCGCGAAGGATGCGGTGAACCGGGAATCCCATCGGGCGTTCCTCACCGCCGAACTGCCGTCGGGAAATCTCGTGACAACCGCCGCCGAACTCGCACGCTTCTACGAGATCCTGGCGCGCGGCGGTGAACTCGACGGGGTCCGGGTCATGCGTCCCGAAACCGTGCGCGAGATGGTGCGCCCCGCGCCGCGGGTGCCCGGTATCGCCGGGCGGGTGAGCCGCGGTGGATACGAATTGGGCGGGCGCCGTTCGAAATTCGGCCGCGATACCACGGCGCATTTCGGGCGCAGCGGGTTCACCACCCAGTACGGCTGGGCGGACCCGGAACGTGGGCTCGCCGGTGGGATCCTGACCAGCGGTAAATCGTCGGTCGACGGGGACCGGCCGTGGAAGCTCGTGGCGCAGGTATCCGCCGCGTGCCCGCCGTTACCACCGGATCGGCGAGTCTTCGACCTCTGAGTACTGCAGACCCGGAAACACAGTGTCGCTGTCACCAGCGAGACCACCGCCGCCGAGAACAGCGGGGTCCGCACCGGCTCCGGAACCGGCGTCGAGTACCGCCGGTTCTCCGCTGCTGACAGTCGGTGACAGGCGCCGAGGTCACCAGTGCGTTCCGGGAACCCAGCGGGCGGCGCGGCGCAACACCGTTCCGGTGCCTCGTGCCGCTCGTGCCCGTGCGCGAGGTAGCGGACCGGAGGGGCGCGGGCGCGCGGGGAGTTCGTCGTCTTCGGGGATACCCGTCTCCACGTCGCGCACCATGGTGAGTCGCGACTGGGGCAGGGGTTCGGCCTGTTCGCCGCGGGCGGCGGGGGAATCGGGAATCATCCGGTAGTAGCGGTGCAGGACGAGATCGCGGATGCGCGGGGCGAACAGCGCGCCGTATTCACCGAGGGTGCCGACCGGGACGTCGATACGGCGCGGGCGTTCGGTCAGGGCCCGGACAATGGTCGCGGCTGCCCACTCCGGTGATTCGGCCGGGCCCTGGTTACCGGTGGGGGCGATCATCGGGGTACGGACCAGCGGCATGTGGATGGTGGTGAAGGTGACGCCGTCGGCCATGGTCTCCACCGCGGCCACCTCGGTGAACTTGTCCAGCGCGGCCTTGCTGGCCAGGTAGGCGGAATACCGCGGGGTGGCCACTTGCACGCCGGCGCTGCTGATGTTGACGATATGGCCGAATTGTCGTTCCCGCATCTGCGGGAGCAGGGCCAGCGTGAGCCGGAGCGCGCCGAAGTAGTTGACCGCCATGGTGCGTTCGTAATCGTGTAACCGGTCGGTGGAGCGGTGGATGGCCCGGCGGATGGAGCGCCCGGCGTTGTTGACGAGCATGTCCACATGGCCGTGTTCGGCGATGATTTTCGCCAGGGTCGCCTCGACGGACGCGGAATCGGTGATATCGCACGGGTATCCGTGGGCGGCGCCGCCGCCGGCCCTGATCTCGTCCACCACCGCGGCGAGTTCGTCCTCGCGGCGGGCGAGTAGCAGCACCACCGCGCCTTTCTTCGCCACCGCCGTCGCCGCCGCCCGGCCGATCCCGGACGAGGCGCCGGTGATGAGGACGTGGCGCCCGGTGAGGTCACGTTTGCCGCGGCGGGTTCCGTTTGCGCTCATCAGCCAGCCCCTCTGTGCAGGTCTATCCCGGCCGAACTTACTCCAAAGTAAGAAAGCGCGCCAGGGTCGAATCTGTTCGAAAACAAGTTCGAATACCACTCTGATTGTTCGAACATATGTGCGATACTTGGGTTCATGACGGACGATCGGATGGCGGATATCTATGCCGCGGTGCGGCTCGGCGGCGTGAATCGAGAGGCGGCGCGACAGACGCTGCAGAAGCTGTGGGATCAACTCGGTACGGACGGGGAACCGCTGCACCGGAGCGTGGTCGCCCATCACCTGGCCGATCTCCAGGACACGGCCGAGGAGGCGCTGCTCTGGGACACCCGGGCGCTCGACTCGGCATTCGTGCCCGGCATCCCGCTCGACGACGGGCTGCTCGGGTTCCTGCCCTCGCTGTATCTGAGCCTGGCCGACAGCCACCGGCTGGTCGGCGACTTCGATGTGGCCCGGATGCAGCTGGCCCTGGCCCGCGGGCATGCGAGCGTCCTCGCCGACGACGCCTATGGGCGGGTGATCCGGGCCGGGGTGGATCATGTCGCGACCTTGCTGGCCGCCGAATCCACCGCCCGGGTGGCCTGCTGAGGTGGCGTATGGGATGGAGTAACGGGCCACCCAGCTGGGCGGAGCTGGAACGGGTGCTGTCCGGTCGCGCGAAGCCGGGGCCGCCCCCCGGCGACGGTGGCGACGCTCCGGGGTGGAGCCGCAGTCGCGGTGAGTACCGGGCCGGACCGCTGGTCCGGCCACCCGGCCCGGTGGTCCCCTACGCGGAACTGCATACGCATTCGGCGTTCAGTTTCCTCGACGGCGCCTCGCCGCCGGAGGAGATGGTCGCCGAGGCTGCGCGGCTGGGCCTGTCGGCGATCGCGCTCACCGACCACAACGGTTACTACGGGGTGGTGCGGTTCGCCGAGGCCGCGGCCGAATACGGTATGCCCACGGTGTACGGGGCGGAACTCACCCTCGTGGAAACCGTTGTACCGCCTTCCGATTCGGTGACCCGCGCCGGTTCCGTGCGGCCGGGCAGTATCGATCCGGTACTTCGCAGTGGCGCCGATTCAGCACGCAACGCATCCACCGGTCCGGTGGACACGAACTCTCCGCCCCGTACCGGCGCCCCCGATCCGGAAGGGGAACACCTGCTGGTGCTGGCGCGCGGGCAGGAAGGTTATCGGCGGCTGTCCCGGGAACTCGCGGCGGCGCATATGGCAGCGGGGGAGAAGGGGATCCTGCGTTACGACCTCGACGCGCTCACCGCGGCGGCCGGCGGGCACTGGCAGATACTCACCGGCTGCCGTAAGGGGCGCGTGCGGCGGGCGCTGGAACACGACCTCGCGGACGGCGGGCAACCGCTGCGCACCGAAGCGGCCCTGCGTGACCTGTGCGAGCGTTTCGGCGCCGACCGGGTCGCGGTGGAACTCACCCGCTACGGACTACCGGGCGACGACGAGCGCAACAACGCACTCGCCGCGGTGGCGGAACGGGCGGGGATCCCCGTGGTGGCAACCACCGCCGCCCATTTCGCGACCCCCGGCCGCGGCCGCCGCGCCGCCGCGCTCGCCGCCATCCGGGCCCGGCGCAGCCTCGACGACCTCGCCGGCTGGCTCGCCCCCGCCGGTGGCACCCATCTGCGTTCGGGCGCGGAAATGGCCGGCCTGTTCGAGGAATTCCCGGCTGCGGTATCGAATTCGGTACTCATCGCGCAAGAGTGCGCATTCGATCTGAAGTTGATCGCGCCGCAGCTGCCGCCGTTCGATGTGCCCGCCGGTCACGACGAGAACTCCTGGCTGCGGGAACTCACCCTGCGTGGCGCCGCCGACCGGTACGGGCCGCCCTCCCGGAACCCGGCCGCCTACCGGCAGCTCGAACACGAGCTCGCCGTGATCGAGCGACTCGGTTTCCCGGGCTATTTCCTGGTGGTACACGATATCGTCAGGTTCTGTCACGAGCACGACATCCTGTGCCAGGGGCGGGGTTCGGCCGCCAATTCCGCGGTCTGCTTCGCCATCGGGATCACCAACGTCGATCCGGTGGCCAACAAGCTGTTGTTCGAACGATTCCTCTCCCCGGAACGGGACGGGCCGCCCGATATCGATGTGGATATCGAATCGGATCGCCGCGAGGAAGCGATCCAATACGTGTACCGCAGATACGGCCGGGAGTATGCGGCGCAGGTGGCGAACGTGATCACCTACCGCGGGAAATCCGCGGTGCGTGACGCCGCCCGCGCGCTCGGTTTCGCACCCGGCCAGCAGGACGCCTGGAGCCGGCAGGTGAGCCGGTGGACCGGAGTGGGCGCGGAAACCGGTACCGATATCCCCGCGCCGGTACTGGAACTGGCCGCCGATATCGAAGGCCTCCCGCGGCATCTGGGAATCCATTCCGGCGGAATGGTGATCTGCGACCGCCCCATCGCCGATGTATGCCCGGTGGAATGGGCCCGGATGGCTGGGCGCAGTGTGCTGCAATGGGACAAAGACGATTGTGCGACAGCCGGTTTGGTGAAATTCGATCTCCTCGGGCTGGGGATGCTTTCCGCGCTGCACTACATGATCGACCTGGTGCGCGAGCATATCGGGGTGACGGTCGAACTGCATACCCTGGACCTCACCGAACCCGCCGTGTACGAAATGCTGTGCCGCGCGGATTCGGTCGGGGTTTTCCAAGTGGAATCTCGTGCGCAGATGGCGACCCTGCCACGATTGAAACCGGAGAAGTTCTTCGATCTGGTGGTCGAGGTCGCGCTGATCCGGCCCGGCCCCATCCAGGGCGGCTCGGTGCATCCCTATATTCGCCGTAAAAACAAGGTGGAGAAGGTCACCTTCGAGCACGAGGCGCTCCGGAACTCGCTCGAACGAACTCTCGGCGTACCACTGTTCCAGGAACAGTTGATGCAGATGGCGGTCGACGTCGCCGGATTCACCCCGGTGGAAGCCGACCAACTGCGCCGCGCCATGGGATCGAAACGCTCCCCGGAGAAGATGGAACGGTTACGCGACCGGCTGTACCAGGGAATGCGCGACCTGCACGGGATAACCGGCGAACTCGCCGACCGTATCTACGAGAAACTACTCGCCTTCGCGAATTTCGGTTTCCCGGAAAGTCATTCACAGAGTTTTGCGGCCCTGGTGTTCTACTCCGCCTGGTTCAAACTGCACTATCCCGCGGCGTTCTGCGCCGGATTGCTGCGGGCGCAGCCCATGGGGTTCTACTCCCCGCAGTCACTGGTCGCCGATGCCCGCCGGCACGGGGTCGCGGTCCACGGCCCGGATATCAATGCCAGCCTGGCCGAGGCCACGCTGGAACAGCAGGGCACCGAGGTGCGGCTGGGGCTGGCGGCGGTACGCGGTATCGGTTCGGATCTCGCCGGCAAAATAGTCGCGGCACGTGCGGAAAGCGGTCCCTACACGTCATTCCTCGACCTCACCGGACGCGTGGAAATGACCGTGCCGCAAGCCGAATCGCTGGCCACTGCGGGCGCGCTCGGATGTCTCGGGTACTCGCGCCGGGAAGCATTGTGGGCGGCCGGAGCGGCCGCGGGTGAACGCGCCGACCGGCTCCCCGGAACCGGCGCCTCGACCAGCACACCCGCCCTACCCGGTATGAGCGACCTCGAACACGCCGCCGCCGATGTCTGGGCCACCGGGGTCTCACCGAACAGCTATCCCACCCAATTCCTACGCCCCCGCCTCGACGCACTCGGCGTGATCCCGGCCGCCGGCCTGCTCGCGATTCCCGACGGAACCCGGGTCCTGGTCGGCGGCGCGGTCACCCACCGGCAGCGGCCCGCCACCGCCGGCGGGGTCACCTTCCTGAATCTGGAAGACGAAACCGGCATGGTGAACGTGGTGTGCTCGGCCGGTCTGTGGACGCGGTACCGCCGACTCGCCCAGGGGGCAACAGCGCTGCTCATCCGAGGGCGGGTACAGAACGCCGAAGGGGCAGTGAGCATCTACGCCGAACACCTCCGCCGCCTGGATATGCGTATCGCCTCCCGCTCCCGCGACTTCCGTTAGATCGGCGCGCCGGGTTTCGGCCGTTGTTCGGGTACCGGATCCCGGAACACGCATTACGCTGCCAGCATGCGAAGGCTCGGGGTGTTGTTCGTGGTCCTGTGCGGTTCGGTGTTGCTCACCGGATGCGGTGGCGGTTCCGACTCCGCCGAGGACGCGTCGTCATCGATGGAAGGCGGCGCCCCCGCCGCGACCCCGGGGTTCCGGATCCAGCAGTCGCCGGCCCGGGAACAGGCACCCGCACCGGACAACGGGCCGCAGGTCACCGACCGTAAGGAAGTCGTCACGGGGACGGTGGATCTCACCGCCGACGATCCGATCGCCGCCGCGCAAACCCTGACCGACCGCGTGATCCGGCTGGACGGGCGGATCGATCAGCGCACCGAGAACCCCGGCACCGAGGACAATGATCCGCACGCGAATCTGGTCATCCGGATCCCGGCCGCCGAAACCGACGCGTTCATCGACGGTCTCGGGGAGGTCGGCGAGGTCACCGAGATCAGCACCAACCGCGACGATGTCACCCTGCAGTGGCAGGATCTCGATGCCCGGATCACCGCCCTGCGTGCCTCGGTCGACCGGCTCCGCGATCTGATGGCCCGTGCCGCCAACACCGCCGACCTGATCGCCGCCGAGGAAGCCCTCGCCGACCGGCAGGCCGAACTCGACAGCCTCACCGGCCAGCGGCGCTACCTCGACGACCAGATCACCCTGTCCACGCTGACCATCGATATCGGCACCTCCGCGGACAAGAAGGGCGATACCGGCCCCGCAAACTTCTGGGACGGTGTGGTCGACGGGTGGAACTCGCTGGTCGACTGGTTGAAGAACGCCGTGGTGTTCGCCGGGCAGGCACTGCCGTGGCTGGGCTTCCTCGCCGTGCTCGGCGCGATCGTCGCGGCGGTCGTCCGGCTTTTCCGGGGGCGGCGCGGTAAACCCGGCACCCCCGCTGCGGTTGCACCCCGGGCGGGCACCGCAACGCCGGATGCCACCGCCGCATCGGCCGACCAGCCCGGTGCGGCCGGAAGACCCGTGGCATCGGTGGCCCAGCCCGGCGCGGCTGCCGACAAGTCCACTCGGTCTGCGGACCAGTCCGACCCTGCTGCGGACAAATCAGGTGGAGCTGGGGATCGGTCCGGTCGACCGGCCGGGGAGTAGGGCGGCTTGCCGGCCACCGTGCGCGCGCTGATCAAGCCGAACAGCCGCAAAGGTCCGCTCGTGGAAGAACTGCCCGACGGCACCCTGCAGCTATGGGTGCGGGCGCCGGCCGTCGAGGGGAAAGCGAACAAGGCCGCAGTCGAACTGCTCGCCGGCTATTTCGGCGTGCCCAAGAGCGCGGTACGCCTCACCGCGGGAGCCACGGCCCGGCACAAGAGATTCGAGATCGGCTGATCGGGAAGCCGCGCCCGGGGGGCTTCCGGTGCCTGTGCCGGAACGGGCAGTTGCCGCGGTGGCATCACGCGATCCTGGGGCCGTGCCGGAAGTACGGCCGAGGCTAGACCGCGTCCGGGAAACCGTGCTGGCGCCACGCCTCGTACACCCCGACTGCTGCCGCGTTGGCGAGGTTCATCGACCGGCGTCCCGGCAGCATCGGGATACGAACCTCTTCGGTGATGTGGTCGTCGGCGAGTACGTCCGCCGGGAGCCCGGTCGGTTCGGCGCCGAAGAGCAGCACGTCACCGGGCCGGTAGGCGATCTCGGTATGCGCGGTGCCCGCCCTCGTCGTGAACGCGTACACCCGTTCGGGCCGCAGCCGCGACCAGGCGGTGGCCAGGTCCGGATGGACGGTTACCGAGGCCAGGTCGTGGTAGTCCAGTCCGGCTCTGCGCAGCTTGGCCTCCGATAAATCGAAACCGAGCGGCTCGATCAGATGTAATTCGCTGCCCGTTCCGGCGGCCAGCCGGATCGCATTACCTGTATTACCCGGTATCCGCGGTTCGTGGAACATCAATCGGAACACAGCCGACCAGTCAACCAGGTGGGCTGAGGATCAGCTGAGCACAGCCCGGCGCTGGGTCGGTTTTCGGGTGGCGTACCGTTCCTCGACGGGCCGCAGGCCCGAACGGACTGCTCTGACCAGTTCAGACGCATATGGACGGCCGTTTCGCAAAGGTTCCGCGCTCCCTGCCCCGGGTACCGGAGCCGGTCGGCTGTCCCGGCGGGCACCGCGCTGCGCTGCCCTGCGCGATAGCGACGTCGGCGGTCGACAGGGCTGTCCGATCGACTCTGGAGGGAGAAAAATGGCCGTGCTGGAGGGCCACGGGGGTTCTGGCGATGATGGGGTGGCAGCGGGTGATCCCGGTGGCCCGGGCGGCCTCAGCCGGCAACTGGCCAACCGGCATATCCAGCTGATCGCGATCGGCGGCGCCATCGGAACCGGACTGTTCATGGGGTCGGGTAAGACGATCTCGCTGGCCGGGCCCTCGGTGATCCTCGTCTACATGATCATCGGCTTCTTCCTCTTCTTCGTCATGCGGGCGATGGGGGAGCTGCTGCTGTCGAATTCCGGCTACAAATCGTTCGCGGATTTCGCGGGCGATCTGCTCGGCCCGTGGGCGGGGTTCTTCACCGGCTGGACGTACTGGTTCTGCTGGGTCGTCACGGGTATCGCCGATGTGGTGGCGATCGCCGGATATATCGCGTTTTGGTGGCCGGATCTGCCGCTGTGGATTCCGGCGCTGGCCTGTATCGCGGTGTTGCTGGTGTTGAATCTGCCGACGGTGCGCGCCTTCGGGGAAACCGAGTTCTGGTTCGCGCTGATCAAGATCATCGCCATCGGTGCGCTGATCGTGACCGGCCTGGTGATGATCCTGACCGGGTTCACCGGTGACAGTGGCACGCCGGCTTCGCTGGCAAACCTGTGGAACGACGGCGGTTTCTTCCCGACCGGCCCGATGGGCTTCGTCGCCGGGTTCCAGATCGCGGTATTCGCTTTCGTCGGTATCGAGCTGGTGGGCACCACCGCCGCCGAAACCAAGAACCCCGAGCAGACCCTGCCCCGCGCGGTGAACTCGATCCCGGTCCGGATCCTGCTCTTCTATGTCGGCGCCCTGGTCGTGATCTGCGCGGTGACCCCGTGGCGTCAGGTATCGCCGGACGAAAGCCCGTTCGTGGCGATGTTCACCCTCGCCGGCCTCGGTATTGCCGCGAGCGTGGTCAACTTCGTGGTGCTGACCAGCGCGACCTCCAGCGCCAACTCGGGTATCTACTCGACCTCACGCATGGTGTTCGGCCTCGCGGGTGAAGGTAACGCGCCCGCGGTATTCGGGAAATTGTCTCCGCGCCGGGTCCCGGCCAACGCGCTGCGTTTCTCCTGTGCGTTCCTGCTGATCGGCGTGGTGCTGCTCTATGCCGGGCAGTCGATCGTCGAAGCGTTCACTGTCGTCACGACCATCTCGTCGCTGTGCTTCATGTTCGTCTGGACGATGATCCTGGCCAGCTACCTCGCCTACCGCAAACGCCGGCCGCAGCTGCACGCCGCCTCGACGTTCAAGATGCCCGGCGGAATCCCGATGGTCTGGGCTGTGCTGGCGTTCTTCGTTTTCATCGTCTGGGCGCTCACCCAGGAGAGCGATACTCTGCAGGCACTGCTGGTGACGCCGATCTGGTTCATCGTCCTGGCGATCGCTTACCTGTTCGTGCGGCGCAGCCCGCACCACGCGGAGCTGCGGAAACAGCATCAGGAAAAGGTTCTTGCGGAGACCGCTGCCCTGCGCTGAATCGACCTCGACGGGCGATATCTGGGCGCGGCGCTCCCTTCCGGCCATCGGGGCGGGAGGACGGCACCGGCCGCGTCTGGAACAATCGCACCGTGGCCGACGCCGAGACTGTGACCGAGGGCGAGCCCGGCAGCGGTAACCGCCTGGCCGGGTTCCTGCGCTGCCATCTGCCGATGGTGGTGGTTGTCGCGGTGATCGCGGTCGCCGTTGTCTTCGTCGCGCAGGACCGGTGGCGGCGCGGCGCCATCTTCTTCGGCGGCGCGACACTCATCGCCGCCGCATTCCGGCTGTGCCTGCCCACGGTGCGGGTGGGATTGCTGGCGGTGCGCAGCAAACCGTTCGACGTGGGCGCACTCACCCTGCTGGGCAGCGTGATCGTGTTCCTTGCCGCCACTATCAATACGCTCGGCGTGAGCTGAGACCGGGAGCCGGATACCGCCCCACCCCGGGGGCTGTCGCCGGACGGAGCCGCCGGTGAGGCGAAGGCGACAACCCCGCGTCAGCGGTGCGTGCGGGCCAGGCCCATCGTCTGGACCAGCAGCTTGCCGATGGCTTCGGCCTCGGTGAGAAACGCATCGTGACCGTCGCGGGACGAGATGACCTCGAAATGCCGGCACCCCGCCAGCCCCTCGGCCAATTCCCGCTGGGTGTGCAGCGGGTACAGCCGGTCGGAGTCGATCCCGCCCACAATGCACGGCACCTCGGCGCGCGCCATCGCCGCCTCGATCCCGCCGCGCCCGCGGCCGATATCGTGCCGGTTCATCGCCTCGCTGAGCAGCACATAAGTGGCCGGGTCGAACCGTTTGCACAGTTTCTCGGCCTGGTATTCGAGATAGCTCTGCACCGCGTACCGGCCGCCGTCCCAGGGGTCCTCACCGGCCTGCGGGCTGTTGGCGAACCGGCTGTCCAGCTCGACCTCCGTGCGGTAGGTGAGATGCGCGATCCGCCGGGCGATACCCATTCCGGCCATCGGCGCCCGGCCGGTGCCGTGGTAGTTACCGCCCTGCCAGTCGGGGTCGCCGGTGATGGCGGCGATCTGGGTGGTCTGCGTGCCGATCTGATCCGCTGTCGCGCGGGCACCGACGGCGAGGACCAGGGCCGCGGCCAGCCGCTCCGGGGCGCACAGCATCCACTCGAGGACCCGCATCCCGCCCATCGAACCGCCGATCGCCGCGGCCAGCCGGTCGATACCGAGCAGGTCGAACAGCCGCAACTCGGCACTCACCTGGTCGCGGATGGAGATCTCCGGGAAGCGTGCCCCCCACGGCGCGCCGTCGGGCGCCGGGGAACCGGGGCCGGTGCTGCCCTGACAGCCACCGAGCACATTGGTGGCGACCACACACCATTCGTCGGTGTCGATCGGCGCACCCGGCCCGACCATCCCGTTCCACCATCCGGGTTGCGGATGCTCGGCATCGGGTTCGCCGACCACATGGGAATCACCGGTCAGCGCGTGCTCGATCAGCACCACGTTGTCCATGGCCGGGGACAGTTCGCCCCAGCGCTGGACGACCAGTTCGACCGCCGGTAGCCGGGCCCCGTTCTCCAGGGTGAGTTCGCCGATCTCGATTACGCCGACGGTGCCGTCGGCCGGTGGTAGCTGCGCCACGGGAACGGCCGTGGTCTGTTCGGTGCTCACCTTCACGCGATGGCTTCCGCCCGCTGGGCCGCGACCGGCGGCGATAGCCTGACCATATGAGTCACGGCCGTGAGGTGGGCGGGGGTACTGCCATCGGTCATCTCGTGCTCCAGAAAATAGGGGGTTGCTCGCCGCGATACGGAGTGCCAGGGCCGAGGCGACCAGCACCGGCACATAACGGCGACCTCCTGACATGCGCTTGCTCCCGGCTTTCGGAAGCCCGGTCATCACCCGGAGCACCCCACCGCAGCTGGAGGGTTGCCGGCCAGCGAGCCGGGGCTTGACGCTGGCACTCATGACCTGTTCCACATGGTAACTGTGGGCTGGGATGGATAGAAATCGGCATGGCGCGCCACCAGGTAATCTTGTGGCGCGGCTCACTGTGTGAGATCTCACGACCGGGCCTGGCTGCACCGTGCGATCACCACAAGCAGTACGCTCGTCTTGGTTACATCAGACGTCTCGTGGACAACGCGGGATGTATACGTTGTCTGTTGAACAGCTGGGGTCCGCTCACAAGCGTGTTCGCCTGGTTGTGCAATGAGGGCACCATCTTAGGAGGACACGAAGATCCATGTCCAAGATCAAGGTTGAAGGCACCGTCGTAGAACTCGACGGCGACGAGATGACCCGGATCATCTGGCAGTTCATCAAGGACAAGCTGATCCACCCGTACCTCGACCTGAACCTCGAGTACTACGACCTCGGCATCGAGTACCGCGACAAGACCGACGACCAGGTCACCGTCGACGCCGCGAACGCCATCAAAGAGCACGGCGTGGGCGTCAAATGCGCGACGATCACTCCCGACGAGGCCCGGGTCGAGGAATTCGGTCTCAAGAAGATGTGGCGGTCGCCCAACGGCACCATCCGCAACATCCTCGGCGGCACCATTTTCCGCGCGCCCATCATCATCTCCAATGTTCCGCGCCTCGTCCCCGGCTGGACCAAGCCGATCATCATCGGCCGTCACGCCTTCGGTGACCAGTACCGCGCCACCGACTTCAAGGCCTTCCAGGCCGGCACCGTCACCCTCACCTTCACCCCGGAAGACGGCAGCGAGCCGATCGTCCACGAGGTCGTGAAGATGCCGGAAGACGGCGGCGTCATCATGGGTATGTACAACTTCAAGAAGTCCATCGAAGACTTCGCGCGCGCCTCGTTCAACTACGGGCTGCAGCAGAACTACCCGGTCTACATGTCGACCAAGAACACCATCCTGAAGGCCTACGACGGCATGTTCAAGGACACCTTCCAGGAAGTGTTCGACGCCGAGTTCAAGACCCAGTTCGACGCGGCCGGCCTCACCTACGAGCACCGGCTGATCGACGATATGGTCGCCTCCTCCATGAAATGGGAGGGCGGCTACGTCTGGGCCTGCAAGAACTACGACGGCGACGTGCAGTCCGACACCGTCGCGCAGGGCTTCGGCTCGCTGGGCCTGATGACCTCGGTCCTGCTCACCCCGGACGGCCAGACCTGCGAGGCGGAGGCCGCGCACGGCACCGTCACCCGGCACTACCGTCAGCACCAGCAGGGCAAGCCGACCTCGACCAACCCGATCGCGTCGATCTTCGCCTGGACCCGCGGCCTCGAACATCGCGGCAAACTGGACAACACCCCCGAGGTGATCGGTTTCGCGCAGACCCTCGAGGACGTGGTCATCAAGACCGTCGAAGGCGGCCAGATGACGAAGGACCTCGCGCTGCTCGTCGGTGGCGACCAGGGCTACCTCACCACCGAGGAGTTCCTGGCAGCGCTGGACGCCAACCTGGCCCGCGCACTGCGCTGACCAACCCGCCCCCACTGGTCCGGGTGCTGAGTACGACCCGGAGCGTGGAGGCCGAGTGCGCTCGACAACGCCGAGAACAGGGCTGTGTTCTCGGCGTTGTCTTGTTTGGTGAGGGTGCGGGGTCAGCTGGTTCGCCAGTGTTTTCGGCGCGCTGGCGCGGCGCCGCAAAATAAACACAGAACCTCAGCGCGGGGGCGGTGGAACTGGCAGGCTGTCAACGAGGCGGATTCGTCCGCCCGGTGATTTACGCCGTAATGTTGCTGCTTGCACGGAGGACGCCGATGTTCGAATGGTCCGATACCGATCTGATGGTCCGCGATGCGGTCCGGACTTTCATCGATAAGGAAGTACGCCCCCATCTCGACGCACTGGACAGCGGGGAAATGCTGCCCTACCCGGTGCTGCGCAAGCTGTACGCGGATTTCGGTATCGGCGCGATGGCCGAAGAGGCGCTGCACAAACAACTGGCTGCCCGGCGCGCGGCGGCCGACGGCGCGGAGAAGGCGGCCTCGGGGGAGAAGGGGTCCTCCGGTGGCGGATTCGATCAGCAGACCATGATGGCCGTCGTGACCAGCGAACTCTCCGGTGTCTGCATGGGCCTGTGTAGTTCACTCGGGGTGAGCACCGGCCTCGGTGGCGCCACCATCCTGTCCCGCGGCACACTCGCCCAGCAGGAGCGGTGGGTGCCCGATATCGTCAGCCTCCGCAAGATCGCATGCTGGGCGATCACCGAACCGGATTCCGGATCCGACGCCTTCGGCGGGATGAAAACCTACGTCCGGCGCGACGGCGACGACTACATCCTCAACGGTCAGAAGACCTTCATCACCAACGGCCCCTTCGCCGATACGCTCGTCGTCTACGCCAAACTCGACGAGGGCGACGGTACGCCGGCCCGTGACCGCAAGGTGCTCACCTTCGTCCTCGACAAGGGTATGGAAGGTCTCACCCAGGGCAAACCGTTCAAGAAGATGGGCCTGCACGCCTCACCGACCGGCGAACTGTTCTTCGACAACGTCCGCCTCGGCCGCGACCGGTTGCTCGGCGAAACCGAGGAACACCGCGGCGGCGACGGCCGGGAGAGCGCGAAATCCAGTTTCGTGGCCGAACGCGTCGGCATCGGCTTCATGGCCCTGGGCGTCATCAACGAATGCCTGCGACTGTGCACCGAGTACGCCCGCAACCGCAAACTCTGGGGTCAGGAGATCGGCCGCTTCCAGCTCATCCAGCTCAAGCTGGCCAAGATGGAGGTGGCGCGGATCAATGTGCAGAACATGGTCTTCAACATCATCGAACGCGGAAAAGCCGGTAAACCGCTGAGCCTTTCGGAAGCCTCCGCGGTGAAACTGTATTCCTCGGAAACGGCAACCGAGGTCGCGATGGAAGCAGTCCAGCTCTTCGGCGGCAACGGCTACATGTCGGAGTACCGGGTCGAACAGCTGGCCCGCGACGCGAAATCGCTGATGATATACGCGGGCAGCAACGAAATCCAGGTCACCCACGTAGCAAAAGGCATCCTCGACCTCTGAGAATGGTCGCGACAGAACTGTCGTTCCCGTGACACAGGCGCGACATGCGTGGACCAACCGTTCCCGGACAGCAATGAGTCCACCGATCCCCCTCCGAAAAACCAACGCAACCAACATCGGCGCCGAGTCTTACGAGGCCCTGAAAGGTTTTGGCCCGTCCCTGCTTTCCGCCCCGCGAGACAATGCGGCGCAGCCGCGAGTATCGCGGGGCGGAAAGCAG
>NZ_JARWNW010000133.1 GCF_029868325.1 Nocardia carnea
CCGGCCCGCGCCGTGCGCGACGAGACCTGCGAACACCATCACGGTGGCGCCGAGGAGGCCTGCGCCGGCGATCCCGGCGGCCGAGAGGAACGTGGCCGCGAAGATTACCTGCCCGCCGCGGCGGATCGATCCGGTCCAGCCCGAGGTGAGGGAACCGAGGACGGCGCCGACCGCGGGCGCGGCGAACAGCAGGCCCGCGGTGGCGTCACCGGCGTGCAGTACCTCGGTGACGTACTCCGGGATCAGGACATTCCAGCCGGACAGCAGCATGGTGATACAGCCGACGAGCAGTGTCGCGCCGATGACCCGGTGCCGTGCGGCGAAACGGAACCCGGACAGCGCGGCCCGTACCGGTGACTCATCGTGCCCGCGTTCGGCGGTCATGGGGCCGAGGCGGGCGAGGAGCAGTGTCGTCACCAGGCTCGCCGCCGCCGCGAACCAATAGTTGGCGGCGACATCGACCCAGGCGATCAGGACGCCGGCGAGAGCGGGCGCCGACATATGGCCGAGGTCGGCCGTCAATGCCATCAGTGCGGCTCCCGCCGCCAGTTTGCCGGGTGGTATCAGCGCGGGCATCACCGCGACCAGCGCTGTTTCCGAGATACCGCCGGTGACGCCGTCGATCACGGCGCAGAGGAAGATCACCCATAGTTTCGGTTCGGGCAGCATTGCGTTCACCGCGAGCAGGGCGAAGCCGAGGGTGGCGGCGGCGCGGGAACCGAGGATGACGAGCCGGCGGTCGTAGTGGTCGGCGGCGGTACCGCCGATCAGGGTTCCCGCGAAGGCCGAAAGGCCGATGGTCGTGGCGACACCGGCGACTACGGCGGTCGAACCGGTGAGCGCGAAAACCTGGATGGGCAGGGCGACGACCAGGAAACCGATACCGAATACGGAGATCGTGCGGGCGGTGAACACGGTCCGGAATTCGCGGCTGGTACGCAGCGGGGACACATCGATCGTGAGGCGGGCCGTTGCCGCCCGCATGCCGGCACGATTGTCACTGGGCATGGGTGCCTCCTCTCCTCTGCTGTCCGGCCGGTGCTGAGCGGCGGGTCGAGGGTACCGGGAGAAGGAACCACGACGTCAGGCGTATCAGGCCTGGGTCCCCCAGCGCGTACAAGAATCAGTCGACCACTGACCTGTATTTCGAGTTCCTGTGCAATATGCCTCTTCCTTTGTCTTTTTCTTCTGCGGTTGGGTTGTCTCAGTAGAAAACCAAGTAGAGGGCCATATGTTTAGATGCGCATATCGTTGTATGGAGATTATTTCTACTCGGTGAGCGCCACGAGGTTTCGACTGCTCCCGGATGTCGGCCAAGTTTCGTGGTGCCGCATTCGCCCGTGTCCCAGGGGAAGCCGGCCGGCTCCATGCAGGGCGCTCCTCTCCCCCTGTGCGCCCGCCCCTGCCCGGGGCGAACCGCTGGAGCCGGCCGCCGAACGCGCTCCCCCATTTCCGCGTGGCAGTCGGCCACCGTTTCGGCTCGCACCGCATCGCCACGACCCCCGAACGACCTCGAGTCGGCTCACCACCTCGAGGTCGTCAGATTTCGGCAGTTGCGGCGATTTCGTATCTGCCTCCCCTGGTTACTTCGGTGTTCCGCGCTCCGAACGCTCGGGGAGCTGTCCGCGCAGCGCACGGTCGACGGTGTCGTCGCCGCACACCTTCCGGGCGAGGATTTCGAGGTCGGCCGCACGGCGCAGATGGTTACCGCCTTCGACCGGGAGGACGGCGCCGGTCACCCAGGAGGATTCCGGGCCGGCGAGATAGCGGACGGCCTCGGCGATATCGTCCGCTGTCCCCACCCGGGCCAGCGGTTTCTCCCGCAGGACCCGGGCACGCTGAGTTTCGTCGGCGGCGATCAGGCCCGGTTTCGCCGCGTCGGTGGGGACCAGCCCCGGGCGGATCGCATTGACCCGGACATCGAGCGCCCCGAGTTCGTCGGCCGCTACCCGGACGAGCGCTTCCAGCGCGGCCTTGGCGATGGAGTAGGAACCCATGAACGGGAAGGAGCCGCCACCGGCCGTGGAGGACAGGCAGATCACGGATCCGCCGCCGTGGGCGACCATTGCGGCGGCACTGTGCCGGATCGCCAGCAGTGCTGTCAGCACATTGCGTCGGAAGTCGGCGCCGGCGACGTCATCGGTCAACGCCATCACCGGGGCCATGGTGCCGCCGCCGACCGTGCAGACGCAGATACGCAGAGGTGTGCTGTCGGCCAGGGCGACGGCGCGGGCGATATCGTCCTCATCAGCGGAATCGCCCGTCATCCACCGCACCGGCGCGGCGTCCGGGACATGCTGCGTCACCCAGTCGGCGGCGCTGCGCAGGGTTTCCTCGGTACGGCCCAGCAGCGTGACCGAGGCGCCGTCGCGGGCCAGGCGGGCGGCAGCCGATCGGCCGAATCCGCCTCCGCCGCCGGTGATCAGCGCGCCGAAGCCGGCGAGGGGTCGGGACATGAGAGGGACCGCCTGTCGTCGTAGAGGTGGATGGGTTCGTCGTCGCGAGAGCGCCGGGACCCCGGCCGGGCTACCTGTGTGGTGCGCCGGCCGAGTGTCAGCGCGATCTCCCGGGCGGCGGCCGCCACCAGCGGGGCTGCCCGCTCGAACGGCGCGGTGTCGGCGGGGCCGCAGACCGACAGTGCGGCGAGGGGGCCGGGGGGGGGGGGGGGGGGGGGGGGGGGGGGGGGGGGGGGGGGGGGGGGGGGGGCGCGGGCGCCCGCCCCGGCGCCCGCCGCGCGCGCCGCGGCCCCGGGCCCGCAAG
Organism: Nocardia carnea; assembly: GCF_029868325.1. GTDB lineage: Bacteria > Actinomycetota > Actinomycetes > Mycobacteriales > Mycobacteriaceae > Nocardia > Nocardia carnea_C. The sequence goes on from NZ_JARWNW010000133.1 coordinate 2,761, forward strand.
CGAATCCGGAACCGCCCCCCCCCCCGGCCGCGGCGGCCGCGGCGGGGGCCGCCAAAAAAACATACCCCAACCCGCCCGCAAGAGCGCCCCCGAGATAACCCCCCCCCCCCCCCCCCCCCCC
>NZ_JARWNW010000134.1 GCF_029868325.1 Nocardia carnea
AACCGGGCCATCACCTGCTGCCACCCTGGATTGGCGGATGCGGTCAAACCGTTATCCTTGAATGCGGGGGCGGGGTTGTGGGTGGGGATGGCTGGGGGTTGTAACTCGAAGCCGCGCTGGCCGCGCCGCCCGGGTCAACCCGGCCCGGTCCAGGACCAGGGTGACAGGTTGCTTCAACAACGCCACATCCATCAGCAACTGATCGAAGGCGCGGTTGAGGAAGGTCGAATAGAGCGCGACCACCGGATGCAGGCCGCCCAGCGCGAGACCCGACGCGGAGGCCAGCGCATGCTGTTCGGCGATCCCCACATCGAAGAGGCGATCCGGGAAGCGCTCCCCGAACGCGGACAGGCCGGTGGGGCCGGGCATGGCCGCGGTGATCGCGACGATGTCCTCGCGGCGTTCGGCGTGCGCGATGAGTTCCTTGGAGAACACCGAGGTCCAGCTGGCCGCGCCGCCCTTGCTCACCGCTTCCCCGGTACGCGGATCGATGGGACCGCAGGCATGCATCTGATCGGCCACATGGTTCTCGGCCGGTTCGTACCCGTGCCCCTTCTGGGTGACGGCGTGCACCACCACCGGGCCACCGAATTCCTTGGCATGGCGCAGCGCCGATTCCAGCGCGACGATATCGTGGCCGTCCACCGGGCCCACGTACTTGATCCCGAGATCGCCGAACAGCTCCTGCGGGCTCACCGCGTCCTTGATCCCGGCTTTAACCGCGTGCACCATCGAATACGCGGAATCCCCCACGCCCGGAATACTTTTCAGGAAACGGCGGCCCGTGTCGAGCATATGTTCGTACACCGGCTGGGTACGCAGCGCGGTCAGCCGTTCGGCCAGGCCGCCGATGGTCGGCGCGTAGGAACGGCCGTTGTCGTTGACCACGATCACCACCGGCCGGTCCGGCGCGCCGGCGATATTGTTCAGCGCCTCCCAGCACATACCGCCGGTCAGCGCTCCGTCGCCCACCACCGCGACGACATGGCGGTCCTGCCCGGTGAGCGCGAACGCCTTGGCGAGGCCGTCGGCATAGGAGAGCGAGGCCGAGGCATGGGAGGACTCGACCCAGTCGTGTTCGCTCTCCGCGCGACTCGGATATCCCGACAGCCCGTCCTTGCGGCGCAGGGTGTCGAAGCCGTCCTTACGACCGGTCACGATCTTGTGCACATAGGCCTGGTGGCCGGTGTCGAAGATCAACGGGTCGGCGGGCGAATCGAATACCCGGTGCAGTGCGAGCGTGAGTTCCACCACCCCGAGGTTCGGGCCCAGGTGCCCGCCGGTGACGGCGACCTTCTGCACCAGGAACTCACGGATCTCGGCCGCCAGCTCCCGCAGTTGCGGTACCGACAGCCGTCGCACGTCTTCGGGCGTATCGACCCGGGAAAGCACTCCCACCTGATTCGCTCCCTCCGGATAGCGCAGTTGATCCGACCAGTCTAGGAGCCGCGGCCGAGTGCTCACCCGACGACGAGGGCTGCGCACCGCCGCACCGGGCCGGATCCGCGGTCCGGCGTATCCGTCCAGCCTAAGGTGAACGACGTATGCCGCGCGAACCGCATGCACTCACGGCTGCGGCGCGCCACACGAGGGCCGCAGATCCGAGGCGAGGAGGCCGGATGAACCATCCGCAGACCGGGACCGTCACCGTATTCGGGCAGGGCACGGTACGTGCGGTACCCGATCTGATCATCGTCGGGATCGGGGTGGAATGCCACGCGAGCACCGTGGGCCTCGCCTACGAACAGGCCGGCCGGCGGCTGACCGCGATCACCACCGCGCTGCGCGACGACGAGGTCCCCGACACCGATATCGCCACCGGAGTGCTGTCGGTGCGTTCGGATATCGCGTGGCAGGACGGTGTATCCAGAATCACGGGATATATCGCCACCAGCGGCCTGCGTATCACCCTGCGCGGGCCTGCATCCGGAGCAGCCGACACCGGGCCCGGCCCGGCCGACGTCATCGCACACGCCGTGGCCGCCGCCGGCGACGACGCACGGCTGGGCGGCCTCCAGCACACCTTCACCGACCGCACTCGACTGCTGACGCGGGCGCGGGATGCGGCCTGGGACGATGCGCTGGACCGGGCCCGCCAGTACGCCCGCCGGGCCGCGCGCGACCTCGGACCGGTGCTCGAGATCACCGAGGACACCGCCTCTCCGGCACCCCGCGCGCCCCAGGAGCCCGGGGGCGTCCGCATGGTCGCGGCGACGAGCCAACCCTCGGTGCCGGTGGAGCACGGGGAACAGGAGATCTCCGCGATCCTGCGGGTTACCTGGCAACTGGGCTGACGCACCGGCCCACCTCGGCCGCGGATGAAGCGCGACCGGACAGCGGCACGTCGGCTGCCGGTCGAACCCCAGCGTTATGTCCCTGACCTGGGGACCGACCAATGCGGGAGTTCACGGCGTTCCTCCAGACCGGCGAGGGGCACGGCGGCCGTCCGAGCGTCGCATTTATCCAGCCCCTGTCCGGGCCGGACGGTGTGCCGCCCACTCCCCGCCGCGGCGCCTCAGCGTTCCAGCAGCGCGAGGCATTCCACGTGGTGGGTCGCGGGGAACGCATCGAAGGCACGCAGCGCACCGAGCCGGTAACCGGCGTCCAGGTACAGCCGGAGATCGCGGGCGAAGGAGGCGGGGTCGCAACCGATGTGCACGATGCGGTCCGGTGCGGCCGCGGTCACCGCGGAGATCACGGGTTTCCCGGCCCCGGCGCGCGGAGGGTCGAGTACGACGACCTGCGGCCGCGGCCCCGCGTGGCGCGCGACCCATCGCTCGACGCGGCCCGCCTGCAGCGTCAGCCACGGCAGGTCGCCGAGCGCGGCATTACCGTCCGCGACCGCGCCCGGCGCGGATTCGACTGCATGCACCGCGCCCGCGGATCCCGTGCGGTCCGCCAGCCGGGCGGCGAATACGCCCACACCGCTGTAGAGGTCCCAGGCGGTCGCTCCCGGGGCCGGATCGGCCCATTCGGCGACGAGGTCGGAATAGCATTCGGCCGAACCTCGATGGGCCTGCCAGAACCCGGCAGCCGACACGTCCCAACGGCGCCCCGCCACGTACTGGACGGCGCGGCCGGTCCCCTCGATCACCCATTCGTCGCGCGCGGTATGCGCGGCGGCGCGGCGGGCCACGGCGCGACGCCGCTGCCCATTCGCAGTGTCGGACGCCGATCCCTCCGGGCCCGCCCGGCGTACGGGTTTCGGCCGGGCACCCCGCCGCCGGTCCGCCGGGCCGCGGCGACCGTCTCGGGCGACCGCACCGCGGTACTCTTCCGGCTGCGATACCGGGGCGAGTTCGACGATATGCCGTTGTCCCTCGTCGTCGATCGCGATCACCAGATCCGCACCGGGCGTCCAGCGTCGCTCGGCGATACCGTCGAGCGCACCGGGAACCGGTTGCGGGCACCGCAGGTCCGGGAGGACCTCGGTACTGCGGTACCGGTGCACACCGGCCCGCCCGGCGGCGTCCACCACGAGCCGGACCCGGGTGCGCCAGCCACCGGCCGAATCGGAAGAGCCGGGCACCGGCTCGACCTCCGGTTCCCGTTCGATCCCGGTGATCCGGTGCAGTTGCTCGGCGACGACCATCGACTTCAATGCGCGCTGCGCCGACGGGGTCGCGTGAGCGAAATCACAGCAGCCGGCGCCGCCCGGGCCCGATACCGGGCACGTTCGCGGCACCCGGTCCGGTGCAGGTTCCAGGATTTCCACCGCATCGGCTCGGCAGAATGCTCCGCCCCGATCCTCGGTGACCCGCGCCGAAACCAGTTCACCCGGCAGCCCGTGCCGGACGAACACCACCCGCCCCTCGTACCGGGCCACACAGAACCCGCCGTGCCCGGGCGGGCCCAGCCGTACCTCGAGCAGGCGATCGCGCCAGGATGCCATAGGTCGTTTTCTCCCTGTCCGCGTTAGATGCTGTCCGGCCGGAGAGCTGCACGGCCGCGCAGGAATCCGGGCGCGACAACCGGATCGCACCGGTCGAGCTCACCCTCATGTCGCCCCGGTCGCGCGATACCACCCCGGCACCGGGCGCGGACCGAGCCGCGGAGGACGCAATACGCCTGCGCGTCCCGCCGGTACCCGCGAACGCCGGCCGGTCGGCGCCGTGCCCGCACCGCGGACTCACCCATTGTCGCCGTACCCGCGGCGTACCGACCCCGGCGCCGCATGTTCGCCCGCGGCTCGGGCCCGCGCCGAGGAACTGAGCTGCCACGGCACGCTGGTCACCATCACTCCGGGCTCGAACAGCAGACGGCCCTTCAACCGCAACGCGCTCTGATTGTGCAGCACCTGCTCCCACCAGTGACCGACGACGTATTCGGGGATGAACACCGTCACCACATCGCGGGGCGCGTCCTTGCGTACCCGTTTCACATAGTCGAGAACGGGTTTGGTGATCTCGCGGTAGGGCGATTCCACGACCTTCAACGGTACCGAGATATCGCTGCTCTCCCAGTCCCGGACCAGGGCGCGGGTGTCCTCCTCGTCGACGTTCACCGTGATCGCCTCGAGCGTGTCCGGGCGACCGGCCCGGGCGTAGGCCAGCGCGCGCCGGGTCGGCAGGTGCAGCCGGGACACCAGCACGATCGAATGGGTCCGGCTGGGCAGAACCCCGTCCCATTCGTGCTCCTCGAGTTCGCGGGCCACCGAATCGTAATGGTGGTGGATCATCTTCATCACCACGAAGATCACCGTCATCGTCACGATCGCGATCCAGGCGCCGGCGAAGAACTTCGTGACCAGCACCACGACGAGCACCGCGCCCGTGGCCACCAGCCCCAGCGCGTTGATGGCCCGGGACCGCCGCATCCGCGACCGCTCGGCCGGATCGGTCTCCCGGCGCAGCAGCCGGGTCCAATGCCGCAGCATGCCGGTCTGGCTGAGGGTGAAGGAGACGAAGACGCCGATGATGTAGAGCTGGATGAGTTTGGTGACCTCCGCGTCGAACGCCACCACGAATCCGATCGCGCCCACCGCCAGGAACAGGATGCCGTTGCTGAAGGCCAGCCGGTCGCCGCGGGTATGCAACTGGCGGGGCAGGAACCGGGCCTGGGCCAGTACCGAGCCGAGCACCGGGAAACCGTTGTAGGCGGTGTTGGCCGCCAGGACGAGGATCACCGCCGTCACCACCGCCACGAAGTAGAAACCGGGCGTGAACGTGTCGAATACCGCGTGCGCGATCTGCGTGACCAGAGTTTTCTGCTGGTAATCCGCCGGGGCACCGATCAACTGCGCCGTGTTCTCGGCGATAACCACATGTGCTTCGCGGGCAACCACGATGATGCCCAGGAACAAGGTGATGGAGATACCGCCGAGCATCAGCAGCGTGGTCGCGGCATTACGCGATTTCGGTTTGCGGAACGCCGGGACTCCGTTGCTGATCGCCTCGACACCGGTCAGTGCCGCACTCCCCGAAGAAAAGGCGCGGGCGAGCATGAAAATCAGCGCTATCCCCGCCAGATGTTCTTCCTCGGCCCGCAGTTCGAACGCGGCCGATTCGGCGCGCACCTCGTCGCCGAGGACGAAGATGCGGATCAGGCCCCAGCCGAGCATCGCGAACATACCGATCAGGAACGCGTACGACAGCAGTGCGAACGTCCGCCCGGATTCGCGCACTCCACGCAGGTTCATCGCGGTGAGCAGGGCGATGGCGGCCACCGCGAACAACACCTTGTGGGTGGCCACGAACGGTATGGCCGATCCGATGGTGGAGGCGGCCGAGGATATCGAGACCGCGACCGTCAGCACATAGTCCACCAGCAGCGCGCTGCCGACCGCCAAACCGGCGGTGGGGCCGAGATTGGTGGTGACCACCTCGAAGTCGCCGCCACCGGACGGGTAGGCATGCACATTCTGGCGGTAACTGGCCACCACGATGACCATCACCACCGCGACGGCGAGTCCGAGCCATGGGGCGTAGGCGTAACCGGCGAGTCCGGATACCGACAGGACGAGGAAGATCTCCTCGGGCGCATAGGCGACCGAGGACATCGCGTCCGAGGCGAATACCGGCAGCGCGATACGTTTCGGCAGCAGGGTGTGGCCCAGAGCGTCACTACGGAAAGGCCGCCCCAGCACCAGTCGTTTGGTGGCGGTCGTCAACTTCGACACTGGACGGAGCATAAGCCCCCGCCCTGCCCGCCGCCGTCAGGCATTACCGGATTACCGGTTTGCCCGGGTTCGGCAGGGGGAATCTGGCAGTGGGCGCGAACCGGCGAGTACGGTTCGTTTCGCGGCAACCGCGTGGCTACGCGGGAACACTCGCCGCGGGGCCGTGCCGCACGATCGGGCGCGGCCTCGGCAGTACGAAGTCAGGAGCGGGATTCACGGTGTACGTGGTGATCATGGGATGCGGACGGGTGGGGGCCTCGCTGGCCCGTGCTCTGGTCCGGATAGGGCATGAGGTCGCCGTGATCGACCGCAACCCGGACGCGTTCCGGCGGCTGGGCGACGATTTCCCGGGCGAACGGGTCACCGGGGTCGGTTTCGATCGCGATGTGCTGCGCCGGGCGGGTATCGAACGGGCCGGCGCGTTCGCGGCGGTCTCCTCGGGCGACAACTCCAACATCATCTCGGCCCGGGTGGCGCGCGAGATGTTCGGTATCGAACGGGTGGTGGCGCGGATCTACGACGCCAAACGCGCCGCCGTCTACGAACGGCTCGGCATCCCGACCATCGCGACCGTGCCCTGGACCACCGACCGTTTCCTGCACAACCTGCTGGGCGATGCGGGCACCACCACCTGGCGCGATCCCACCGGCACGGTCGCCGTCGCCCAGCTGATCCTGCACGAGGACTGGTACGGGCGCACCGTGCGCGAGCTGGAGAGCGCCACCGGCGCCCGGGTCGCGTTCATCATCCGTTTCGGGCAGGGCGTCCTGCCCGACGCCAAAACCGTCGTCCAGGCCGACGACACCGTGTACGTGGCCGCGACCTCCGGTTCCGCCGGTGAGGCCGTCGCGCTGGCCGCGAAACCCCCAGCGAACAAGGACTGATCATGAAGGTGGCCATTGCCGGAGCCGGGGCGGTCGGCCGCTCCATCGCGCGCGAGCTGCTGCGGTCGGGGCATACGGTCATGCTGCTCGAACGCCAGCTCGACCATATCGACCGGGATTCGGTGCGCGACGCCGTCTGGGTACACGCCGACGCCTGCGAACTTCAACTGCTGGAGGACGCGGGCCTGCAGGACTACGAGGTCGTCATCGCTGCCACCGGCGACGACAAGGCCAATCTGGTGCACAGCCTGCTGGCCAAGACCGAGTTCGGGGTACGCCGGGTGGTGGCCCGGGTCAACGATCCCCGTAACGAATGGCTCTTCGACGAGGCGTGGGGTGTCGATGTCGCGGTCTCGACCCCGCGGCTGCTGGCGTCGCTGGTCGAGGAGGCGGTCACGGTGGGCGATCTGGTCCGGTTGATGACGCTGCGGCAGGGGCAAGCGAACCTCGTCGAACTCACTCTGCCGCCCGATACCACCCTGGCCGGCAAACCGGTCCGTAGTCTGCGGCTGCCGCGCGATTCCGCTCTGGTCACCATCCTCCGTGGCGGGCGGGTGATCGTGCCGCAGCCCGACGATCCCTTCGAAGGTGACGACGAACTGCTGTTCGTCGCCTCTACCGAGGCGGAGGAGGAACTGCGCTCGGTGCTGGCACCGATCGGCACGGCCGAATCCACGGCCGCCGCAGCGGGCCTCACGCCCTCGCAGGACGCCGAATACTGACCACCCGACAGCATTCGGCCGCTCCACCCGCGACGGGTCTCAAGCGGCAACGGGCTGCTCGGCACGGGCCCGCAGTTTGTTCAGGGCCCGGTACTGCATGACCCGGACGACCCCCGCGCTGGTACCCAGTTCTGCCGCGGTTTCGGCCGCGCTCAAACCGAGCACGATCCGCATCACCAGCACCTTCCGGTGCACCGGGTTCAGCTGCTGCATGAGCTCGCGGGCCACCGCGCCCCGTTCGGCCGCCAGCGCCCATTCCTCCGGACCCGCCGCCGTCGACGCCAGCTCGGGAATATCCGCTACGGGGTAGGCGGGGTGGACCTGTGCCCCGCGAAAGGCGTCGGACACCTTGTTCGCCGCAATTCCGTAGACGAAGGCGAGGAACGATTTCCCCTGGTCCCGATAGCGCGGAATCGCAGCGACGGTGGCCATCAGGACTTCCTGGGTCACATCGTCGGCCGTCACATGGAGATGGGCCGGGTTTCCCAGCCGGGTACGGCAGTAGCGCTGCACCAGGGGTTGCACCAGCCGCAGGATTTCGGCTACCGCGCGGCGGTCACCGGCGGCCGCGGGCTCGACCAGGAGATCGAGTTCGGCGGACACCAGGCGGCTCTGTGACCGCACCGGATGCTCACGCCCCCGCTCCGGACGTGTGATCGTGTGCTGCTCGGTACGCATTCGCCAGTCCTCTCGGCAGATCGTCTTCTGTAACGATCGTCCGATGAACGGCGCTGTCGGGATAGACACCAAAGGGTGGGTCATCCGCCACCCTGGCGGCCGAGCGCATACCGCGAATGTTCGGGTCAGGCGGCGTGCCGTGCCGAGGAGGCCGGCAGATGCCCGGCCCGGCGTACCGCCCAGACGGTCACCACGAGGGCCAGTGCGGTGAGCGGCCAGCCCATCGCGATCCGCGCGGCGGCGAGCCAGCCCGTGCTGTCGGCCGCGTACAGATGGTGCTGGACCAGGTAGCGGGCGCCGAAAACGAGCACCCAGGCGGCGGTTGCCGCATCGTAGAGCCGGACCACGCGGGAATCGGTGCGCCAGCCGACGCCGTGGCCGTTGAGTACGCCCCACACCACGCCGACGAGCGGGCGGCGGATCAGTATCGAGATCAGGAAGGCGGCCCCGTAGACGAGGCTGGTGTAGATGCCGAACAGGAAGAAGCCTTTGGCCTCCCCCACCCGCCAGGCGATCAACGCGCAGATCCCGACGCCCAGGAATCCGGAGATCGCCGGTTGGATCGGTTCGCGGCGCACCAGCCGCCAGACCAGCACGGCCCCCGCCACGCCCAAAGCCGCCCAGATCGCCACGGTGAGCCCGAGCAACGCATTCGCCGGAACAAACACCAGCACCGGCAGGGTGGAGTAGATCAGACCGGAGAAACCGCCCAGCTGTTCCAGCAGGGTCTGCTGCGCGGGCTCGGCGCGCTCCTCATCCGGGATATCGTCCGCGGACGATTCCGGTGTGGGGACGGTCCGCGGTAGCGGCGTGGTGGCGTACTCGTCGCTCGATGCCATGCGTCAGCTGTTTCCGCGCAATTCGTAGTAGGGGTTGTAGATCACCTTGCGGCCCTCGCGTTCACCGATCCGGCCGCGCACCATGATGTGCCGGCCCGATTCGATACCGGGGATCCGGCGTCGCCCGATCCACACCAGCGTGATGGCATCGGTGCCGTCGAAGAACTCCGCCTGCACATTCGCCCCGGCGGCCTGCGGACACGAATCGACGCTGCGCAATCTGCCCAGCATCGTCGCCTCCTCACCGCGCCGGCACTCCGAGACCCGGCAGGCACCCGAAGCGTCTGCCGACTCCGCCAGTTGCTCGGCATCGAGCTGATCGAGATCCTCGGTCAACCTGCGGCCGAGCCTGCGAAAATATCCTGTTGCGGACTTGGCGCCCGCTTTTCTTCCGGCCGAGGAAGACATCGCTTGCTCTCCTGCTGCGCGGACGGCGTGGGTCGCACGTCATCCGAGATTCTCTGCTACGGCCCGGCTGTGGCCGCACCCGCCACTGTAGATGGGTACCGGCGGCACCGCTACGCTCGGTCCGGTGTTCGATTCCCCACGTCCGGCAGTCGTGGTCGCGCTTCCCGGCACCGGCTCCGATGCGCATTTCGCCCGACGCGCCTTCGAGCCCGCCTGCACCGCACGCGGGCTCGAGCTGATAGCGGTCGACCCCGAACCGGGCGCGGTGATCGCCGGCTACCTCGCCGCCCTGGATACCGCCGCGGCCCGTGGCCCGGTCCTGGCCGCGGGTATCTCCTTGGGGGCGGCGGTAGCGCTCGAATGGGCCGGCCGCCGCGCAGCCGAGGATGTGGCGGGCGTTATCGCCGCACTGCCGGCGTGGACCGGCCCCGATACAGCGCATTGCCCCGCCACGCTCAGCGCCTCGGTCACCGCTGCGCAACTGCGCGCGGAGGGTCTCGAACCGGTCGTCAACCGGATGCGGGCGAGCAGCCCGCGCTGGCTCGCCGACGCCCTCACGCGTTCATGGCGCTCGCAGTGGCCCGGACTGCCGGATGCCCTGGAGGAGGCCGCCCAGTACAAATGGCCGGAGGCGACGCTGCTGGACACGCTGGCGGTCCCGCTGGCGGTGATCGCCGCTGCGGACGATCCGGTGCATCCGGTCGCCGTCGGCCGGGAATGGGCGCGCCGCGCGCCGCGCTCGGTGATCACCGAGATCACCCTCGACGAACTCGGCGCCGATCCCGCGGTAGTGGGCCGGCTCGGCCTGCGGTACGCCCGCTGACCGAACACGGCCCCCTCGGCCGCCCCTGAAGGGGTGACCGTCAGCCGCGGCCGAGCTGCTGCATCGCCGACCCCTCGGCCCCGCGCCGCGGCTGTTGTGGCTGCTGCGGAGGCAGCACCGAACCGGTCTGCGCCGGTCGCGGGGTGTTCTGCTGCGCGGCGGCGGTCTGCTGGGCCTGCTGTTGCTGCTGCTGATGGGCCGCGGTGAGCTGCTCGGCGAGCTGTTGCGGGAGCACCACGGGAAGCGGTTCCCGTACCGGGAGCGCATCGGTGCCGCGGCGGATGATCGTTTCGCTGAGCACCGCCCGGGCCGCGGCCACCAGCGGGCTGCCGACCGCGGTGGACCCCGACGGACCGGCCGCCACCAGGCGAATCATCCACCGATAACCGTCCACACCGATGAACCGCAGATCGGCCCCCTCGGTGACGGCGACAAGTTCGCGCCCCCACGGCCCCTTCTCCACCGAGACCCGGGCGCCGTCCTTGCGCAGCGATTCCGCGAGGTCGGCCGCCACGGTGCGCCACTGCCCCTTGGATTTCGGTGCGGCATACGCCGCGACCGTGATCCGCCCGTGTTCGGTGGCCAGGTGCACCGCCTGCGGGGTGCCCTGCGGGGTCATCTCGACCTGCAGCTGCCCGCCCGGCGGCACCGGCAGGATCACCGACCCGAGATCGAGCCGGGTATCGGTGAATTCCGCCAGCACCTCGGCGACATCGTCGTAGTCGTAGGGTCCCCGCCGGTGCGGTTCGGTATCGGGGTCGTCGATCGCCGCGTCGTAGGCGTCGCTGTAGGCGGCGCCGCCGTACCCGTCGTCGTAGCTGTCGTCGTGGTCACCGGGATACTGCTCGTCGGCGGCGCGGTGATATCCGCCGTCGTCGTAGTCGTCGTACTCGCCCTGGTAGTCGCCGGTGCGGTATTCGCCGGTGTCGTACCGTTCGTCCTCGGATCTGCGTCCGCCCGATTTCCGTCGTCCGAACATGTCAGGCCTCCTCGCCGTGGGCGCCGTCGGCACCGTTCGGCATCAAACTCGCGTGTCCCCCGCTGGACCCGTATCCACCCGCGCCGCGCACGGAATCGTCGAGCCGGTCCACCGCCACGAAATCGGCCAGTTCCACACGTTGCACCAGCAACTGCGCGATCCGGTCGCCGCGGCGCAATTCGATGGGTGTCCGTGGATCGTGGTTGATCAGGCACACCTTGATCTCACCGCGGTATCCGGCGTCGATCGTTCCCGGCGTGTTCACCACGGACAGACCCGTCTTGGCGGCCAGACCGGACCGGGGATGGATGAGCCCGACCGTGCCCACCGGCAGCGCGATCGCGATACCGGTACCGACCAGCACCCGCTCTCCCGGCTCCAGGACGACATCCTCGGCGGTGCACAGGTCCACGCCCGCATCGCCGTCGTGGGCGCGACTGGGCATGGGAATCCCCGGATCCAGCCGGAGCAGTGGTATCGGTGAGAGTGCGTTCACGTCCGACCAGCCTACGCGCAGACCCGGCGGGCATGTCGCTTAGTGTGGAGTCGTGTCCGACCAGCCCCGACTCACCGAATCCGGCCACTCTGTGCGGCCGGCGACACCTGTCCATCGCGAGCGCCTCTGGGTACCGCTGTGGTGGTGGCCGGTGGGCTTCGCACTCGCCGCCCTGCTCGCCGCGGAGGTCCATATGGGAGCGCCCGGCCTGCGGGCCTGGCTGCCGTACGTGCTGCTGCTCCCGATCCCGGTCTGGGTTCTGCTCTGGTTCAGCCGGCATCGGGTCGAGGTCGCTGCCGACAGCAGCGGAACACCGGAACTGCGCGTCGACCGTGCGCATCTGCCGGTCTCCTTCGTGTCCCGTGCGACGGTGGTGCCCCGCAGCGCCAAGACCGCAGCCCTGGGCCGCCAGCTCGATCCGGCCGCCTATGTCCAGCATCGCCCGTGGATCGGCACCATGGTGCTGCTGGTGCTCGACGATCCGGATGACCCGACGCCGTACTGGCTGGTCAGCACCCGCCGGCCCGAAGAGGTACTGGCCGCGCTCGGGATCCCGAGCGCGGAATGACCTCGCGCCGCCGTCAGGCCGCGCAATCCATGCAGATCATCTGACCGCCGGCCTCACTGGCCAGGCGGCTGCGGTGATGTACCAGGAAGCAGCTCGAACAGGTGAACTCGTCGGCCTGTTTCGGAACCACCCGAACTGTCAGCACTTCCTCGGACAGGTCCGCGCCGGGGAGCTCGAACGACTCCGCGGTATCGGATTCGTCGACATCCACGACGGCGGACTGGGCTTCGTTGCGACGCGCCTTCAGCTCCTCGAGCGAATCCTCCGAAACATCGTCGGTTTCGGTGCGCCTCGGTGCGTCATAGTCGGTTGCCATGTCGTCTTCCCCTCGTCCTTACTCCGTATATCCGGATCGGCGTACGCCATCGGTGTCGACCGCGGCAGCCGCCCCGCCGGTGGTGCACTTCACATGCGTACCGGTCTCCTATCAGCGTGAATCTGTGGACACACCGCCGATAGCGTCCGGACAACGCGTGAGTTGCCCTGCTTGTTCCCGCGACCGATCGCCGATTTACTCACCGATGTTTCGGTCTGGGCGGGCAGACAATAGCGGACCGTGCGGAAATTGTCGCAATCGAAACCCAGCCGTGTCGAAACCGCCGGGCAATCGATACGCGGGGTCACGGCGCCGTGATTGGCGCCGGTCCGGCGCGCCCGCCGGCGACCGGGTAATGCGCGGACCCCGGACTCGGGTACGTACAGTATCGACGTGGTTTCACTGATCACCGAAGGCAGTTCGACGGATGCCAAAGGCCGTCCCTACCCGCGCCGGCGGATGCGCCCCTGGCTCATTCTGGTCGTTGTGCTCACGCTGATCTCCGCAGCTCTGTGGACCAGTGCCCTGGCCACCAAAGACGACGATTACACGCCGATGGCCTGTAATGCGCCGAGTCCGGCAACCGACCCCAAGGCGGCCCCGCAGCCGCTACCCGGGCAGCGGCTGAGCGCGGACTCGCTGGCGGACGTGGAACCCGCTCCGATGGCGGATACGAAGGTGCGCGTCCTCAACGCCAACGGCCAGCGCGGGCAGGCCGCGCACGTGGCCGCGCAACTCGGCGATCTCGGGTTCCGCAGCGTATCCGGCGACCCCTACGGTAACGATCCGATATATGCCAACGGTGATCTCGAATGCACCGGGCAGATCCGGTTCGGCGAGAGCGGTCGCCCGGTCGCGGCCGCCGTCCAGCTGGCCGTGCCCTGTGCCGAACTCATCGAGGACAAGCGCAGCGACAACAGCGTCGACCTGGTCCTGGGCGCGGTGTTCGGCGGTGATCTGCAACCGAACAACGACGCCGAAGAGGTGCTGCGGTCACTGAAGAACCCGGTGAGCGGCGAGAGCCCGGAAATCGACCCCGATATGCTCGAGGCGGCCCGGACCGCGCGCTGCTGAGGGCGCTCAGGCGTCCGGAATCGGCGCCGACAACTGCAACCGGTCCAGCAACGCGAACAGTTCCTCGCTGATCCCGGGCGCGGCGGCCACCACCAGCGCACCCGCGGATCCCGCGGTCGCCAGCGGAGGCAGGCGCAGCACCGCGCCGGCCTCGGCGGCGATCAGCCCACCGGCCGCCCAATCCCAGGGGTTGAGCCCGTGCTCGTAGTGGGCGTCGACCCGGCCTTCGGCGACCATGCACAGATCCAGCGCGGCCGCGCCGATGCGGCGGATATCGCGCACATGGGGCAGCAGTTCGGCGACGTAGGCGGCCTGCCGGGTCCGCCGCGCGACGCCGTAGCCGAAGCCGGTGGCGACCAGCGCCATCCGCGCCGAGCGCACCGGGTTACAGCGCAGCGCAGTCGCGTTTCCGCCCGGGCCGATCCGGTCGGCTCCCAGGCCCGCTCCGGCGGCGTACACCGTCGAGGCGGCGATATCGGCCACCGCGCCGGCCACCGGGCGCCCGGCGCGTACGGCAGCCACCGAGACTGCGTACGCGGGGATCCCGTACAGGAAGTTGACCGTGCCGTCGATCGGGTCGACCACCCAGACCACGTCGTCGTCGCCGGCCGCGGACAGATCGCCACCACCTTCCTCGCCGAGGATGTGATCGCCGGGGCGCAGCCGGGCCAGTTCGTCGCGGATCAGCTGTTCGGTTTCGGTATCGACGACGGTCACCGGGTCGGTCGGGGTGCTCTTGGTGCGGACCGCGGTATCCGCCATGCCGGCGGGCCCGAATACCTCGGGCCGGCGGGCCCGGACATGGGCGGCGGCGATACCGGCGAGATGGGTGGCGATCCGGCGCAGCAGCACGGCGTCGGCGGGAGCGGGTTCGGTGGCAGCGGTCAGGGACCAAATCGATTCCGGCACGCCCACCATCGCAGCACAGATCCTGCGGTCCGGGCATGCGGGCGCGCACATTACTCTTGTCGTGCACACCACACCGGCCCGAGTCGGCCCGGGGGCGGCGAGCGCGGGCCTAGTGGCGGATCAGCGCCGTTCGAGTACCCGCGCATACCCCGGCGCCGGACGACAGCAGCCTGCACAGGGAACGAGGGAAACTCGCATGTCCGCTCGACGGCACGCGTTCGGGATCGATATCGGCGGCAGTGGCGTCAAGGGCGCCGCGGTCGACCTCGACACCGGGGAACTCCGGCACGAACGCATCAAGATCGCCACCCCGCAACCGTCCACTCCGGACGCGGTCGCCACGGCCGTCGCGCAACTGATCGCCCAGGCCGGCTGGGACGGGCCGGTGGGGCTCACGCTGCCGTGTGTCGTCCTCGACGGCGTCGCCCACACCGCCGCCAATGTCGACAAATCCTGGATCGGTACCGATGCCCGGACCCTGTTCTCCGATGCCCTCGACGGGCGCGAGGTCACGGTCCTCAACGATGCCGACGCGGCGGGGCTGGCGGAAGATCGTTTCGGTGCCGCCCGCGATATCGACGGCCTGGTCCTGCTGCTGACCTTCGGCACCGGAATCGGGTCGGCGCTGCTCAACAACGGGACCCTGGTCCCGAATACCGAACTCGGTCATCTCGAGATCGGGGGGATGGAAACCGAGCACCGGGCCGCGGCCTCGGTGAAAGAACGTGAAGATCTGAGCTACCCCGAATGGGCGACCCGGGTCAGCACCGTGCTGCGCGGGCTGGAGGATCTGTTCTGGCCGGCGGTTTTCGTCGCCGGCGGTGGGATCAGCCGCGACGCCGACCAGTGGATTCCACTGCTCACCAACCGCACCCGGGTGGTCCCCGCCGATCTGCGCAACACAGCGGGTATCGTGGGCGCGGCCATGGCTGTCGATGCCGGAATCACCCCCTGAAGATGTCCGCCGCGCAGGCAGGGGCACACTGGTCGATCGTTACAATGGAAGGACCCCGGCGGTGAGCCGGACACCCGACCGGCGTTTTAGCCGGTAAACCCGACAGACCGCTCCGCCGGAATACTACTCTGGCGTGACGCCGCACGAGACCGTCACGAAAGGGCGTACGTGGTAGCCACGAATACCCGTCAGACAGCCGAATCGGCCGACGCCGAGGCCACGGAAGTTCCCGCGGCACGCCCGGCCCGCAAGGCCGTGGCCAAGAAGGCCCCGGCCAAGAAAGCCGCCGCCAAGAAGGCTCCCGCGAAGAAGGCGGCGGCCAAGAAGGGCGCGGCCAAGAAGGCCCCTGCGAAGAAGGCCGGTAGCGCAGGCGCACCCGGCCCGGGTGAGGAGCAGCCGGACGACGAGTCGCTGGATGTGGCCGATCTCGGGGATCTCGAGGTCTCCGAGGACGATCTCACCGACGAAGGCGACGAACTGGTGGCCGAGGTCGCCGGGGAGGAACCCGAGGCCGAGACCGCCGAACCCACCGCGGCCGATAAGGCCTCCGGTGATTTCGTCTGGGACGAGGAAGAATCCGAGGCGCTGCGCCAGGCCCGTAAGGACGCCGAACTCACCGCCTCCGCGGATTCGGTACGCGCCTACCTCAAGCAGATCGGTAAGGTCGCGCTGCTCAATGCCGAGGAGGAGGTCGAACTCGCCAAACGGATCGAGGCCGGCCTCTATGCGGCCGAGAAGATGCGCGAGTTCACCGAGGCCGGGGAAAAGCCGCCGGTCGCGATCCGCCGCGATTTCAACTGGATCATCCGCGACGGCAACCGCGCCAAGAACCATCTGCTCGAGGCGAACCTGCGCCTGGTGGTATCGCTGGCGAAGCGCTACACCGGCCGCGGTATGGCCTTCCTGGACCTGATCCAGGAGGGCAACCTGGGTCTCATCCGCGCGGTGGAGAAGTTCGACTACACCAAGGGCTACAAGTTCTCCACGTACGCCACCTGGTGGATCCGGCAGGCCATCACCCGCGCCATGGCCGATCAGGCCCGCACCATCCGTATTCCGGTGCATATGGTCGAGGTCATCAACAAGCTGGGCCGTATCCAGCGCGAGCTGCTCCAGGATCTGGGTCGCGAACCCACCCCGGAGGAGCTGGCGAAGGAAATGGATATCACCCCGGAGAAGGTGCTGGAGATTCAGCAGTACGCCCGGGAGCCCATTTCGCTGGATCAGACCATCGGCGACGAGGGCGACAGCCAGCTCGGTGATTTCATCGAGGATTCCGAGGCCGTGGTCGCGGTGGACGCGGTGAGCTTCACGCTGCTGCAGGATCAGCTGCAGTCGGTGCTGGAGACCCTGTCCGAACGCGAGGCGGGCGTGGTGCGGCTGCGGTTCGGTCTCACCGACGGTCAGCCGCGGACCCTCGACGAGATCGGCCAGGTGTACGGGGTCACCCGTGAACGTATCCGGCAGATCGAATCCAAGACCATGAGCAAGCTGCGCCATCCGAGCCGCTCCCAGGTCCTGCGCGACTACCTCGACTGAGGTACTTCGGGCACCTGCTCCGCGCCACGGCCCCTGAATACGCCGGAACCTCGGTTCCCGCGATACTCAGGGGCCGTGGCGTGTCCGGAGCCGGGTCACCGCCCACCCTCTTCGAGGGGCGCCGCGGGCCCCGGTAGCACCGGATCCCGGGACATATCCTTCAGTTCGACGCCGGAGCGGCCGAGCCGGTGCGCGCCGGCGACCAGTCCCGCCGTCACCTCCGCGGCCCGCCGGTAATCGAGGCCTTCCGGCGGATGGATATTGGAAACGCAGTTGCGGTCCGCATCGGTGGCCCCCGGACGCGGCCGGTGGGTGAGGTAGATGCCGAGACTGTCCGCGACCGATAGGCCGGGACGCTCCCCGATCAGCACGAGAACGGTCGCCACCCCGAGCGCGGCACCGATATGGTCGCCGAGCGCGACCCGGGCCTGTGTGGCTAGCACGGGCACGGCGATCGAATAGCGCGGCCGCAGTAGTTCTACGATCGCCTCGAGCAGTAACGGACCGTGCTCGGTGAGCGCCCGGGCCGAAAGACCGTCCGCGAGAACCACGCCGATGGACGGCTTCTCCCCGGCGCCGGACCGAACCGGGTCGAGGGGGATCGGTCCCTCGGCCGGTAGCCGGCCCAGGTCGGGCCGGCGCAGGTATTCGGCGCGGTCTCGCGCCCGGCTCGGTACGTGGACCGGTTCACCGAGCCCGAGGGCGCCGACCCGCGCCGAGAAGGCGGTCACATCCAGCGCGGTATGGACTGCGTCGCGGGCGCGGGCATGCGCCGCGGCGAATTCGAGCACCCGCCGGGTCGGCAGCGCGTCACCGGCCCTGCCCAGGCCGATCCGCGCCTGGGTGAGCGTGCGTAATCCGGTCCAGAACGAAGGGCCGGAGTCGTTCTCCGCCTGCTCTCCGCCGCTGCCGATTCCCATGGTCACCACGCCCTTCCGCCCGGATTCATCATCCACCCGAACCGCCTGCGCCGCGCTGTATCCGAATCCGAGCCGGCGACGTACATGCCGGCGGCATACGTGCCGCACTCCGGCCCCGCTGCGGGAACCGGCCCGCACGGTGGCGACGCCGGGTCCGGTTCGCTGCTACCTCTACAACAGGGCGCGCAACGGCGAGGCGGACGGCGGTATCGCCCGCACCCGGCCCGTATCGTCGAGCATCCCGAGCCTGTCCAGCCAGCCCGCGAATTCGGGAGCCGGCCGCAGCCCGAGCACTCGGCGCGCGTAGAGCGCGTCGTGGAAACTCAGGCTCTGGTATCCGAGCATCACATCGTCGGCGCCGGGCACCGCGATGACGAAGGCACACCCGGCGGCACCCAGCAAGGTGAGCAGGGTGTCCATATCGTCCTGGTCGGCTTCGGCGTGGTTGGTGTAGCAGACATCCACCCCCATCGGCAGGCCCAGTAGTTTGCCGCAGAAATGGTCCTCGAGGCCCGCGCGAACGATCTGTTTGCCGTCGTACAGGTACTCCGGCCCGATGAACCCGACCACCGTGTTCACCAGAAGCGGTCGCAGTTCGCGCGCCACCGCGTAGGCCCGCGCCTCCAGCGTCTGCTGATCAACCGGCTGCCCGCCCGTACCCAGATGCGCGCCCGCCGACAATGCCGAGCCCTGGCCGGTTTCGAAGTACATGACGTTATCGCCGATGCTGCCGCGGCGTAGGGAGCGCCCGGCGTCCTCGGCTTCCCGCAGCAGCGCCAGGTCCACCCCGAACGCGGCGTTCGCGGCCTGTGTCCCCGCCACCGACTGGAACACCAGATCCACGGGTGCGCCCGCGGCGATCAGCTCGATGGTGGTCGTGACATGGGCCAGGACGCAGGATTGGGCGGGGATGTCGAAGCGGGTGCGGATATCGTCGAGCAGTGCCAGCAGATCGGCCGCGGCCCGCGGGGAATCGGTGGCGGGATTGATTCCGATCACCGCGTCGCCGCAGCCGAGCAGCAGACCGTCCAGCACGGCGGCCGCGATACCGCGCGGATCGTCGGTCGGGTGATTGGGCTGTAATCGGGTGGCGAGCGTACCGGGCTGCCCGATGGTCGTCCGGAAGGCCGACTGCACCCGGACCGCCCGCGCCACCGCGATGAGATCCTGGTTCCGCATGATCTTGGCGACCGCCGCGACCATCTCCGGGGTGAGACCGGGACCCAGATCGCGCAGCGTCGCGGCCGGATCCGAGATCCCGTCCCCGGCCGCAATACTCAGCAGACGATCGCGCAGATCCCCCACTGTGCAGGAGGCGATCGGCGCGAACGCGATCCGGTCGTGGGTGTCCAGGATCAGCCGGGTGACCTCGTCGGTCTCGTAGGGCACCACGGGCTGTTCCAGGAACTCGGTCAACGGAAGATCGGCCAGCGCCCACTGGGCCGCGGCCCGCTCGGCGTCCGTGGTCGCGGCGCATCCGGCCAGTTCGTCACCGCTACGGCGCGGGGTGGCCTTGGCCAGCACCTCCACCAGACCGTCGAATCGATAACTCGTACCGCCCAGTTGCTGGGTGTAGACAGTCATCCGCCGGTCCCGTCCGTCCGGGCCGCTGCTCACCGGCCCAGCGGGCCGAGAAGGCATGCGGCCGAAATACGCCGTGACCGAAAACAATACCGGCAGTATCGCCCGCGTATCGGCCGAGCAGGCTCCACGTCGGACCGTGCCGGGATCCCGCTACCCGGCTCCCGTGGGAGATCGTTGGGCGCCGGCCGTGTGACTGTCCGCGGTCCGTCGGCCGCGGCGGCCACCTGGGCAGAAGCGTCGACCGCCAACACACCTCGGTCATCATCACAACGATGCGCGGGCGTGTTCGCTACGACGGCAGATCGTTATTTCGATGGACGCCCGGCGGCGAACCGTGTGCTGAGATTGAGGAATGCAACGGTGGTCGGCGTTATCGGCGACGGGCAAGGACATCGTTATCGCGGTCGTCTGGTTCACGTTCGGCTCGCTGCTGTATCTGGCCGGCTTCCATATGTTGTTCATCTCCGCCGACGGCCCGTCCACACCGCTGGCGCCACGGTTCGCGCTGCTGGCGATGGTGTGCGCGGTGCTGCTGGTGCGGCGCCGGGCGCCGATCACCGCAATGGTGGTGGGGCTGATCCCGCTGGCGTTCGATCTGATGCTCGGGCCGACACTGCCGGTGTGGCTCGTCTACTCCGATCTCATCTATGCGGCGGTCGTCTACGGCACCCGGCGCCAGATGCAGGGGGCGGTGGTGGCGTGGCTGGCGCTGTCCGCGACGGCCGCGGGCGTGGTGCTGGCGATGACCGAGAACTGGCGTTTCATGGTGCTGGCGCTGATCATGGCGGCGGCCTTCGTGGGCACCTCGCTGTGGTGGGGACTCACGGTCCGCGCACATATGGAGACCGCCGCGGCCGAACGCGCCCGGCGGCGTGCGCTGACGCAGGTGGCGGAACTGGACCGCCGGGCGGCGGTGGCCGACGAACGCAAGGCCATGGCCCGCGATCTGCACGATGTGATCGCCGGGCATCTGTCGGCGATCGCCCTGCAGTCCGAGGCGGCACTGGCCGGCATGAACGGAACCGGCGCCGATCCGCGGCTCACCGGCATCCTGACCGCCATACGCACCAACAGTGTCGAGGGCCTGCAGGAAATGCGGACCATGATCGGGCTGCTGCGCCGGGACAACGATGCGACCGAAACCACCGCGCCGGGCCGGCTGGCCCAGTTGCCGGGGCTGGTCGCGGTGGCCCGGCAGGCAGGTATGCGGGTACGGGTACGACAGGACACGGCGGGTCACCCGGTGGCCGGCGCGGTCGATCAGGCGGCGTACCGGATCGTCCAGGAAGCTGTGACCAACGCGATGAAGCACGCACCCGGGCAGGAGGTCGATATCGAGGTGCACACCGAGACCGGAACGCTCGTCCTGACAGTGTGCAACCCGCTCCCTGCCGAGGAAGCAGCACCGGCCGCCCTCGATACCGGCGTGGAGCCGCGCGGCCTGGCGAATATGCGCGAACGCGCGACGGCGCTGGGCGGCACCTTCCGGTCCGGCCCGGAATCCGGGTTCTGGTGGGTGCAGGCACGCCTGCCGTTCACCGCAACCGCGGAACCCGTGGGGGAACCACTGTGATCCGGGTGCTCCTCGCCGACGATCACGCGGCGATCCGGGCCGGGCTGCGCATGATCCTGGACACCGCCGGCGATATCGACGTGGTGGGCGAGGCGGCCGACGGAGCGGTCGCACTCGCCCAGGCCCGCGCCCTGCGACCCGATGTGGTGCTGATGGACGTACGGATGCCCGGGATGGACGGTATCGCCGCCACCGCCCGGATCACCGGCGACAATCTGGCCCGGGTCCTCGTGCTGACCACCTTCGACCTCGACGAATACGTGTTCGGCAGCCTCCGTGCGGGGGCCGGCGGTTTCGTCCTGAAATCCGCGTCGGGACCGGCGCTGATCGAGGCGGTCCGGTCGGTCGCCGCCGGAGACGGTGTCCTCGCGCCGGAGGTGACCCGCGCGGTGATCCAGGCCTTCGCGAGTACGAACTCCTCGCCCCGGCCGGAGCCACCCCCGGGCCTGGCCGATCTGACCGGCCGGGAACGCGAGGTCCTGGACTGCCTGGGCGCCGGATTGTCCAACGCGCAGATCGCCGCCCGGCTGTTCATCGGGGAGACAACGGTGAAAACACATGTCTCGCGGGTACTGGCCAAGCTGGGACTCCGGTCCCGGGTGCAGGCCGCGATCCTCGCCCGGGAACTGGCCGCAGAACCGGACGACGAATCGGGTGCGTGGCTGTAGCGCCGGGGGCGGTCCGTACCGGCCCCGCGGATCCGGGCCGAACAGGTCGTGGCCGGATCTTCGCCGATATCTCGGCCGGCGGCTCGTTGTTTCCTCTCCGGCCTTGGGCGAGGGTTCTCAGGCGGCCCGGTCAGCCGGTCAGTGGCGGGTACATTCCGTCCGGTCCCGGGCGATACGGTTCCACGCCGATCACGGCCGACACCGGAAGCGGACCGTACAGGTGCGGGAACCGCAGCGCGGGATCGTCGCCTGGAACACCAGGTTCCCACCGCACCGGGGCGTTCAGTCGTGCGGGGTCGAGCCGGAGCAGCACCATATCGGTTCGGCCCGCGAAAAGCCGGTTTGCCGGCAAGTGCACCTGGTGCGGCGCCGACAGGTGCACGAAGCCCTCGGTGGCCAGGGAGGCCGGCCGATGCGCGCCGGATTGCCGCGCGGTGGCCCACTCACCGGGAGAACAGAGGTGAACAAGGGTGTGA
This sequence comes from Nocardia carnea, assembly GCF_029868325.1. Lineage (GTDB taxonomy): Bacteria > Actinomycetota > Actinomycetes > Mycobacteriales > Mycobacteriaceae > Nocardia > Nocardia carnea_C. Next base: position 22,530 of record NZ_JARWNW010000134.1, read on the forward strand.
GTGTCACAGGGCACGGGTAACCTCCGATACACAACTCGACAAGTCGTACAGGGCAGCGGAACACCGGTATTCCACGCCCGGCCGGAGGTGTTCGCCACAGGCGGAAACCGCTGGTCGTGTTAGGGAAAACACAGTCGTTCCCCACGGGGAACAAACCCAATGCCCGGAACGTCTGACAGAGTAGTCATACCACTGCTGGGAAGTAGCGGAAGCGAGCCCGCGGAGTGACCACGGGCCTCACACCAGGTGAACGGTCTTTGTGCCGGAAGCCAGGACGGAGGAGTCATGCCAGGAACCCTGACTAGCACCCCACTGACCGCGGTCGATCGCTGCGATCGCTGCGGGGCGGCGGCCCGTGTGCGTGCCGTTCTGCCCGCAGGTGGCGAGTTGCTCTTCTGCCAGCATCACGCGAACGAACATATGGAACGACTGCGTGAGCTGGACGCCGTGATCGACACGGAGTCCGCTCCCGCCCTCTGACCGTCCGCGCGTCCGACACAACAGCATCGAACAACAGAACACCGCTTATTCGTGGCGGGGGGGGGGGCGCGCCGCGGCCCCCCCCCCACACCCCCGGCGGCCGCCACCGGGCCCCGCCCGCGCAGCGGTTGAGGGGCGTCCAGCGGCCGGGGCTGCACCAGCACTCCTGGATTGAGGACACCTGCCGGATCGAACAGCGCCTTGAATCCCGCGAAAACGGCGCGGACCTCGGG